>NZ_JBEZCG010000002.1:249097-733105 GCF_040647455.1 Streptomyces sp. NPDC041068
CGGGAGGGAGCGGTGCTCGGGCCGCTCAGGGCGCGGCGGCGGGCGGCCAGGCCGTCGTGGACCAGGGATGCCGCAGCTCGTCGAGCGAGGTGATCTCGTGCGGCTTCAACTCGTCGATGTCCAGGGCCTGTTCGTGCCGGGCGTAGGCGCTCTCGACATAGCGGTGCCCGGTGTCGGCCGCGATGAAGACGTACGTACGCGAGTCGTCCCTGCGCCGCTCCCACAGGGCGGCGAGATGGGCGGCGCCCGCCGAGAGCCCGGCGAAGATGCCGGTGGTGCGCAGCAGGGCGACCGCGCCGGAGACGGCGCTGTCGAAGTTCACCCAGTGCACGCGGTCGTAGAGCTCGTGCCGGACGTTCTGGAAGGTGATGGCGCTGCCGATCCCCGCGATGATCATGTCCGGGTCGGCGACGTGCTCGGAGCCGAAGGTGACGCTGCCGAAGGGCTGTACGCCGATGAGCGACACATCACGGCCCGCCTCGCGCAGATACGTGGCGAGAGCCCCGGTCGACGCGCCCGAGCCGACGCCGCCGACCAGCGCGAGGGGGCCTCGGGGAAGGTCCGCGTCCATGGTGTCGGCCACCTCGCGGTAGCCGTAGTAGTGGATGCCGTCGTGGTACTGCCGCATCCAGTGGTACGAGGGGTTGTCGGCCAGGATCTCGGCGATGCGCCGCACTCTCAACTCCTGGTCCAGGCGCAGGTTCTTGGAGGGGGCGACCTGCTCCAGGGTGGCGCCGAGTATCTCCAACTGCACCCGGGTCGAGCGGTCGACGGTGGTCGAGCCCACGATGTGGCACTTCATTCCGTAGCGGTGGCAGGCGAGGGCCAGGGCCTGCGCGTAGATGCCGCTGGAGCTGTCGACGAGTGTGTCGCCCGGCCGGACGGCACCGGATTCGAGCAGGTGCCGGACGGCGCCGAGGGCCGAGTAGATCTTCATGGTCTCGAACCGGAGGCAGGCCAGATCCGGTGCGAGGGATATGAGATCGGGTTTCTTCACCGCTTCCGCGATGTGTGCGTGCATGGCAGAGATCCCCCGTAGGGACGTGAGGGCAGGGAGGGGCCCGGGGAGTGCGGACGCCGTGCGGGCGGCCCCCGGGAACGCCGAGAGCATCACACCAGATGAAAATGATTGTCAAGACCGGGTAAGCTCGGCACACTGGTGCACGCGGGGTGGCGTGCCGTGTGGCGCGCTGTGTGACGCGTCGTGTGCCTCGCGCCGTCGAGAGGAGTCGCGTGAAGTTGTTCCAGGAGGCCGGGGCCCGGCCTCGCCCGCCGCGCCAGGGGGCGCCGCCCGTGACGGGGGTCGGCACCGCCTTCGGCACCTTCGGTGAACTGCTCCAGGGGGTGCTGCCCGAGGAGGACGGCGACTTCCTCGTGACGCTGCCGGTGGCCCGCTGGACGATGGCCACGTTCCGGCAGGGGTCCGCTTCGGGGGAGATCGAGGTCCGGCCCGCACACAAGACCAAGGCGCTCCAACTTGCCCGCATGATCGCGGACTTGGCGCCGCGGAGGCCCGGCTCCCCGCCCGGCGGTGTGCTCACCGTCAACAGCGTGATCCCCGAGGGCAAGGGGCTCGCCAGCTCCTCCGCCGACCTGGTGGCCACCGCGCGGGCGGTCGGTCGGGCCCTCGACGTCGCCATGCCGCCCGTCAGGATCGAACGGCTCCTGTCCCGCATCGAGCCCACCGACGGCGTGCTCTACCCCGCGATCGTCGCCTTCCACCACCGCAGCGTGCGGCTCCGCGCGGTCCTCGGCTCGCTGCCCGCCATGGCCGTGGTCGGCGTCGACGAGGGCGGCTCGGTCGACACGGTGGACTTCAACCGCATCCCCAAGCCGTTCACGACGGCCGACCGGCACGCCTACGCGGGTCTCCTCGACGGACTCACCACCGCCGTGCGCCGCCAGGACCTCGCGGAGGTCGGACGCATCGCGACGCGCAGCGCCCTGATGAACCAAACCCTGCGCCACAAACGCCTGTTGGACCCGATGCGGGCCATCTGCCGCGAGGTCGGCGGCCTGGGCGTCGCGGTCGGCCACAGCGGTACGACGCTCGGGGTGCTGATCGACGCCACGGACCCGGCGTACACGCGCCGCGTCACCGCCGCCGCGCAGGCGTGCGCGGAACTGGCGGGTGGCGTGACGGTCTATCGGACGCTGAGCTTCGGGAACGCGTCGTGCGGGGCGGGGCTGTCGGTGCCGACGGCCCTTGGTGGAGGCGCGCCGGCCGAGATCGGCGAGGGCGTGCCGTGACCGGCGCTCCGGGTCGCACGCGCGAAGGGGTGCGCCAGACAGGCGTACGCAGAACCCGTCAGCGCACCGCCGTCCTCGAAACCCTCGGCCGCTGCAGCGAGTTCGTCTCCGCGCAGGAGCTGCACGCCCTGCTCGCCGGGGCCGGCAGCGCGGTCGGCCTCACCACCGTCTACCGCGCGCTGCGCGACCTGGACCGCGCGGGACTCGTCGACGTCGTACGCGACGACACCGGCGAACGCCTCTACCTCCGGCGCCCCACCGAGGAACACCGGCACTACCTCATCTGCCGCCGCTGCGGCCGGAGTCGGGCGGTGGACGCGCGGGAGGTGGAGGCGTGGGCCGAACGCCTGGGGGAGACCACGGGCTTCGCGGAGCTGGAGCACACCCTGGAGCTCAGCGGCGTGTGCGGCCCGTGCGGACCGGCCGAGGGCGTGTGACGTACGCCACCCGGGGGTGCGGGAACTCGGGCGCGCACCCACCCGACTCCTGAGGCGGCGCGGATCCGGTCGATCCGCGTCTTCGCACGATCCGGGAGCGGTGATGGCTGACCAGAAGCGATGGCACGGACTCCTGCCGCCGCCCGCGCTCTGCGGATTTGTGCTGCTGCTCGTGCTGGTCTTCGCGGTGTCGTACGCCGTGGGGAAGGCCGTCGGCCCTGTCGCGCCCGGTATGCACGGCAGCGTGAAGGACTCCGACGGCGGCGGTGGTCACGGAGGCAGTGGTGACACGGGTGGCATGGGTGACATGGGCGGCATGCACGGGGGAGGCCACTGATGAGTGCCACAGCTCTGGTCAGCACCGACCTGGCCGTCGGCGGCATGACCTGCGCGGCCTGCGTGAACAGGGTCGAGAAGCGCCTCGGCCGCCTGGACGGCGTGAGCGCGACGGTCAACCTGGCGACGGGCCTCGCCCGGGTCAGCCATCCACCGGACGTGCAGCCGAGCGCACTGATCGCCGCGGTGGAGCGGGCCGGGTACACGGCTGAACTGCCCCTGCCTCCCGAGCCGGAGGAGGAACGGCCGAGCCCCGAACCCCGGCGAGGCGATGCGGAGTCCGGGGAGCCCGGCGCACGCCCGGAGCCGGAGGAATCCCGCTTCGACCCGGAGCGGCAGCGGCTGCTCCTCACCGCTCTGCTCGCCCTGCCCGTGCTGGTGCTTTCCATGGTGCCCGCCCTGCAGTTCCGCAACTGGCAGTGGCTCTGCTTCGTGCTGGCCGCGCCCGTTGTCAGCTGGAGCTCCTGGCCGTTTCATGTGCGTGCGCTGCGCGGACTCCGGCACTCCGCCGCGACCATGGACACCCTGGTCTCGCTGGGCGTCGTCGCGTCGTTCGGGTGGTCGGCGTACGCACTGTTCCTCGGTGGTGCGGGCGTGCCCGGGATGACGATGCCGTTCAGTCTGCTGCCCTCCGCGGACGACGGCACCGCGCACGTCTATCTGGAGGCGGCCGTCGGCGTGCCGCTGTTCGTGCTCACCGGGCGGTACCTGGAGGCGCGGGCCCGGCACGGGACCGGAGTCGCGCTGCGCGCCCTCGCGGGGCTCGCCGTCAAGGACGTGACCGTGCGGGAGGAGGATGGCAGTGAACGCCTTGTCCCTGTACGCGAGGTGGGGCTCGGGCAGGCCTTCCTCGTGCGGCCCGGCGAGCGCGTCGCCACCGACGGTGTCGTCGTGGAGGGCAGCTCCGCCGTGGATCTGTCGCTGGTCACGGGGGAGAGCGAACCGGTCGAGGTCGCGCCGGGCGCGGACGTGACCGGCGGCGCCGTCAACGCGGGCGGGCTGCTCCTCGTCCGCGCCACGGCCGTCGGCGCCGACACCCAACTCGCCCGCATCACACGCATGGTGACCGAGGCCCAGGCGGGCAAGGCGAAGGCGCAGCGGCTCGCCGACGCGGTGGCGGGCCTGTTCGTGCCGGTGGTGCTCGCGCTCGCCGCCACGGTGCTCGGCTTCTGGCTCGGCGCCGGAGCCGATCCCCAGGCGGCCGTCACCGCCTGCGTGGCGGTCCTGGTCGTCGCCTGCCCGTGCGCCCTGGGCCTTGCCACCCCCACCGCCCTGATGGCCGCCACCGGCCGCGGCGCCCAGCTCGGCGTCCTGGTCAGCGGCGCGCAGGCCCTCGAAACCCTGCGGCACATCGACACCGTCGTCCTCGACAAGACCGGCACCCTCACCGCCGGGCAGATGAGCGTCACCGGCATCACGGCGGCGCCCGACGGCATCGGGGAGGACGAGGCGCTGCGCCTCGCCGGAGCCGTGGAGCAGGGCTCGGAACACCCGCTGGGCCGGGCCATCGCCTCGTACGCACAACAGGCAGAACCCCTGCCGCCGGTCAGCGAGTTCCGCGCGTTGGCGGGGTGGGGCGTACGCGGCCTGGTCGGCGGGCGCCTGGTCGAAGTCATCGCCCCGGGGGACGAGTTGACGGGAGCCCTGGCCGGCGCGCTCGCGGACGCCGAGACCGCCGCCCGCACCCCGGTCCTGATCCGCGTCGACGGCGTCCCCGAGGCGGTCGTCGCGGTCGGCGACCTGGTGCGGCCCGGCAGCTACCGCGCCGTGGACCGGCTGCGCCGCCTCGGCGTACGCCCCGTCCTCGCCACCGGCGACCGCGAGGCCACCGCCCGCGCCGTCGCCGAAGGCCTGGGCGTCGACGAGGTCCACGCCCGCTGCACACCGGACGACAAGGCTGCCCTCGTAAGGGAGTTGAGGGAGCACGGCCGTCGGGTCGCGGTCATCGGCGACGGTGTGAACGACGCCGCAGCGCTGGCCTGCGCCGACCTCGGCATCGCCATGGGCGGCGGCACCGACGTGGCCATCGGTGCCGCCGACGTGACGCTCGTGCGCGGAGACATCGAGGCCGTCGCGGTCGCGGTCCGCCTCGCCCGGCGCACCCTGGCCACGATCCGCGTCAACCTCCTGTGGGCCTTCGGCTACAACGCCGTCACGGTGCCGCTCGCCGCGGTCGGACTGCTGAACCCCATGGTCGCGGCGGCGGCGATGTCGGCGAGCTCGCTGCTGGTGGTCGGCAACAGCCTGCGGCTGCGCACGTGGAACCCGGCGCCGGGCAGGCCCGCGACCGCCGGCCGGTCCGGCAGGCCCGCGACCGCCGCACGGTCCGGCAGACCTTCGACCGCCGCGCGAGGAGGTGCGCGATGACGACCGCCGAACAGAACCCCTGGCGGCCGTCCCGCCGCAGGCTCCGCGAAGCCTCCCTCGCCGCGCTCGCGCCCCTGACGGCCTGCGCCGTGGCCCTGGGAGCACTCACCGCGTGGACCGGGTCCGGCGCGGCGGGCAGCCCGGCCCGCGTCGAGGTCGAGCCCGGCACGATCTATCTGCCGACGGGGGACAGGAAGGAGACCGCCGCGTTCTTCCGCATCACCAACTCGGGAGGCTCCGACGACCGGTTGACGTCGGTGACGTCCCCGGTCCTCGACGAGGTGATGCTGGGCCGGCACACCGCCGCGGGCGACGGGGCCGCCACCATGCGCATGCTGGACTCGGCCGCAGTCCCGGCCCGCGAAGGCCTGACCATGGCCCCGCTGGGCGTGGACGTCATGGCGCGCACGCGTGCTCCGCTGAGCGTGGGCGACAGGATCCCGTTCGTCCTGACCTTCCGGTACGGCGGCCGCGTCAGCGCCGAGGCGGTGGTGGTCCGCCCGACCTCCTGACTCCGACCTCCTGACTCCGGCCTCCTGACCACGTGCCGCACCGCGGGAACGGGGCACAGGTCTTCCTGGTCCGCTCCTTCATTCGCGCGTAACGTGGCGCCCCATGAAGATCCTCATCAGCGCCGACATGGAGGGCGCCACCGGAGTGACCTGGCCGGCGGACGTGCTGCCCGGCACCCCTCAGTGGGAGCGGTGCCGGGCGATGTTCACCTCGGACGTGAACGCCGCCGTGCTCGGTTTCTTCGACGGCGGCGCCGACGAGGTGCTCATCAACGAAGCGCACTGGACCATGCGCAATCTGCTGCTGGAGCAGCTGGACGAGCGGGCGCAGATGCTGACGGGCCGGCACAAGTCGCTCTCCATGGTGGAGGGTGTGCAGCACGACGACGTCGACGGCATCGCGTTCATCGGGTACCACGCGGGCGCCGGCATGGAGGGCGTCCTCGCGCACACCTACCTCGCCAACCAGATCACCGGCGTCTGGGTCAACGGCGTCCGGGCCAGCGAGGGACTGCTCAACTCCCATGTCGTCGCCGAGTACGGCGTCCCCGTGGTGCTCGTCACCGGCGACGACCTGGCCTGCGAGGACGCCCTCGGCTACGCGCCCGGCGCCCTGAAGGTCGCCGTCAAGGACCACGTCTCGCGGTACGCGGCGGTCTGCCGCACCCCGGCCCGCACCGCCGCCGACATCCGCGCCGCGGCGAAGCAGGCCGCGGCGCTCGCCGCACGCCACGAGCCGGTCGTCGGCGGCCCGTTCACCGTCGAGGTCGAGTTCGACGCCGAGCACCTGTCGATGGCCTCGACCGTCGTACCGGGAGTGCGCCGTACGGGGGAGCGCAAGGTCGCCTATGACAGCGAGACCATGTACGAGGGGATTCGTACCTTCAAGGCGGTTACGACGATCGCCTCTGCCGCCGTGGAGGAGCAGTATGGGTGACCAGGGTCAGGGCCGGGAGACGACCGGTCGGGAGCAGGGCCGGGGGAGAGACGACCAGGTGGACGCGCGGGCACTCGACGAGGTCGTGACGTTCACCAGCGAGCTCATCCGCATCGACACCACCAACCGCGGCAGCGGCGACTGCCGCGAGCGGCCCGCCGCCGAGTACGCCGCGGAGCGCCTCGCGGACGCGGGTCTGGAACCCACGCTCCTGGAGCGCACCCCGGGCCGCACGAACGTCGTCGCCCGCATCGAGGGCACGGACCCCGGCGCCGACGCACTCCTCGTCCACGGCCACCTGGACGTCGTGCCCGCCGAGGCCGCCGACTGGAGCGTCGACCCGTTCTCCGGCGAGGTCCGCGACGGCATCGTCTGGGGCCGGGGCGCGATCGACATGAAGAACATGGACGCGATGATCCTGTCCGTCGTGCGGAGTTGGGCGCGGTCCGGCGTCCGCCCGCGGCGCGACCTGGTGATCGCGTTCACCGCCGACGAGGAGGCCAGCGCGGTCGACGGCTCCGGATTCCTCGCCGACCACCACGCCTCCCTCTTCGAGGGCTGCACGGAGGGCATCAGCGAGTCCGGGGCCTTCACCTTCCACGACGGGCGTGGCAACCAGATCTACCCCATCGCGGCGGGCGAGCGCGGCACCGGCTGGCTCAAGCTCACCGCGCGCGGCAAGGCGGGCCACGGCTCCAAGGTGAACCGCGCCAACGCGGTGAGCAGGCTGGCCGCCGCCATCGCCCGCATCGGCGAGCACCGGTGGCCGGTGCGGCTCACCCCGACCGTGCGGGCCTCACTCGTCGAACTGGCCACGCTGTACGGCCTGGAGACCGACCCCGAGGCGCCCGGTTTCGACGTCGACCAGTTCCTGGAGAAGCTCGGACCGACCGCCGATCTGGTCGCGCCGACGGTGCGCAACAGCGCCAACCCGACGATGCTGCAGTCGGGTTACAAGGTGAATGTGATCCCAGGGGAGGCGGTGGCCTACGTGGACGGCCGCTTTCTACCCGGCGGCGAGGAAGAGTTCCGTCGCACGCTTGACCGGCTCACCGGCCCTGACGTCGACTGGGAGTTCCACCACCGCGAGGTGGCGCTGCAGGCGCCGGTCGACTCGCCGACGTACGCGCGCATGCGGGCGGCCGTCCAGGAGTTCGCGCCGGAGGGCCACGTGGTGCCGTACTGCATGTCGGGCGGCACGGACGCCAAGCAGTTCTCGCGGCTCGGCATCACCGGCTACGGCTTCTCGCCGCTCAGGACACCGGAGGGCTTCGACTACCAGGCGCTCTTCCACGGCGTCGACGAGTGCGTCCCGGTCGACGCACTGCACTTCGGCGTCCGTGTCCTCGACCGCTTTCTGCGTACGGCCTAGGAAAAATGGGGGAAGTAAAGGACATGATGCAGACCCGGGCCTACGGATCATGGCCGTCACCGATCGATGCCGAACTCGCCGCCTCCCATGACGGGGCCCCGGGACACGTGGGATTCGTCGGGGGCGAGGCCTGGTGGACGGAGCCCCGGCCCACCGAGGGAGGGCGGCGCGCCCTGGTGCGGCGCCTGCCCGACGGCGAGGAGCGCTCGGTGCTGCCCGCACCGTGGAACGTGCGCACCCGCGTCGTCGAGTACGGCGGCCGCGCCTGGACCGGGGCCGACCGCCCCGAAGGGCCGCTGCTGGTCTTCGCGGACTTCGCCGACCAGCGTCTTTACGCGTACGAGCCGGACGCACCTGACACCCCGCCACGCCCCCTGACTCCGGTCTCCGCCGTGGGCGGCGGACTGCGCTGGGCCGACCCCCTCCTGTGCCCGGAACGGGGCGAAGTCTGGTGCGTCCTCGAGGAGTTCACGGGGGACGGGCCCACCGACGTGCGGCGCGTCATCGCCGCGGTGCCACTGGACGGCTCGGCGGCCGACGACCGAGGCGCGGTGCGCGAACTCTCCGACGGCACGCACCGGTTCGTCACGGGCCCCCGCCTCTCGCCCGACGGAACCCGGGCCGCCTGGATCGCCTGGGACCACCCCCGCATGCCGTGGGACGGCACCGAGCTCCTCGTCGCCGAGGTGCGCGAGGACGGCACCTTCGGCACGCCGCGGACCCTCGCGGGCGGCCCCGACGAGTCGATCGCGCAGGTCGAATGGGCCCACGACGGGCGGCTGTTGTACGCGAGCGACCGCACCGGCTGGTGGAACCTGTACCGCACGGCGCCGGACGGCGGTGCCGTCGCCGAGCCGCTCTGCCCGCGCGAGGAGGAGTTCGCGGGTCCGCTCTGGCAGATCGGCCTGAGCTGGTTCGCACCGCTGGACAGCGGCCTCGTCGCCGTCGTGCACGGCAAGGGCGCCACCTCGCTCGGCATACTCGACCCCGAGACCGGCGAGGTCGTCGACGCGGCGGGCCCCTGGACGGAGTGGTCCGCGACCGTCGCCGCGGACGGCCCCCGCGTGCTCGGCGTCGCCGCCAGCCCGCGTAGCGCGTACGAAGTCGTGGAACTGGACACGGGCACGGGGCGCGCCCGCGTCGTCGGCGCCGCCCACGACGACCCGGTGCACCCCACGTACTATCCCGAACCGCATATCCGTACGTTCTACGGCCCCGCGGGAAGGGAGATCCACGCGCACATCTACCCCCCGCACAACCCCGGTCACATCGCGCCCGACGACCAGCTCCCGCCGTATGTGGTGTGGGCGCACGGCGGCCCCACCGGCCGCTCGCCGCTCGTCCTCGACCTGGCCATCGCCTACTTCACCTCGCGCGGCATCGGCGTCGCCGAGGTCAACTACGGCGGCTCCACCGGGTACGGGCGCGCCTACCGCAACCGGCTGCGCGAACAGTGGGGCATCGCCGACGTGGACGACTGCGCGGCCGTCGCCCTCGCTCTCGCCGACGAGGGCACCGCCGACCGGAGCCGGCTCGCGATCCGCGGCGGCAGCGCGGGCGGCTGGACCACGGCCGTCTCGCTGGCCGGCACCGACGTCTACGCCTGCGGGACGATCATTTACCCGGTGCTCGACCTCACCGCGTTCGCGTCGGAGACCCACGACCTCGAATCGCAGTACCTGGAGTCCCTCGTGGGCCCCCTCGCCGAGGTCCCCGGGCGGTACGCGGAGCGCTCGCCCGTCGAGCGGGCCGAGCGCATCACCACGCCGTTCCTGCTGCTCCAGGGCCTGGACGACGTGGTCTGCCCGCCCGCCCAGTCCGAGCGGTTCCTCGCCAAGATGGAGGGGCGCGGCGTCCCGCACGCCTACATCGCCTTTGAGGGCGAGGGGCACGGATTCCGCCGCTCCGACACCATGGTCCGCGCCCTGGAGGCCGAACTCTCCCTGTACGCCCAGGTGTTCAGACTGGACCTCGCGGGCCGCGTCCCCACTCTGGAGCTCGCCAAGTGAGACCCCTCGCACGGCCCGCGCGCCTCGTTCCCGGCGCGCGGGTCGCCGTCGTCGCACCGAGCGGCCCCGTCCCCGAGGACGCCCTCCAGGCCGGCCTCGACATCCTGCGCGGCTGGGACCTGGAACCGCTCGTCATGCCCCATGTCCTGGACCGGCACGGGCAGTTGGACTACCTCGCGGCTGCGGACGCCGACCGCGCCCGAGACCTGGAGCGGGCCTGGTGCGACCCGTCCGTGTCCGCCGTGTTCTGCGCCAGGGGCGGGTACGGCGCCCAGCGGATGGTGGACCTCGTCGACTGGGCGGCGCTGCGCGAGGCGACGCGGACCGCTGGGCCCAAGGTGTTCCTCGGCTACAGCGACATCACCGCGCTGCACGAGGCCTTCGCCGCACGCCTCGGCATCGCCACGCTGCACGGCCCGATGACCTCCGTGACCGACTTCCTCAAGAACGCGCGGGCGCAGGAACACCTGCGGACGACGCTCTTCACGCCGGAGGCGGCCCAGGTGGTGCGGGCCGACCCGGCACGGGCCGGGGCGCTGGTCGGCGGCCGGGCCAGGGGAGTCACCTTCGGCGGCTGCGTGTCGCTGCTCGCCGCCGACCTCGGCACGCCGGGGGCGCGGCCGTCCGCGCGCGGCGGCCTGCTGTTCCTTGAGGACATCGGCGAGGAGGACTACCGCCTGGACCGTATCCTCACCCAACTCCTGCGCGCGGGCTGGCTGGACGGAGTCGCGGGGATCGCCCTCGGCTCATGGGAGGAGTGCGGTCCGTACGACGACGTGCGCGCGCTCTTCGTGGACCGCCTCGGCGGGCTCGGCGTGCCGGTGGTCGAGGAGTTCGGCTTCGGGCACTGCGAGGGGGCCCTGACGGTGCCGTTCGGCGTGGCGGGCGAACTGGACGCGGACGCGGGCACGCTGACGCTGGACGTACCGGCGCTTGAGTAGGAGACGTACCGAACGCTGACGGCACCGGCGATCGGGCACTGACGGCACCGGCGATCCGGCCCTGACGTCAACGGCGATCGGGCACTGACGTCACCCGCATGGCCCACCGCCCCACCCCGGAGACACGCCCACCGCGCGCGAACCCGGCCCAGCTGCCCATGCTGGTGCCGGGGGAGGCGGCGTACCTCCGACGGAAGGGTCACACCATGAGCCCCAACACCTCCACGGGCGGCTCCAAGAGCGGCGGCTCGGGCAGCGGCCTGTTCACGCCCGGCAGGGTGGCCGTGATCGCGGTCGCCGTCCTCACCCTGGTCTTCATCTTCGAGAACACCCGCAACACCAAGATCCGACTGCTGATCCCCGAAGTGACCCTGCCCCTGTGGATGGCTCTGCTCGGCACGGCTGTGATCGGTGCGCTGTGCGGGGCCTATTTCGTCAGGAGGCGCAAGTGAAGGTGCAGCTCAAGCGCGCGGGAGTGGTCGTCGGCGGCGCGGCCGCGGCGACCCTCGTGGCGGTCACCACGGCGGCCGCCGCGGGTCCGCCGATGCCGGACTTCCGGGGACGGGGCCTGATGCACGTCTTCTCCGCCGTCGACTACCGCACCCGGGTCGACGTGCACGACGCCAGCGGCTTCAACCGGCACGTCCTGTGGCCGCTGAGCTGGAAGGTCTGCACGCAGTCGCCGGCCGCGGGCAAACAGCTCACCGGTCAGACGGTCACCATCGGCGTCGTGAAGAACGGCGAGAAGTGCCCGAAGAAGTAGCTGGTCAGAAGGGTCGCGCAGGGTCGTTTCGGCAGTTTCGCGCTGGGCCGTTCCGGCAGTGAATTCGTTCACTCGGACGGATGGGTTCCGCTTCTGGGCCATTCCGGAACCCGTCCTCCGCCCGATACACCCTGCTTCGTGGCGAAGAACCTGATGCGCGGCATGGCCGCGCTCGTCTTCGCTGCCCTGCCCCTTCTCACCGCCTCGCAGGCCGGCTACGCGGCCGACCACACGCCGGGCCGCGCGCGCGGCACTCGCGGGAGACTTCGACACCCGCAGCGGCCTGCACGGCAAGTGCCTGGCCTCCAACGGCGACAACGTGGAAGTACAGACCTGCCGGGGCACCGGCAACCAGCTCTGGTTCTGGCAGGGCCACACCCTGCGCAACCGCGCGGAGCTGCACTGTCTCGACGTGCGCAACGGCGAGCCCGACGCCCCGGCCCAGGTGGTCGGCGACTGCCACGGCCAGGCCAACCAGCGCTGGGACGTGGCCAATTCACATCTGATCACCCAGGTCAACGGCCAGTGCCTGAGCATCCGGAACAACGGCGACCCCAGCGAGCACGCCGGGATCAACCTGCGCAACTGCGCGGACGTCGCCTGGCAGCGCTGGGAGGTGCCGCCGCCCGCGTGACGCCGCTGGGGATAGCGTGGCCCGATGTTCGACAGAGCCACCTATCTCGCCGAAGGCCCCCGCGTGGGCATACGCCACTTCGCCCCCGCGGACGGCGCCGAGTTCACCGCACGCGCCAGGGAGAGCCGGGAGCTGCACAGCCCCTGGCTCTTCCCGCCGGCCACGGACGACGCCTATCGCGCGTACGCGGGCGTGCTCATCGAGGACCCCACCAAGGCCGGGTTCCTCGTCTGCGCCCGCGACAGCGGTGCCATCGGCGGGTTCATCAACATCAACAACATCGTGCGGGGCGCCTTCCGGTGCGGCGCCCTGGGATACGGCGCCTTCGCGCACGCCGCGGGGCGCGGCCTGATGTCCGAGGGGCTCGGGCTCGTCATGACGTACGCCTTCACCGAGCTCGGACTGCACCGCCTTGAGGCCAACATCCAGCCCGGCAACTCCGGTTCGCTCGCGCTGGTCCAGCGTGCCGGCTTCCGCCTCGAAGGCTTCTCGCCGGACTTCCTCTTCATCGACGGGGCCTGGCGAGACCACGAACGCTGGGCGGTCACCGCCGACATGCCGCGGGGGCGGATCAGCGGCGCGCCGGCTTCCGGTTGATCTTCATGGTGTCCATGTCGGTCACGGTGGACCGCAGGTCGCGGAAGCCGTGACCGAGGCCCGCGAGGAGACCCTCCGCCTTCTCCTCGGCGAGCGCCCCCGCCATCTCCTCGCCGTCCTCGGCGTCCGAGAGCACCACGAAGCGGTACGAGAAGTGCTTGAGCGCGCGGTCGTAGGTCAGCGAGCCCTCCGGCGTGAACCTCATCTGCGTCAGGCCGTGGTCCTCGACCTCGGCGAGGAGCGTGGCGCGCGAGGTGTCCGTCAGGCCGTCGAAGGTTCCCCGGACGATGACCCGGTAGGTGTGCTGCGTGCCCATGTCCTGATCTGCTCTTCCCGATCGACGGTGTGCTCGAACATCGTGCTCAAACACCGTGCTCGAATATTGTGCTCAAACACCGTGCTCAAACACTGTTGAAAGGGCCAGCCTACGTCGCCGAGGATGGGCCGCATGCGGAATATCGTGGTGGTCGACGCCCCCTCCAACCTGGGCCTTCGCCCACCCGCTCCGGGCACCGTCCCCGGCTGTTACAAGCTGGCAGGAGCCCTGCGGGAGCGGGGCATCCTGCGGCGCCTCGGTGCCTTCGAGGGCGGCGTCGTGGTCCCGCCGCGCTACGACCGCGGCACCTGGCAGGAGGGCGACGGCGTCTTCAACGCGGCCGCCATCGCCGCGTACACCGTGAAGCTCGCCGACCGTATCGAACACCACGTCCGCGCCGGTGACTTCCTCGTCGTGCTCGGCGGGGACTGCTCCATCCAACTCGGCGCGGCGCTTGCACTGCGCCGCATCGGGCGGTACGGAATCGCCGCGGTGGACGGCTCCGCGGACTTCCGCCACCCCGGCAACTCCGACCGGATCGGCGCCGCGGGCGGCGAGGAGCTCGCCCTCGCGACCGGGCGCGGGCAGGACGACCTCACCGACATCGAGGGGCTGCGGCCCTATCTGCGGGACGAGGACGTACGCCTCTTCGGGATGCGGGACGACGACGAGGACCGCGCCGAGTTCACCGAGCTGAAGATCTCCAACGCCACCGTCGGCGAGATCAGGCAGTGGGGCGCCGACGACATCGCGCGCGCCGTGACACAGACCCTGGAGGTGCCCGTCCTCGACGGCTTCTGGGTGCACCTGGACGCCGACGTCCTCGACCCGTCCGTGATGCCCGCCGTCGACAGCCCCGACCCCGGCGGTCTGCTGCCGGGCGAACTCCTTGCGCTGCTGCGGCCCTTGGTGCGCTCGCCGCGCTGCGTCGGGCTCAACGTCACCATCTACGACCCCGACCTGGACCCGGACGGCACGGCGGGGGATCTGCTCGCCGACCTGGTCGTGGACGCTTTTGCGCAATCCTGACCTGGGCACCCTCTGGTCGGCGCCGCGGTGAACGTGTTCCATGGTGATCGTGAAGACCACCGTGCGACGCGACGTACTGACCCTGCCCGCCGCCGAGTCGGGGCCCGAGAACCCGCTGCCGCCGCTGCTGCCGCTGCGCGCCGTCCACACCCTGGACGAGCGCGACAAGGAGGGACTGCCGCGCGACATGGCCCGGCAGCTCGGGTACGAACCGCTGCGCTCCCCGCTGCCCACCCGGGTCCTCGACGGGTACGGGCGCGAGCGCACCGAGACCCGGCTCGACGTGATCGTCGTCGAGAACGACCGGCTGCGCGCCACGGTCCTGCCCGGGTACGGCGGACGCGTCCACTCCCTCTTCCACAAGCCGACCGGGCGTGAACTGCTCTACCGCAACCCGGTGTTGCAGCCCGCCGCGTTCGCGCTCAACGGCGCCTGGTTCTCCGGCGGCATCGAGTGGAACATCGGCGCCACCGGCCACACCACCCTGTCCTGCGCGCCCGTGCACGCCGCCCGTGTGGCCGGGCCCGACGGCGGCGAGATGCTGCGCCTGTGGGAGTGGGAGCGGCTGCGCGACCTGCCCTTCCAGGTGGACCTGTGGCTGCCCGAGGGCTCCGACTTCCTGCACGTCGGCGTCCGGATCCGCAATCCGCACGAGAGGTCCGCCCCCGTCTACTGGTGGTCGAACATCGCGGTGCCCGACGAGCGCAGGGTGCTCGCCCCCGCCGACGAGGCCTGGCGCTTCGCCTACCCCGGCGGGCTGAGCAAGGTGCCCGTGCCGGAGTACGACGGCGCCGACCGCACCTACCCGAGGCGCAGCGAGTACCCCGCCGACTACTTCTACGACGTGCCGGACGGCGAGCGGCGGTGGATCGCCGCGCTCGACGAGGAAGGGCACGGCCTCGTCCAGACCTCCACCGACCTGCCGCGCGGCCGCAAGCTCTTCCTCTGGGGAACGGGCACCGGCGGACGCCGCTGGCAGGAGTGGCTCACCGAGCCGGGCACCGGCGGCTACGCGGAGATCCAGTCGGGCCTCGCGCGCACCCAGCTCGAACACGTACGCCTGGACGCCGAGGCCGAATTCAGCTGGCTGGAGTCGTACGGGCCGCTGTCGGCGCCCGCGGACCGCGTGCACGGCGACTGGGCGGGCGCGCGCGGCGAGGTGGCGGCCCGGCTCGCGGACGCGCTGCCGAGGGACGCGGTCGACGCCGCGTACGAGGCGTGGCTGGCCCGCGCCGACGCCGAGCCCGGCGAGGTGCTCGCCGTGGGCTCGGGCTGGGGCGCGCTCGAAGTCCTGCGCGCCGAGTACAAGTTGCCGGGCACGCCCTTCGACGCGTCGACGCTCGGCCCCGAACAGGCGCCGTGGGTCGAGCTGTTGCAGACCGGCGCGGTGCCCGAGCCGCGCAAGGTCGTGCCGCCGGGGTCGACGCTGGTCGCGCCGCACTGGCGGGACATGCTGGAGACCGCGCCCGCGCGACCGCTCGCCGAGTACCACCTGGGCATCGCGCAGTGGCACGCGGGCGACCGGGCGCAGGCGGTGCGCAGCTGGGAGCGGGGCCTGGAACTGGCGCCCTCGCGCTGGCCTTTGCTGCGCTGCCTCGCCGTCGCCGACCACGCGGAGGGCAACACGGAGCGGGCCGCCGACCGGTACGCGGAAGCCTTCGACGACCTGTGCCAGGAGCGGCGCGACGACGGCGTCGTCTGGACGGCGGCGACGGCGGCGCTCGGCGCGGAGGCCATCACGGCGCTGCTCGACGCGCGCCGTCCGGAGGCGGCCCGCACGGTCTGGGAGCGGCTGCACGAAGCGACACGCGAAGAGGGCCGCTTCAGGCTCCTTGAGGCTCAACTCCTCTACGCAGAGGGTGACATGGCAGCGGTGCGTGCCGTCTTCGAGTCCGGCTTCGAGGCGGCGGACCTCCGCGAGGGCGCGGAGGAGCTCGGCGACCTGTGGGCGGCGGCGACGGGCGAGGAGATACCGGAGCGGTACGACTTCAGGATGCGGCCGCCGCAAGGGTGAGGTGAGGGGGTGCCGGCCCTGTGCGTGCCGGCCCTGTACGTGCAGGCCTGTGCGCGCCGGCGCCCCCGTGTCACGTCAGACCAGCTCGCCGTCCCGCGCCACCACGCGGCCGCCGTGCACCACGAGATCCCGCTGCGGCATGTCCACCACGACCTGGGGCACGCACTCGGCCCGCGCGAGGACGAAGTCGGCGGGTGCTCCGGGCGTGAAGTCCGCGCGGCGCAGGCCCATCACGTCCGAGCCGCCGTGCGCGCCCACGTGGAAGCAGTCCGTCAGCTCTTCGTCGAGGCGTACGTCGGTGACCCAGCCGAGGATGTGCGTGCGGTGGAACATGTCCGCGTTGCCGAACGGGCTCCACGCGTCGCGCACCCCGTCCGAGCCGAGCCCGACCCGCACCCCGTGCTCCTGGAGCTTCGCGATGGGCAGGACCAGTGACTCGTTCGGCGCGACGGTCGTCAGGGAGATGTTCAGGTCGCCCAAGTCGGCGGCCATCCGGCCCAGTTCGGTGTCGGACAGGTTCGGCAGACAGAAGACATGGCTGACCGTGACCTTGCCGCGCAGCGACAGCGCGCGGGTGCGGTCGATGATGGCGCGAAGGACCTCGGTGCCCTTCTCGTCGCGGTCGTGCAGATGGATGTCCACGCCGATGCCGTGCCGGTCCGCGAGGTCGAAGACCAGGTCGAGCTGCTCGTCCATCGCGTGGTCGAAGCTGATCGGGTCGATGCCGCCGATGTGGTCGACGAGGCCGGAGCGGGCCGCCTCCTCCAGGAGCTCGGCCGTGCCGGGCGTGCGGACCACGCCGTGCTGCGGGAACGCCACGATCTGGACGTCGAGCGCGTGCTTCAGCCGCTTGCGCGCCGCGGCGACCCCTTCGAGGCCCGCCAGGTCGTAGGCAGGGGCCACGTCCGCGTGGGCCCGCATCGCGCGCGTGCCGCGGGTCACGGCGTGCGCCATCAGGCCGTACGCGCGCTCGCCGACCGTGCGGGACTGGCTCTTGAACAGCTCCACGTCCTGGGCGACGTAGTCGGCGATGCCGCTCGCGGGCTTCCGCGTGATCCAGTCGCCGCCCCACGTCGTCTTGTCGGGGTGGATGTGGGCGTCCACGAGGGAGGGCAGCGCGATGCGGCCGCCGCCTTCGACGACGTCCGTGCCCTTGGGAGCGGGCCGGTCCGAGATCCGTCCGTCGACGACCGTGAGGTCCACGGGCTTCTTGGCGCCGAGCGGGCGTACGTTCCTGAAGACCACGGTCTTGGAGCGGTGCCGGTCGCCGTGCTCGCCGCGGTCGTCGCGGTCGCGGGTGTCGGCGTACGCGGTCGTGGCGCCGGTGCCGGCGATGGCCGCGGCGCCTGCGAGCACACCGCGGCGGGACAGCGGGGTCATGGGTACTCCTTCAGTGAGTGGCGGGTGGTCGGTGATCAGAGCGCGATGCCCGAACGCACCACGCGCACGGGCTTCTTGAGGACGCTCACGTCGGCCAGCGGGTCGCCGTCCAGGAGGATCGCGTCACCGGCGAAGCCGCGCGCGAGACGCCCCGCGCGGCCCTGAAGTCCCAGGAGGCGCGCGGCACTTGTGGTGGCGGTGCGGATGGCGTCGAGGGCGGGCAGTCCCGCCTCGCGCATCAGCTCCACCTCGCGGCCGATCGGCTTGACCTTGCCGCCGGAGGAGTCCGTGCCCGCGGCAAGCGGCACGCCGAGCTCGTGGGCGGCGAGCACCGCGCGCTCGAGGACCGGCAGATAGGTGCGGCCGCGCTCGGCGAGCACCGGGTCGGAGGACTCGGCGAGGCCGGCGATCGCGGTGAGGGTCGGGGTGAAGTACGTTTCCCTGCGCCGCATCTCGCGCAGCGTACGCTCGCCGACGAACACGCCGTGCTCCAGCGAGCGGATGCCCGCCATGACCGCGTCGTGGCAGCCCTTCTCGCTGTAGCTGTGGCAGAGGACGCCCTTGCCGCCGCGCTTGGCGGCCGCGACGACGGCGGACAGCTGCTCGCGGTCGTACACCTGGGCCAGCGGGTCCTGCTCGGGGAGCCCCGCGCGTTCGTTGACGCGGGTCTTGATCACGTCGGCGCCCCGGGCGAGGTTGATCTCGACGACGCGGCGCAGCGCCTCGGGGGAGCGGACGCCGTCGCGGAGCTTCGCGAGCGGGGTCAGGTCGGGGTCGGCGAGGATCGTGTCGCCGAGGTCGGGCGTGACGAAGACGCCGGCGGCGCGCAGGCGGGGGGCGAGGTGCGGGGCCTGGCGGGCCAGCTCCCGTACGGCGATGTCCTGGTAGAAGTTGGTCGAGCCGCTGCGGGCGCTGGTGGCGCCGTGGAGCACGGCGTCCCGTGCCTCGGCGGCGGTGTTGAGGTGGATGTGCGACTCGACGAGCCCCGGCAGGACCCAGCGGCCGTGCGCGTCGAGCACCTCCATGCCTTCGGGCACCCGGATCTTCCCCCGCCGTCCCGCGGCACGGACGACCCCGCCCGCGATGACGACCACGGCGTCCTCGGTGACCTCGCCCGTCGCGGGGTCGAGAAGGGTACCGCCCTCGATGACCAGGTCACCGCCGAGGCCGAGGCCGTGGCCGCCGCCGTCACCGGAGCCGCCCGCCGCGGAGGCGCGGGGCGCGGTGGCGGAGAGGACGGCCGTGGTCCCCGCGAGCGCGGCCGCACCGGCGAGGATCCCGCGCCGGGTGAGCCGGGAGGGAGGGGGCGGGGTGTTCTCGACGCACATCGGGCGACTCCTGGGGAGAAAGAGCGGAGGAGAGACGTCCGCCAGTTTGTATACCAAGTGAAGGGAGCCTGCAAGAGTGGCTGGAGACAGTCGGGGATATTGCGGGGCAAACCCTGGAAAGTGATCAGGCTTCGAGGGTTTTGGTATACAGAGTGGACGCCGACGGGGTCAGCGCTCCCCGTTCTCCCCGTTCTCCCCGTTCTCCCGGTTCTCCCGGTTCTCCCGGTTCTCCCGGTTCTCTCCGTTCTCCCCGTCCTCGCCGGGCCCCTCGAAGAGCGACCGTAGGGCCACCGTCTGGCTGTCCCGTACGTGAAGCAGGGTGATGGCCGCGGCCGTCTCCTCGTCGCCCGTCGCGATGCGGTCGTGGATGAGGCGGTGCTGGGAGCGCATGTGGGCCGGTTCCGCGCGGATGCCGAAGAGGAGCTGGAGCTGCCAGCTCAGCTGGTCCATCGTGCGGGCGAGGAGCGGGTTGCCGGAGAGGGCGACGATGCCCTCGTGGAACGCGGTGTGCGCGGCGACCTCGCGCGGCCCGTCGTCCGCGTCCGACGCCTGCTCGGCGTGGTCCAGGGTGGCCCGGAGCGCGGCCAGGCCCGGCGGCTCCTCCGGTGCGCACTGCGCCACCCGGCGCGCCGCGAGCCGCGACGCCTGGACGGCCAGGGGTTCCCACACCTCGTACAGATGACGTACGTCGTCACGGTCCAGGCGGCGCACCCGGACGCCGCTGTGGGGGAGGAGTTCGAGCAGGCCCTCGGCGACCAGCGAGCGCAGTGCCTCGCGGACCGGGACGCGGGACATCCGCAGCTCCTCGGCGACCTCGCGTTCCACGAGGCGCGCGCCGAGTGCGTAGCGCCGGTCGACGATCCGCTGCCGGACGGCCTCGCGCGCCTGGGCGCTCAGCGACGTCCGTTCCCCGCCGCCCGCCGTGTTGCCTGCCACGTGCACCGTCCTCCGTTCCGGCCGGGGCCCGCTGCCCCGCCGTGGAGGATACGGGTCAGGTCGCGGGGCGGCGGTCCACGTACTCGAAGACGGAGCCGTCCGGGTGCAGCGCCATGAGGCTGCGGCCCGCGGGCGTGGGCAGCGGGCCCGCGATGATCTGGGCCCCGGAGGACTTCAGGACCGCGTCCGCCTCGTCCACGTCCTGCACCGCGATGGTCGCCGAGATCTTGCGGAGCACGTCGAGTTCCTTCGCGGGACCGCTCATCAACAGGAAGCAGCCGACCGCGGCGACGGACACGCCCCCGCGCTCGAAGCGCATCGCCTTGCCGCCCGCAAGCCGTTCGTAGAACGCGACGGAGGACTCCAGGTCCTCGACGCAGATGCGCAGTGTGGTTCCGAGGATCTCCATAGCCGGAAAGCTTTCATGATTGACCGCTCCGTCGCCACCGCCCCGGGAGAATCGGGGAATCACCGCCAGGGATCGGCCTCCGCGAGCACTTCGGCGAGCGGGCGGCCGGTGCGTGCGGCGACCTCTTCGCGGTCACGGACCTCGCGCATGGTCCGGGGCCGGTAGCCGGGGCCGTCGCCGCAGCAGCGGCACGCGGGGTGGAAGCGGAGTCCGGCGTCGAGGACGGCCGCGAGTGCCTGCCAGGCGTCGGTGTCGCGGCGGGGCGGCACCGCGAGCTGTTCGCCCGCGTCGATCATCGGCGCCGCGCAGGACGGACACGGACTCGGCCCGGTGCTCTCGCGCTTGAAGCCCTGGCGGCAGTCCAGGCACACGTAGTGGGTCCGCATGATCAGTGGCATGGCCGCACTCTACGGAGCATGTCCCTTTGCGCTCCACGGAGTTTGCCGGGTGGTGGGGTGGGGTGCGGTGCGATGCGGTACGCCGTTACGACGTCCCCGGCCGCGGGTACCCGGGCGCCATGACTGGTCCCGAGAACCCTCTGACCGGACTCGACAAGTCCCTGACCGACGAACTGGTCCGGGCGATCCGCGCCGAGCTGCGCGAGGAACTCCGCGAGCAGACCAAGAGGCAGCGCCGCAAGGCCACGCTGTACGCGGCCTCCGGTGCCGCGGCCCTCTACGCGGGCGCCGCGGTCGCCCTGGCGCTCGGCCTCGCCCTGGCACTCGGCATGCCGGACTGGGCGGCGGCCCTCGTTGTCGCCGTGCTGTTCGGTGTCGCGGCGCTGTTGCTGCGCAATGCGGCACGGCCGCGGGGCGCCCGCGATTTTGCGGTGCGGACGGATACGGCGATGCAGTCCGACCCCTCGGGCATGGGACTCGGCGTCCCCGCGCCCCCGCCGATGCCGCCTGCCTCGCCGGGCTCCAAGGAGTCCTGACCGGCGGGGGCAGTTCGTTCTGACTGCGCGGGTCGGGTGCGGCTGTTCGCGCGGCTCCCCGCGCCCCTTACGGGCGCCTGAATACCCTCACGCCGTTGCCGCCACGCCACCACCCCACCCCGTGACCCCCACCACCTCCTTCGCGATGTCCGTCAGCGCGCGGTCGTCCGTGGGGATGCGGTGGGCGTCGGGTGCCGCGTGTTCGTCCAGGTGGCGGGACATGAACCTGCTGCGGCGCAGCTGCTGTTCGAGTTCCGAGCCCAGTTCGCGCGCCCGCAGACGCGCCTCGATCGTGGCGTCCGTCGCGGTGAGGGGGACACGGATGACGCGCGGCCCGTCCAACGCCTCGGTGAAGAGCCACTCCTCGCTGCCGAGCACGCTCGCCGTGTTCGTGTAGACGAGCCGACGGCAGCCCAGCTCCGTGTAGTTGGCCCAGATCGCCGCGAGGTTGCGCACGGTGATCCCCGAGCGGTCGGGGTCGCCCGGCGGCGTCGGGTGCACGGCGTCCAGGAGGTCGCCCTCGATCATCGCGTGGCCGACGTCGGCCGCCCGCAGCTGTGCGGCGACCTCCCAGCCGACCGACGACTTGCCGACCCCCGAGCGGCCCCCGATGAGCAGTACTTCAGCTTTCCCCATGGGCATGAGGGGGAGCCTGGCAGGCGATCAGGCCTGTACGCGACCGGGTTTCACATGTCACCGGGTTTCACACGACCCGGACCTTTCGCACGACCGCGACCACGGCCTTTCACACGACCCGGAACTCCGCCACCTCGTCCGTCCGCAGACGCAGCCCGTGCCCGATGCCGGCGTCCGGGCGGACCACGCCCCCGGTCGGGTCGAGCGCGCCGTCGAAGAACATCGACTCGATCCGGACGTGGTCGTGGAACCACTCGATGTGCCGCAGGTTCGGCACGCACGCGGCGACCGCGGCATGCGCGTGCGGCGCGCAGTGCGCCGAGACCTCCAGGCCGTGCGCCTGCGCGAGGGCCGCCGCGCGCAGCCACTCCGTGAGGCCGCCGCAGCGCGTCGCGTCCACCTGCAGGCAGTCGACCGAGGGGATCATGCGGGCGAAGTAGGGAAGGTCGTATCCGTACGCGCCCGCCGTCACGTCGCACACGAGCGCGTCCCTGATCAGGGCGAGCCCCCGCAGGTCGTCGGAGGACACCGGCTCCTCGAACCAGCCCACGCCGTGCTCCGCGAGCACCCGGCCCACACGCACCGCCTGCTTGCGGGTGTAGCCGCCGTTCGCGTCGACGTACAGCTCGGCCTGCGGGCCGATCACGTCGCGCGCGGTGCGGACCCGGGACACGTCACGCGAGGCCGCCCGGCCCCACGCCTCGCCGACCTTGATCTTGACGCGGGGGATGCCCTGCCCGTGCACCCAGCCGTTCAGCTGCGCCGCCAGATGCGTGTCGTGGTACGTGGTGAAGCCGCCGCTGCCGTAGACGGGGACCTCGTCGCGGGCCGCCCCGAGGAGGCGCACGAGAGGGAGTTCGAGCAGGCGCGCCTTGAGGTCCCACAGGGCGATGTCGACCGCGGAGATCGCGCACGAGGCGGCTCCGGGGCGGCCGGTGTCGCGGACCGCCTTCGTCATCGCGTCGTGCGCGGCGGGGATGTCGAGGGCGTCGCGGTCGGCGACGGCGGGGGCGAGCTGCTCCTCGACCAGGGCGGCGACGGAGGCGGGGGCGTAGGTCCAGCCGGTGCCCGTCGCGTCGCCCGCCGTGATCTCGGCGACGACGATCGTCGTGGCGTCCCAGGCGAAGGTGCCGTCGGCCTCGGGGCCGTCCGCGGGCACCGTGTACGCGGAGACGGCGGGCCGTTCGAGGGGAACTTCGTGCTTCATCTGGGTGTCTTTCCTCGGTCTGCTTTCTCTCTTTCCTCGGTCACTGGTCCTGGACCTGCGGCAGCACCTTCGTGCGGTAGAAGTCGAAGAAGCTCCGCTGGTCCGGGCCGATCTGACCGACGTACACCCGGTCGAACCCGGCGTCGGTGAACGCGGTCAGCGCCGCCACGTGCTCGTCCACGTCGTCGCCGCAGGTGAAGGAGGCCGCCGCGAGGTCGTCGGTGAGCAGCGGGTCGAGCTGCTCGAAGTGGCGTGGTGTGGGCAGGAGTTGGCCCATCTCGCCCGGCAGCAGCCGGCTGCCCCACAGCTCGCGCGCCTGGCGCACCGCCGCGTCGCGGTCCGGGCCGTAGCAGACCTTGAGGCCGCCGCTGACGGGCTTGGCGCCTCCGCCGCCCTTGCGGTAGCGGGTCACCAGCGTCTCGTCGGGCGTCATCGTCACGAAGCCGTCGCCGACGCGCGCCGCGAGCGCCGTCGCCTTGGGGCCGAAGCCGGAGACGTCGATGGGCACGGGCTCGTCCGGCACCGTGTACAGGCGGGCCTTCTCCACGGTGTAGTGCGTGCCCTGGTGGTTGACCTCCGCGCCGGTGAAGAGGTTCCGCATGATCTGGACCGCCTCCTCCAGCATCTCCAGGCGTACGTGGATCGGCGGCCACGGCCCGCCCAGGATGTGCTCGTTGAGCGCCTCGCCCGTGCCCACGCCGAGCCGGAAACGCCCGCCGGTCAGCACCGCGCCGGTCGCCGCGGCCTGCGCCACGACCGCCGGGTGCATCCGCACGGTCGGGCAGGTCACCGCCGTCTGGACGGGCAGCGACACCGCCTCGGTGAGCGCGCCGATCACCGACCAGACGAAGGGGCTCTGGCCCTGCGCCGCGTTCCACGGGTGGTAGTGGTCGGAGATCCACAGCGCCTCGAACCCGGCCTGTTCGGCCATGCGGGCCTGCTCGACCAGCTCCGCGGGGCCGAACTCCTCGGTCGCCAGGAAGTATCCGTACTCGGGCATGGGACGCACCTCCGATATGGCGTTCGGATCCGATATGGCGTTCGGGCCAGGACGGATACGACTGCGGGTAACCCCGAGTGGCGGGCACAAACGGTGCCCGCGCCGCGCGGGGAGCCGGTACCGACGGCCGGAGTTTGGCGCCCGCCGGGCAGGGGCACGCGGGAGGTTCCCACCCCGCCGGAGGGACACCGTGAGCCGACCTCGCATCGTCATCGTCGGAGCCGGATTCGCCGGCTACCGCACCGCACGCACCCTGTCCCGGCTGAGCCGGAACAAGGCCGACATCACCCTGCTCAACCCGACCGACTACTTCCTCTACCTGCCCCTGCTGCCCCATGTCGCCACGGGCGTCCTGGAGCCGCGCCGCGTCACCGTCTCGCTCTCCGGCACGCTGGCGCACGTACGCCTCGCGCTCGGCGAGGCCGACGGCGTCGACCTGGAGCGGCACACGGTGACGTACACCGACCCCGAGGGGCGGCGAGGCGAGCTGGCGTACGACCGCCTCGTGCTCGCTGTGGGCAGCGTCAACAAGCTGCTGCCGGTGCCCGGCGTCGCCGAGCACGCGCACGGCTTCCGCGGGATGCCCGAGGCGCTGTACCTGCGCGACCACATCACCCGGCAGATCGAACTGGCCACCGCCGCGCCCGACGCGGAGACCTGCCGGGCCCGCTGCACGTTCGTGGTCGTCGGCGCCGGCTACACCGGGGTCGAACTGGCCGCGCACGGAAGGCTGTTCACGGACGCCCTGGTGCGCAAGCGGCCGTTGCGGCAGGGCATACGGCCGCGCTGGCTGCTGCTCGACATCGCCGACCGCGTGCTGCCCGAACTCGACGTACGGCTCTCCACCACCGCCGACCGCGTGCTGCGGCGGCGCGGCGTCGCCGTACGCACCAGGACCTCCGTCAAGGAGGCCACCTCGGACGGTGTGCTCCTGGACGACGGGGACTCCGTCGACACGCGCACGCTGGTCTGGTGCGTCGGCGTGCGGCCCGACCCGCTCGTCGAGGGCCTCGACCGGCCCCTGGAGTGGGGGCGGCTGCTCGTCGACCCTTACCTCCAAGTGCCGGGCCACCCCGAGGTGTTCGCCTGCGGGGACGCCGCGGCCGTGCCCGACCTGCACAGGCCGGGCCAGTACACGTCCATGACCGCGCAGCACGCCTGGCGCCAGGGCGCGACGGCGGGCCGCAACGTCGCCGCGTCCCTCGGCGTCGGCACCCGGAGCTCCTACCGCCACCGCGACCTGGGCTTCACCGTGGACCTCGGCGGTGTCCAGGCCGCCGCCAACCCGCTCGGCCTGCCCCTTTCGGGACCGCTCGCCGGTGCCGTCACGCGCGGCTACCACCTGGCGGCGATGCCCGGCAACCGTGTGCGGGTCGCCGCGGACTGGCTCCTGGACGCCGTACTGCCGCGCCAGGCCGTGCAGTTGGGCCTGGTCCGCTCGTGGTCCGTGCCGCTGGACACCGCGTCGCCGGAGGTGGCCCGGGTGCCGGGCGCGCCACGGCAGGAGCCGCACGCGAAGGAGGAGCCCCGTGAGCGACCGGAAAAGGAGGACCCCCATGAGTGACAGTGAACTCGACATCCTGGCCCGGCAGTTGCGCGTCGACTCCGTCCGGGCCGCGGCCGCGGCGGGCTCCGGGCACCCCACCTCGTCGATGTCCGCCGCCGAACTGATGGCGGTGCTCATCGCCCGCCACCTGCGCTACGAGTTCGACCGTCCCGACCACCCCGGCAACGACCGCTTCATCCTCTCCAAGGGGCATGCGTCGCCGCTCCTGTACGCCGCGTACAAGGCGGCGGGGGCCCTCACCGACGAGGAGTTGCTGACCTTCCGCGACCGGGGCAGCCGCCTGGAGGGGCATCCGACGCCGCGCGCCCTGCCCTGGGTCGAGGTCGCCACCGGATCGCTCGGGCAGGGGCTGCCCGTCGGCGTCGGCATGGCCCTGTCCGGCAAGCGGCTCGACCGGATCCCTTACCGCGTCTGGGTGTTGTGCGGCGACAGCGAGCTGGCCGAGGGCTCCGTCTGGGAGGCCGCCGAGCACGCCGGGTACGAACACCTCGACAACCTCACCGCGATCGTCGACGTCAACCGCCTCGGCCAGCGCGGCCCGACCCGTCACGAATGGCATCTGAGCGCCTACGCCGACCGCTTCAAGGCATTCGGCTGGCACGTCGTCGAGACCGACGGGCACGACGCCGACGCCGTCGACCGTGCCTTCCAGGAGGCGGAATCCACGGCAGGGCAGCCCACCGTGGTCCTCGCCCGCACCGTCAAGGGCAAGGGCGTCGCGGCCGTCGAGAACCGCGAGGGACTGCACGGCAAGCCGCTGCCGGACGCGGATGCGGCCATCGCGGAGCTGGGCGGCGTACGCGACGTACGAGTGGAGGTGCGACGGCCCGCCGCCGCACGGACGATGCACGCGGTGCGCAGCGGACACCTCGAACTGCCGCGCCACGAAGTCGGCGACGCCGTCGCGACACGCACCGCCTTCGGCCAGGCGCTCGCCGCGCTCGGCACCGCGCGCGGCGACGTCGTGGCCCTGGACGGCGAGGTCGGCGACTCCACGCGGTCGGAGTACTTCGCCAAGGAGCACCCCGACCGCTTCTTCGAGTGCTACATCGCCGAGCAGCAACTCGTCGCCGCCGCCGTGGGGTTGGCGGCGCGCGGCTGGGTGCCGTACGCGTCGACGTTCGCGGCGTTCCTCACGCGCGCGTACGACTTCGTGCGGATGGCGGCGGTCAGTGGCGCCGACATCAACCTCGTCGGCTCGCACGCGGGCGTCGCGATCGGCCAGGACGGGCCCTCCCAGATGGGCCTGGAGGACCTGGCGATGTTCCGCGCGGTGCACGACTCCACGGTCCTGTACCCGTGCGACGCCCACCAGACGGGACGGCTCGTCGCGCGGATGGCGGAGCTCGACGGCGTTCGCTACCTGCGTACGTCGCGCGGGGACACGCCCGTCATCTACGGACCCGGCGAGGAGTTCCCGATCGGCGGCTCCAAGGTGCTGCGCGCCAGTGATGCGGACCGGCTGACCGTGGTCGCCGCGGGCGTGACCGTCCACGAGGCGCTGGCCGCCGCGGAGATGCTCGGCCGCGAGGGCATCGCGGTGCGGGTCGTCGACCTGTACAGCGTCAAGCCCGTCGACCGCGCCACGCTGCGCGAGGCGGCCGCGCGCACGGGCTGTCTGCTGACGGTCGAGGACCACCGGGCGGAGGGCGGCATCGGCGACGCGGTCATGGACGCCTTCGGCGACGGCAGGCCGACACCGCGCGTGGTACGGCTCGCGGTACGCACGATGCCCGGCTCGGCGACGCCCGCGGAGCAGCTGAGGTCCGCGGGAATCGACGCGGCCTCGATCGCCGCGGCGGCGCGGCTGCTGGTGGAGCGGGCGGTGGTGCGGTGAGCGGGGTCAGTGGTGTCGCGCCGCCCTGAACCAGGCGTTCGCGGCGGGACGGAACATCAGGGCCGTGGCCGTGAGCACGGCTGTCAGATGCAGCACGCGGCTCCCGCCGAACAGGACGTCCAGCACGCCCGCGTCCCTGACCGCGTCGCCGAGCCCATGGCCGTCGGCAAGCCAACGCACGGGCTCGACCACCAGGGACAGCGTGCCGAGGACACCGAGACCGCCGGCCAGCGTCAGCCGGGCCCAGTTCGCGCCGCGCCGCATCCGCACCGCGACCAGGACGGCCGCCGAGAACACCGCCATGCGCAGCAGCAGGCCGCTCACGAGTCCGCCGGTCGAAGCGTCGCCGTCGGCCACTGCACCGGCGACGGCGAGCACCGTCTCGAAGACGCCGGCCGCGACCGCCGTGAGCCAGAGGGCGAAGGCGGTTCTGACAGCGGGTGGAGCGGGTGGTTCGTCGGCCCCCGGATGCAGGCGGGGCAGCAGCCACGGCTCGTGGGGGCGAGGCCGCGGGCGCGGGGCGCGGTGCAGGTCGGGGCTGTGCGTCATGGCGGGCCTCACTGGTCGGTCCTTGCCGCGCGGGAGACGGACCCCCGGCGCGGGACGGCTGGTCGATACCCCCGATCCTTCCGGCCCCGCGGGCCCGCGGCACGCCCGCCAGGCCCCCACTTCGAGGTGGGGCCAGCCACCCCTCGGAGCACCGGCAAGTACCAGCAGAGATCGTGAAGGGAACCCCATGAACGACGTACGGACGGTTCGGGCCGGCCGTCGCACCGTGCAGCTGCACCGGCCGGAGAAGGTCCTCTTCCCGGCCCGTGACGACGACGGCGGCGGCAAGGACCGCACGACGAAGAACCTCACGACCAAGAAGGACCCCACGACCAAGGACCGCACGAAAGCGGATCTGTTCGACTACTACAGGGCCGTCGCCCCCTTCATGCTGCCCCACCTCCGCGGCCGCCCCCTGATGCTGGAGCGCCACCCCGACGGCCTCGACGGACCCCGCTTCATGCAGAAGGACACCCCCGACCACTACCCGGACTGGATCACCCGCGCCGAGGTCACCAAGCAGGGCGGCACCGTCACGCACACCGTGTGCGACGACACCGCGACGCTGCTCTTCCTCGCCGACCAGGCCTGCCTCACCCTGCACCGCTGGCTCTCCAGGGCGGGCCGGATCGACCGGCCCGACCGGCTGGTCTTCGACCTAGACCCGGCGAAGGACGACTTCGAGACCGTGCGGAACGCGGCCCGGCTCCTCGGTGAACTCCTCGACCACGTCGGCCTGGCGTCCGCTCTGATGACGACGGGCTCGCGCGGCCTGCACGTCGTCGTGCCGCTCAACGGCCACCACGACTTCGACGATGCCCGTGCCTTCGCCAAGGACGTCGCGGAGACCCTCGCGGCCGCCCACCCCGAGCGCCTCACCACCGCCGTCCGCAAGGAGGCCCGCGGCGACCGCCTCTATCTCGACGTGCAACGCAACGCGTACGCGCAGACCGCCGTCGCCCCCTTCTCCGTACGGTCCGTTCCGGGCGCCCCCGTGGCCGTGCCCCTCGCGTGGGAGCAGCTGGAGGACCCCGCGGTGCACGCCCGCCGCTGGACCATCGACGACGCCGTCGAGCAGGCCCGTACCGAACCGTGGGCCGGCGCCCTGCGCTCGGGACGCGCGCTCGGCCCGGCCCGCCGCAAGCTCCGGGCGCTGCGCGGCTGACGGCACGTCACAGGATCGACGAGGTTTGGCCAACGCCCACCAGGACACCCGGACCCGGAGGTGGCCATGGCGAATACGTCACGCAAGACCACAGACACAGACACAGACACGAGCAAAGCCACACAGCGGAACCACAGCGCGGACGAAGAGCTGCCCGGCCCCATGGTGGTGCTCCGGCACGCCCGCACCCAGCTCACCGAACTCACCGGCATGACGTCCGAATCGGTGTCGTCATTCGAACGCACCGATGACGGCTGGCTGTTGGAGATCGAGGTGCTCGAACTGGCCCGGGTCCCCGACACGATGAGCCTGCTCGCGAGCTACGAGGTGCGCCTCGACCCCCGCGGCGAGCTGACCGGCTACCGCAGGATCCGCCGCTACGAGCGGGGTCGTTCGGACGGGCAGGGCCCTGGCGGTCAGTAGGCCGCCCGGTTCCGCGTACGCACAGCACGCACACCCAAGCCATCACAGACAAGGAGGGACGTTCGGCATGACCGTTGTCCCGGCACAACAGTCCGGCGGCGGAGGCGGCACCAGTGGCCTGTACGACGTCGTGGAACTCATCCTCGACCGAGGCCTGGTCATCGACGCCTTCGTACGGGTCTCCCTCGTCGGCATCGAGATCCTCAAGGTCGACGTCCGTGTCGTCGTCGCGAGCGTCGACACGTATCTGCGGTTCGCCGAGGCGTGCAACCGCCTGGACCTGGAAGCGGGGCCGCACCGCAACCCCGGTCTGCCCGACCTGATGGGCGAACTCACCGAGTCCGGCGCCCGCGGCAAGTCGAAGGGCGCGCTCTCCGGCGCCGCCGAGACCATCTCGGACGCCTTCAAGCAGGCCCGTGAGGAAGGCCAGACGGAGGAACGGCCGAGGGCCCGCCGCTCCACCACCTCCCGCAGGAAGGAGGAGAAGGACTAGTGAGCACCTACATCTACGGCATCGCGAGCAGCTCGCACCCGGCGCTGCCCGACGGCATGGAGGGCATCGGCCGCCCGGCGTGCGTCGTGCGCGTCCTCAAGCAGGGCGAGCTCGCCGCGATCGTCAGCGACGCCCCCGACGACCTCAAGCCCAAGCGGCGCGATCTGCTCGCCCACCAGAACGTCCTGACCGAGGCGGGCGCGGCGGGCGCCGTGCTCCCGATGCGCTTCGGCAGCCTCGCCCCCGACGACGAGGCGGTCGCCACGGTCCTCGGCGAGCGGGCCGACCACTACGAGGAGCGCCTGCGCGCCCTCGACGGCAAGGTCGAGTACAACGTGAAGGCCACCCACAACGAACAGGCCGTGCTCCACCAGGTCCTCGCCGAGAACCCGGAGCTGCGCGCCATGGTGGAGGCCAACCAACGCCAGGGCGGCGGCAGTTACGAGCAGAAGCTGCAGCTCGGCGAGATGGTGAGCTCCACGGTGCGGGCCCGCGAGGCGAGCGACGCCGTCGAGGTGCGCCGCGCCCTGGAACCGGCCGCCGAAGCGGTCGGCGTGGGGCCCGAGGGCACCGGGTGGCTGGCCAACATCTCGTTCCTGGTGGACCGCGGGTCGGCGGACGGATTCCTCGGCGCGGTCGATGAACTCCGTTCCACGCAGCCCCACTTGGAGCTGCGGGTGCACGGTCCGCTGCCCCCGTACAGCTTCGTCGACCCGGGGCCCGCCGAACCCGCGGGGTGACGGCGTGGGACTGATCGGCGAAATTCTCCTGCTGCCGCTCGCCCCGGCCCGCGGCTCCCTCTGGGTGCTCAGACAAGTGATCACCGAGGCGGAACGGCAGTACTACGACCCCTCGGCCATCCGTCGTGAACTCTCCCTCCTCGAGGAACGCCTCGAGGCGGGCGAGATCGACGAGGCCGAATTCGAGCGCCGCGAGGACGAGCTCCTCGAGCGGCTGCAGCACAGGACAGAACAGGACTTCTGAGTGATGAACCGACTGGCAGTGGGCCTCGCCGTGGGCGCGGGGTACGTCCTGGGACGGACGAAGAAGGCGAAGTTCGCGTTCGCCGTGGGCACGATGGTGGCCGGCAAACGGCTGCAGCTGAGCCCGAAGGCACTGGCTTCGATGGTGACCCGACAGCTGGAGAACAACCCGCAGTTCAAGGAGATCGGCGACCAGTTGCGCCAGGATCTGCGGGGCGTGGGCAAGGCCGCGACGGGCTCCCTCGTGAACCGTCAGATGGAAGGCCTCGCCGACCGCCTGCACGAGCGCACCCTCGGCGTCCAGGACCGCCTCTCCGGCGTGGTGCCGGACGAGGTGAAGGGTGCGGCCGGGCGGAAGGACGAAGACGCGCACGAAGACGCGTACGAGGACGCGTACGAGGACGCGTACGAGGACGAGGGCGAGCTCGCCGAGGACAGCGAGCCCAAGGGCCGCCGGTCCGAGGGCCGGGGCTCCGAGGGGCGAAGCTCCGAGGGACGAAGCGTCGACGGCCGCGGCTCCGGTGACGCCGAGTCGGAGGAGTCGCCGCCGCGCAAGAAGGCTCCGCCGAAGAGGGCGTCGGCCCCCAAGGCAGCCCCCAAGGCGGCAGCCAAGAGCGCCCCGGCGAAGAAGGCTGCGGCGAAGAAGGCCCCGGCGAAGAAGACCGCCCAGAAGAAGTCCACCGCCGCGGCCCGCGGCACCGCCCGCAGGGCGACCTCGACGGCCCGCGCGGGACGGTCGAAGGGAGGCCGCGACCATGGCTGAGTCACCGCTGAAGGACATCACGCGCGGCCCGGCCGCCGACCGCCTGAAGGAGGAGGCGCAGGCCTACCTCATGGCCCAGGCCCAGCGCGTGCTCGTCGGCGTGGGCCACCGGCTCGGGGACGCCACCGTCAAGCTGAACGACATCGCGGACGGCAAGAGCCCCGGCTTCGGCAAGCTCGCCCTGGAGGCGGGCCGCAAGGTCGCGGAGGGCAAGGGCCCGGTGCGCGGCGCCCTGGAGCTGGGCGGCAGCCACCTCAAGGACTCCGTGAAGAACGCGTTCAAGAACATCGGCGGCAAGCGCAAGAAGGGCGGCGGGGGCCAGAAGCCCACGGTCATCCTGGAGTACGTCGACGTGGGCGTGCCGATCCGTGAGGCGTACGACCAATGGACCCAGTACCAGGAGTTCTCGACCTTCGCCAAGGGCGTCAAGGGCTCCACCGTGGCGAGCGACACGGACTCCGACTGGAAGCTCAAGGCCTTCTGGTCCAACCGCAGTTGGAAGGCGCACACCACCGAGCAGGTTCCCGACCAGCGCATCACATGGACGTCCGAGGGCGGCAAGGGCACGACGAAGGGCGTCGTCACCTTCCACCCGCTCGCCGAGAACCTCACCCGGGTGTTGCTGATCATCGAGTACTACCCGAAGGGCCTCTTCGAGAAGACCGGCAACATCTGGCGCGCGCAGGGCCGCAGGGCCCGCCTGGACCTCAAGCACTTCGCCCGGCACATCTCGCTGCGCGGCGAGGCGAGCGACGGCTGGCGCGGCGAGATCCGCGACGGCGAGGTCGTCCGCAGCCACGAGGACGCGGTGGCGGAGGAAGAGGAGGAGCGCGAGGGCCGGGACGAGCGGGACGAGGGCGAGCAGGACGCCCCCGAGGCCGAGGCGCACGAAGAGGACGAGCCGGAGGGCGAGTACGACGAGGACGAGGAGCGGGGCGAGGACGCCGGGGAGGAGCCCGAGGGCGAGTACGACGCCGAGGACGAGGCGGAGCCCGATCGCGACGCCGAAACCGATGCCGAAGCCGAGTACGAGGACGAAGCCGAAGCCGAGTACGAGGACGAGTACGAAGGCGAAGACGAGGCCGTTCGCGACGCCGAAACCGAAACCGAAACCGAAACCGACGCCGACTACGAGTACGAAGGCGAAGAGGACGCGGGGGAAGGAAAGCGCCGCGAGTACGCCGAGGCCGGCGGTGGGCGGGGCCGCCGATGACGGCGGCCCACGGCGGCCGGCTCCCCGACCCCTACGGGCGCGACGGCGGCGGAGCCAACCTCGCCGACATCCTTGAACGCGTCCTGGACAAGGGCATCGTCATCGCCGGCGACATCAAGATCAACCTGCTCGACATCGAACTGCTCACCATCAAGCTCCGCCTCGTCGTCGCCTCCATCGACAAGGCCAAGGAGATGGGCATCGACTGGTGGGAGGACGACCCCGCGCTCTCCTCGGGGGCGTGTCGCACCGAACTCTCCCGGGAGAACGCCGAGTTGAGGCAGCGCGTGGAGGAACTGGAGGAGCTGCAGGCCCTCGCGCCCGCCAAGAAGGAGACACGTGAGCGTCGCACACGATGAACTGCGTTATGTCTACGCGGTGTGCCGCCCGCCCACCGCACCGCTCGCCGCCGATCTCACCGGGGTCGGCGGCGTTCCGCCCAAACAGCTCTGCCACGAGGGCCTGGTCGCCCTGGTCGGCCCGGTGCCGGAGCGGGACTTCGCACAGGACGCGCTGCGCGCGCACCTGGAGGACCTGGACTGGCTCGCCGAGACGGCCCGCGCCCACCAGCGCGTGATCGCCGCGCTCGCCACCGTCACCTGCCCGCTGCCGCTGCGGCTCGCCACCGTCTTCCGGGACGACAGCGGCGTACGCGCCATGCTGGAGGACCAGGCGGAGCGTTTCGTGCGGGTCCTCGACCGGATCGAGGGGCGCGTCGAGTGGGGCGTGAAGGTCCACGTGGAGGGCGAGGCGGCGTCCGCGACGGGCCGTGCGGAGGAGCCGGCGCGGCGCGGGCCCCGCACGGGGCGCGACTATCTGCGCCAGCGACGTCGGCAGCGTGCGGCGCACGAGGAGGGCTGGGAGCGGGCCGAGGCCTTCGCCCGGCGCTTGCACGAGGAGCTCTCCTCGCACGCCGACGACGCCCGGCTGCACGCCCCGCAGAACGCGGCGCTGTCCCGGGCGTCGGGCCGCAACGTCCTCAACGCCGCCTATCTGGTGCCGCGTTCGCACTCCGAGGAGTTCGTCGAACTCGTCGACCGCACGAAGGACGAGGGGCGAGGGACGGACTGCCTGCGGGTGGAGCTGACGGGTCCGTGGGCGGCCTACTCCTTCACCGGTGACGACATCACCGAAGGCGCCGGTGACGAGAACGTCAAAGGCGCCGGTGACGACACCGTCACGGGCACCGGTGACGAGAGCGGAGGCGGCGCATGACCGTCGTCGAGCGTCGCGAGATCGCCCTGGTCGATCTGCTCGACCGCCTGCTCGCCGGCGGTGTCGTCATCGCGGGCGACATCACCCTGCGGATCGCGGACGTCGACCTCGTACGCATCGACCTCAACGCTCTGATCAGCTCGGTGAACGAACAAGTCCCTTCGCCCTGGCGGGAGATGGAGTGACCCGTGGACCGTGAACGCCCAGTGGACCGCGAACGCCCAGTGGACCGCAAGCGCATGGACCTCGACCCCGACACCGTGGAGCGGGATCTGGTCAAGCTGGTCCTGACCGTCGTCGAGCTGCTGCGTCAGCTGATGGAGCGGCAGGCCGTGCGCCGCTTCGACACCGGTGAATTGACGGAGGATCAGGAGGAGCGGATCGGGCTGACGCTGATGCTCCTGGAGGACCGGATGGCCGAGCTCAGGGAGCGGTACGGACTGCGGCCCGAGGACCTGAATCTGGACCTCGGGCCGCTGGGTCCCCTGCTTCCCAGGGACTGACCGACTGACTACGGGACTGGCCGCAGGGCTGGCTGCGGGAGTGCCGCTACCACCTGTACCAACGGGACCTCGTGCCCGTGGCGGTCGTGCTCCGCATGAAGAATCCGACCAGCCAGACGATGAGTACAGCGATGGCGATCCACCAGAGAACCTTCACGGCGAAGCCCGCTCCGAAGAGGAGGAGGGCCAGCAGAAGGACCAGCAGAATAGGAACCATAGTGTCTACCTCCTGCTGGCCGGGTTTCCCCGAACTGCCTTTCTACGCGCCCTTTCGGGCTGTGCGGCGCGTCACTTCCGGCAGAGGATCTCGCCGTGCAGCACCGCGAACCAGGCGTCCTCGCGGCCGCCCCACTCGCGCCAGGCCGCCGAGACGGCGCGCAGCCGGTCCTCGTCGGCGTGGCCCCCTTCCTTCGCCCGCTCGGCGTAGGTGGAGGCGAGTGTGCGGTCCGCCCACAGCCCGCTCCACCAGGTGCGCTCGTCCGCGGAGCTGTAGCACCAGGTGGCGGCGGTCGCGGTGACGTCCGTGAAACCGGCCTCCAGGGCCCAGGACTTGAGGCGGCGCCCCGCGTCGGGCTCGCCGCCGTTGGCCCGCGCGACCCGCCGGTACAGGTCCAGCCAGTCGTCCATGGCGGGGGTGTCGGGATACCAGGTCATCGCCTCGTAGTCCGCGTCCCGGACCGCGACGATGCCGCCCGGCCTGCACACCCGCCGCATCTCGCGCAGTGCCCGCACCGGGTCGCCCACGTGCTGGAGCACCTGGTGGGCGTGGACGACGCAGAAGCTGTCGTCGGGGTGGTCGAGGTCGTGCACGTCGGCGACCGCGAAATCGACGTTCTCCAGGCCGCGTTCGGCCGCGGTCGCCCGTGCCGCGTCGAGGATGTCCGGCGCGTGGTCCACGCCCGTGACATGGCCGTCGGGGACCAGCTCCGCGAAGTCGGCGGTGATGGTGCCGGGGCCGCAGCCGATGTCGAGGACCTTCATGTGCGGCTTCAGCGAACCGACGAGGTAGGCGGCCGAGTTGGCGGCGGTGCGCCAGGTGTGGGAGCGCAGCACGGACTCGTGGTGCCCGTGCGTGTAGACGGCGGTCTCCTTCGGCATGACAGCGACTCCTTCGTGTACGTGTACACGGCACCGTACGCCGCCATGCCGAATAATGAGACCCGTGTATCAGTATATGGTCATCGCCCGGTCCGTCGGGTGATCACCGGACGGCCGACAGCGGCCGGTACACGGTCAGCGCCTCCGGCAGCTTGTCGATGAGCAACGAGCCCTGGACGCGGGTGACTTCACCGTCGTACGCCACGGCCGTGTCCGGGCCGAGCCCGTCCACCCGCAGCCGCGGCAGCCGCACGGCCGCCTGGGCGGGGGAGCGCACCTCGGGGCCCGTCAGCGCGGCGGCCACCAGGCGCGCGCCCGGCCTGCGCCCGCCGTGCACGATGCGTACGTCGAGCAGCCCGTCCGCCAGGTCGAGCCTGCGGCCCGGCGTGAGGCCCGGCCGGTGGTAGGTGCAGTTGCCCGCGAAGAGCAGCCACAACGCCCGCTTGCTGCCCCGGAACTGAGCGGTCATCGGATGCTCGTCGGAGCGCAGGACCTTCAGCGCCGCGAGCACGGACGCGGCCTTGCCGCCGATGCGGGGCGCCCAGTGCTCGCGCAGGCGCACCAGCTCCGGGTACACGCCGAGGCTGAACGTGTTGAGGAAGTACCCCTCCACGCCGTCCGGGCCCGCCTCCTCCCGCGTCGAGAAGCGGCCCATGTCCACGGCGACCGCGTCGCCCGCCTCCACCGCGCGGGACAGGTCGCGCGCGTCCTCGACCCCGAGGTCGTACGCGAAGTGGTTGAGCGTGCCGCCGGGCAGCACCGCGAGCGGCAGGCCGTGCTGCAGGGCCACCGTGGCCGCGGCGTTGACCGTGCCGTCGCCGCCGCAGACCCCGAGGACCGTTGCGCGCGCCGCGGCCTTCTCCAACTCGGCTCCCAGATCGGCCGGTTCGGCGAGGACGACCTCGGCGTCCGGCAGGGCGTTGCGCAGCGCCTTGACCCGGTCCGACGTGCCCGCCTGCGCATTGGCCACCAGGACCAGGCCCGCGCCGCCGGGCAGCGCAGGAGCCGCCACGCGGGGGCGGCCGGGCGGGGCGAGCTGCGCCCGCGTCGGCACCAGGCCGCGCACCGCGAACGCCGCGCCCGCGCCGAGCGCCCCGCCCACCAGGACGTCGCTCGGGAAGTGCGCCCCGGTGTAGACGCGGGAGACCGCGACGGCGGCCGCGAGCGGCGCGACCGCCGCGCCCCACGCCCGGGACTCCAGCGCCACGCCCGTGGCGAAGGCGACGGCGGACGCCGAGTGCCCCGAGGGGAACGACGTGGTGACCGGCTGCCTCTTCAGCTGACGTATCAGCGGCACCGCGTCGAGCAGCGGCCGGGCCCGGCGCACCGAGCGCTTGCCGAGCGTGTTGATGGTCGCCGAGGCCAGGGCCAGCGAGGCCACGCCCCGCACGGCGGCGCGGCGGGCCCGCGGGGTGCGGGTCGCCGCGATCCCCGCGGCCGTCGCGAACCACAGCACGCCGTGGTTGGCGCTGTGGCTGAGCCGGGGCAGCACCCGGTCGCCGCCGGGCCAGTGCCGCCTGGCGACGGCCTCGAAGAGCCGGCGGTCGAGCGAGACCAGGCGGGCCTTGAGCGGCCGGTGCCCGGCGGCGGGCAGGCGCAGGTCGATGTCGGAGGCATCCACGGAGTCAGGCATGGCGACGCGTGTACCCCGTGCCCCGCGAATCAGGCCACCGCCCGGTGAAGCCGCAGGTGAGGCGCTTCGGCGGCGCCGCTCGCACCCCGTACGCGGAAACGGTTTGCCCGGGTGCCCTCCGGCCACGGAGAATCCGCCTCATGGGACATCTGGAAGCCGCACACCTCGAGTACTACTTGCCGGACGGGCGGGCGCTGCTCGGTGATGTCTCCTTCCGGGTCGGCGAGGGCGCCGTGGTCGCCCTGGTCGGGGCGAACGGCGCGGGCAAGACCACACTGCTCCGGCTGATCTCCGGCGAGCTCCAGCCGCACGGCGGCGGCGTCACCGTGAGCGGCGGGCTCGGCGTGATGCCGCAGTTCGTCGGCTCCGTACGCGACGAGACGACCGTGCGCGACCTGCTCGTCTCCGTGTCCCACCCGAGGATCCGCGAGGCCGCTGAGGCCGTGGACGCCGCCGAGCACGCGATCATGACGGTCGACGACGAGGCTGCCCAGCTCCAGTACGCCCAGGCGCTCTCCGACTGGGCGGAGGTGCAGGGGTACGAGGCCGAGACGCTGTGGGACATCTGCACCACGGCCGCACTCGGCGTCCCGTACGACAAGGCCCAGTTCCGCGAGGTCCGCACGCTCTCCGGCGGTGAGCAGAAGCGCCTGGTCCTGGAGTCCCTGCTGCGGGGCACCGACGAGGTCCTGCTCCTCGACGAACCGGACAACTACCTCGACGTGCCCGGCAAGCGCTGGCTGGAGGAGCGGCTCAAGGAGACCCGCAAGACCGTCCTGTTCGTCTCCCACGACCGGGAGCTGCTCGCCCGCGCCGCCGAGAAGATCGTCAGCGTCGAGCAGAGCCCCGAGGGCGCCGAGGCCTGGGTGCACGGCGGCGGCTTCGCCACCTACCACGAGGCGCGCAAGGCGCGCTTCGCGCGCTTCGAGGAGCTGCGCCGCCGCTGGGACGAGAAGCACGAGCAGCTGAAGAAGCTGGTGCGCAACCTGCGTCAGGCCGCCGAGAACAGCCCCGACATGGCCTCGCGCTACCACGCGGCCCAGACCAGGCTCCGCAAGTTCGAGGAGGCGGGGCCGCCGCCCGAGCCGCCGCGCGAGCAGGACATCACCATGCGCCTGCAGGGCGGCCGCACCGGTGTGCGCGCCGTGACCTGCGAGGGCCTTGAGCTCACCGGCCTGATGAAACCCTTCGACCTGGAGGTCTTCTACGGCGAGCGGGTCGCCGTCCTCGGCTCCAACGGCTCGGGCAAGTCCCACTTCCTGCGCCTGCTCGCGGGCGACACCGACAACCCCGTGGCGCACACCGGTCTCTGGAAGCTCGGCGCGCGCGTCGTGCCGGGACACTTCGCGCAGACCCACGCGCACCCCGAGCTGATGGGCCGCTCCCTGCTCGACATCCTGTGGCGCGAGCACGCCCAGGACCGCGGCGCGGCCATGTCCCGGCTGCGGAGGTACGAACTGACCGGGCAGGCCGAGCAGAACTTCGAGCGGCTCTCCGGCGGCCAGCAGGCCCGCTTCCAGATCCTCCTCCTGGAGCTCGAGGGCTGCACGGCCCTGCTCCTGGACGAGCCCACCGACAACCTCGACCTGGAGTCGGCCGAGGCCCTCCAGGAAGGCCTGGAGGCGTTCCAGGGCACCGTCCTCGCCGTCACCCACGACCGCTGGTTCGCCCGCTCCTTCGACCGGTACCTGGTCTTCGGCAGCGACGGCCGGGTCCGTGAGACGCAGGAGCCGGTGTGGGACGAGCGGCGCGTCGAGCGCGTGCGGTAGACGGGCGCCCGCCTGCCACTTCCGTCATGCGGGGCGCGCGGGGGCCGTGCGCGGTGCATCCTGGGTAGTACGCGCCTGGCGGGTACCCGGGGGGCAGGGAGCGACGCGCCACAGTGATCGGAGCGATCCATGACCGGAGTCGACCCGGGGCGGCTGGACGACCAGCAGCTCATCAAGGAGCTGGAGACGATCCACCGCACCCGCCACACGACCCTGCTGCACGGTTCGAACGACGCCCTGCGGGCCCACAACGAACGCATGGCGCAACTGGAGGGCGAGTATCTGCGCCGCCACCCGCGCAGGTCCATCGCCGCCGCACGGACCCGTGCGGGAGCGCGGGAGAGGGGAACCACGGGCCCATGACGGACAAGGCCGAACCGCCCCTGCTCGACCGGCACGCCGAGGCGCTCGACCTCTTCACCGACCGGGTGCACGCCGTCCGCACCGACCAGTGGGACGCCCCCACTCCCTGCACCGAGTGGACCGTGCGCGACCTGGTGAACCACCTCGCGTCCGAACAGCTGTGGGTACCGCCGCTGGTCCGTGACGGAGCGTCCGTCGAGGCGGTCGGGGACGCCTTCGACGGCGACATGCTGGGGCCCGACCCGGTCACCTCCTGGGACACCGCGGCCGCGGCGTCGCGCGCCGCCTTCCGCGAACCGGGCGCCCTGGACCGCACCGTCCACCTCTCCTTCGGGGACACCTCCGCGGCGTTCTACTGCGGGCAGATGACGACCGACCTCGTGGTGCACGCCTGGGACCTGTCGCGGGCTGTCGGCGCCGACGAGACGCTGCCCGACGCCCTCGTGAACTTCTCCGTACGGGAGATCTCGCCGTACGCCGCCGAGTTGGAGAAGAGCGGACTCTTCGCCGCCGCGGTGGAGCCACCCGCGGGCGCCGACGTCCGGACGAAGCTGCTGGCCCTCCTCGGACGCCGGGTCTGATCGGGCCGGAGCCGGGTCTGATCGGGCCGGATCTGATCAGCGGGTCCGATCAGGCCTGGGGGGTCTGGCCAAGCCTGGGGTCCGGCCCGGGGTCCGGTCAAGCCTGGGCGATGCCCGGCCAGTTGTCCGGATCCGCTCCGCTGATGTCGGCGAGCGCGGACGACGGGTCCCGGGCGAGCGCCAGATCGCCGAGGCTCACCATCCCCACGGGCTGCCCGTCCTCGACGACGGGCAGTCGGCGCACCGCGTGGTCGCGCATCAGGTCGACGGCCGCCGACACCGCGTCGTCGGGGGCCACCACCACCGGGTTGGGCGTGCAGATCGCCTGTGCGCTGACCGTCAGCGGATCCGCGCCGTCGGCCACGGCGCGCAGCGTGATGTCCCGGTCGGTGAGCACACCGAGGACGTGACCGTCCGTGGCGACCAGGACGTCGCCGATGTCCTGCGCGCGCATCAACTGAGCCGCCTCGACCAGGGAAGCGTCGGGGCGCACCGCCACGACGCCCGTGGTCATGACGTCCCTTACGAAATCAGCCATGGCTGGGCCTTCCTGCCTGCGTACTTCCTGGTTTCTTCCGGTCCGCTTTCCTCGGGTGGGGCCTGCGTGGTTCCTCGGATTGGGCCTGTGTGGTTCCTCGGATCGGGTCTGTACGACTCCGCTCGCAGTACCCCTGTGCCACAGCGGTATGCCTCGGCCGCCACCGGAGGTTTGCGCCTTCGGGCCGGGGAGACCCGCACTCTGCACCCCCCACGACAAATCTGGGAGGGATGGGGTCATGGCGGTTCTCGCTGTGTTCATCCCGGTGGTGTTGCTGGGCGTGATCCTGGCACTCGGCCGGTACGAGGAGTTGCTGCTGCCGCCCGCGAAGGACCCGAACGAGGTCGACGGCGTACGGGGCGGTGTCGCGTGACGCGGCATGAACAGCATGAAGGTGCCGCCCCGGCTCTGCGAACGGCTGGGGCGGCACAGCGCTGAGCGGGAGAAGACCCCGACGGCGACCTCGCGGTGTTTGGCTCCGAAAGCGCGGGGCAGGCGCAGAGACAGTGCTTCGGACCGGAGGCACGTCCGTGGGAGCGACCGCGTTGTTCGCCCCCGGGTGTGACTCCCGTCGTGTTCCGACGCGCCCGCACTCCCACGGTGACCGTCCATCCCAAGGCACCCACAAGGGAGTTGCGACCCCCATGCGATCCCATACCAGCACCGCGTTACCCGCCAGGACGAAGCGGCATCCCCACGACGACGCCCCCGACACCGCGGAGGCCTTCGCCCGGCTCGTCGAACTGCCCGACGGGCCCGAACGGGACGCCCTGCGCGACGAGATCGTCGAGGCCTGGCTCCCCATGGCCGAACGCCTGGCCGGCCGTTTCCGCAACCGCGGCGAGTCCCTCGACGACCTGCGTCAGGTCGCGGCCCTCGGCCTGGTCAAGGCCGTCGACCGCTACGACCCGCGGCGCGGCAGCGCTTTCGAGAGCTATGCGGTCCCGACCGTCACCGGCGAGATCAAGCGCCACTTCCGCGACCACATGTGGACCCTGCACGTGCCGCGCCGCGTCCAGGACCTGCGCAACCGCGTGCGGTTCGCCCGTCAGGACCTCTCCCAGACGGTCTCGGGGCGCGCCCCCACCACCGCCGAGATCGCCGAGCACGCGCACATGAGCGTGGAGGACGCGGCGACCGGCCTCGAAGCGCTCGACAGCTTCACCGCGCTCTCCCTCGACGCCGAACTGCCGGGCAGCGAGGACGGATACGCGCTGCGCGACGCGCTCGGCGGCCCCGATCCCGCGCTCGACGTCGTCGTCGACCGCGAGGCCGTCAAGCCGCGCATCGCGCAGCTGCCCGAACGGGAAAGGACCATCCTGTACATGCGGTTCTTCGGTGACATGACGCAGAGCCGCATCGCCGAGCAGATGGGCATCTCCCAGATGCACGTCTCCCGACTGATCAGCCGCTGCTGCGACCGGCTGCGGGACCAGGTGATGAGGGACGCCGCCTAGCGCCGCGCCGCATGGCGAGCGCGATGTGCCGCGACATCACGTCCACCACTCGGGCCTCGGCCATCGAGAAGGCGAGCCGGGGCCCGCTCCGGAAGAGGGTGAGGACGCCGTCCACCGGGCCCTGGGGACCGGTGGCGAGCGGCACGCAGAGCAGGGACGTGACTTCGGCGCGGACCAGGACGTGTGCGCCGGAGGCGTCCCTGCCGAAGGCGTCGGGGTCCTCCGGGCGCACCTGAAGCGCCGAGGCCCCGCCGCGAGCCGCCTCCACGACGAGGGAGCACGCGGCGGGGTCCTGCGCGAGGACGTCGTCGACCGGGGCGCCCTGCGGCCCGAGGACCGTCACGCGGCGCAGGCGCGCGGCGCCCTCGTCGGCGATCACCCAGTCCGCGAACCGCTCGTGAAGGACGGCGGACGCCCGCTTCAGGACCGCCGCCCTGTCCCCGGCGGGCGCGGTCAGGAGCGCCGACGTCATGGCGTCCACCAGGTCGAGCTGGGCCGCGTGCCGGGTCGCCTCGCCGAGGTCGGGCGCGGGGCCGGGCACGCGCGGCTGCTGCGCGCGGGTCCCCGACGGCTGCAGGACGACGAGGACCGAGACGCGCGTCTCGGTGCCGGGACGCAGCGCCGTGAGCGTCGCGCGGACCGGGGTGTCGGGGCTGTGCTGGAGGTGGACGGTCAGGCTCCGGTCGCCCTCACCGCGTGCGACGGCGGCGGTCTGCGAGCGGAACGCGACCCGGTCCGCGTGCAGCAGGAGACCGGCCAGCGGCCGTCCCGTGGCATAGCCCGCGCGGACCCTGGTCAGGCCCGTCGCGGCGAAGTTCATCCGCCGGACCACGGTCTCCCTGTCGATCAACGCGACGGGCAGCGGCAGCCGCTGGAACAGGGACCGCAGCAGCCGCTGCTCGTCCCCGCGCTCCGCCGGGGCTCCGCTCGGCGGGCCGTCGGCGGTGAAGCGTTCGTACGCGGGCCACAACTGGTCGGCCACGTGGTCGAGTTCGAAGATCGCCGCGTCGAGCACGGTGCTGAGATCGTCCGCCGGGACGGAGCGTGCGGACTTCAACTCCGAGACGCGGCGCAGAAAATCCGCGAGCTCTTCACCGAACTCCTCCATTTGAGACATGTGTCGAACCTAACCGCTGCGACAGTTTTCCGGAGGACTCGGAGGGAAGCCGAAGGAGAGAGGAGGAACACGCCATGGCCCCCTTGCCGGATCCCGACCTGCTTCGACCGGAATCATCCCTACCCGGCCGCAGGCTCTCCGAACTCGCCGAACAGGCCGTGCGCTGCACACCCGGCTGCTGCGGAGCGAGCACCACGGTCTCCGACGGCGGCGACGAGCACCCCACCGCGGTCACCCACCCCGACCTGGCCGGGCTCGTCTCGGTGCAGCTGCGCTCGGGCGACGGGCCCATCCCCGCCGCCGAGGAGCGGGGCGCGCCGGTCGACTCCGACGATCTGCTCCATGACGACCGCTGGCCCGAGTACCGTGCGATGGCCCTCGACTCCGGCGTGCGCTCCAGCGTCACGCTGCCCTTCCAGCGCGGGGGACTCACGGTCACCCTGAGCCTGTTCAGCTTCCGCCCCGGCGCGCTCGACGACGCCGAGCACGGGCCCGCGCAGGCCCTCGGCGACCTCGCCACGACCAGCTTCGTGCGCGACCGGCACTACCGCGCCGCGCTGACCGAGCTGGACCAGCTGGGCGCGGCCATGCGGACCCGGCCCGTCGTCGACCAGGCGTGCGGCATCGTCATGCACGTCCTCGCGTGCGACGCGGAGGCCGCCTTCGCCGTGCTGCGGCGGATCTCCCAGACGACGAACAAGAAGCTGGCGGACGTCGCCGCGGCACTGGTCGAGACGAAGGGCAGGGGCCTGGAGAGGGAGCTGGTGTCGCTGGCCCGCTGAACGGAGCGGGTGTCCGTCGGCCGGCTGAACGCGGCGACAAGGGCCCGGACCGGTCGGCACCGACCGGTCCGGGCCTTCCGCGTCCCCGCCGCCGTCCCCGCCGCCGTCCCCGCCGCCGTCCCCGCCGCCGTCCCCGCCGCGTCTCCGCCGCGACCACCCGCGGGGTGGCACGCGAGGCTCACCCGGGCGGGGGTCAGCGCGGGCGGGAGGGGTGGGGGCGCGCTGTGATGGGCACGTACGGCCATGTCCTGTTGTGCCCGGATACGCACCGGTGCGACGGGGCAGGGCACAGTCACGTGAGCGCACGGAGGTACGGATGCGGCGGACGGGAACGGAGGGCCGCGGCCCCGTCCGGTACGGGCCGCCCCCGCCGGAGCCGGGTCTTCCGGTCCTGCCCGAGCTGGCGGCGGCCGCGGCCGCCGCCTCGGGCCGCTCCCCGTGCGAACCGGCGGGCGGCGCCCCCGCCCTCCTCGACGCGGCGAGCGGCTACTGGGCCAGACGCGGCCTGGCCGTGGAGCGCGGCCAGGTCGTCGCCGCACCCGGCGCCCCGCCCCTCCTGCTCGCCCTCACGGCGGCCCTCGGCGGCGACGTCCTGCTGCCCCGCCCCTGCCCCGCCTGGTGGGCGCCCCAGGCCCGGCTGCTCGGCCGCGGGGTCTACCACGTGCCGACGCCCGCCGAGTGCGGCGGTGCCCCCGACCCGTACGCCCTCCTGGAGACCGTCCGCCGCGTCCGCGCCGAGGGCGGCAGACCCCGCCTCCTCGTGCTCTGCGTCGCCGACGACCCGACCGCCACCGTGGCGCCCCCCGACGTGCTGCACGAGGCCGTCGAGGCGGCCGCCGACGAGGGGCTGCACGTCGTCAGCGACGAGACCTGGCGCGACACCCTGCACCACCCCCGAGACACCGTCCTGATCGGCCCCGCCGAGATGGACCACGAGCGGGTGACCGTCGTCTGCGACCTGGCGGGGGCCTTCCTGCCGCCCGCGCTGCCCGCCGCCGTCGCCCGCTTCCCCGCCACCGCGGCGGGCGCCGCCCTGCGCGCCCGCACCCTCGACGTCCTCACCGCGCTCGGCGCGAACCTCGCGGCACCTGCCGCCGCCGCTGCCTCGTACGCACTGGGCGAACCGGACCCGGTGACCGAGCGCCTGACCGCGGCCGTCCGGCTGCACGCGCGCGTGGCCGTCGCCGCGCACCGCGCCGTGCTCGCGGCGGGCGCCTTCGCCCGGCCCCCGCAGGCCGGCCGCCACTTCTACGCCGACCTCGGCCCCCTGCGGCCCGCCCTCGCCGCGCGCGGCGTCGGCGACGCGCAGGATCTTGAGGACTTCCTCGGCGAACGGCTCGGCATGCCCGCGCCGGGCGGCCACCGCTTCGGCGACGACATCGACGCCCTGCGCGTACGGCTTTCCACCGGCCCGCTCCTCGGCGCGACCCAGCAGGAACGCCTGGCGTCGCTCACCGCGACGGACCCCCTGGAATTGCCGCACGTGGAGCGGGCGTTGAGCATGTTCGGATCCGCCTTCGACGATCTCCGCGCAGACGCACAGCGAATGGAGCCTCCTCGGTGACCCAGCAGGCGCAGCAGCAGACGCAGGAGCAGACGCACGGCCGAGCACGGGGGCAGGAGGTGCGTTCGGGTCCTGGCCAGGGACCCGACACCCTTGCCCCACCCCGCCCGTCGGGCGGCACCCGCCTGTGGCCCACGTCGTTCGCCGACCGGCTGACCGCGCCGCTGCCCGGTCTGCGCGCGTTCGCGAGGTTCGCCCGCGAGGGCGCCCTGCGGCCGCGCCCCGACGGGCTCACCGACATCCAGCGGCTGCCCTTCGCCCCGGGCCCTCTGCCGCGCGTCGACGCCCGTACCGTCGCCGTCACCTGGGCGGGGCACGCCAGTTGGGTCGTCCGCATCGGTGGCCTCACGGTCCTGACCGACCCCGTCTGGTCCCGCAGGATCATCGGCACCCCCGCCCGCGTCACCCCCGTCGGCGTCGCCTGGAGCGCCCTGCCGCGCGTCGACGCGGTCGTCATCAGCCACAACCACTACGACCACCTGGACGCGCCGACCCTCAAACGGCTCCCCAGGGACACCCCGGTCCTCGTCCCCGCCGGGCTCGGCCGCTGGTTCACCCGCCGCCGCTTCTCCCGGGTCACCGAGCTCGACTGGTGGGAGGCGGCCGAACTGGGCGGGGTGCGCTTCGACTTCGTGCCCGCCCACCACTGGTCCAAGCGCGGCCTCCTCGACACCTGCCGGACGCTGTGGGGCGGCTGGGTGCTCACGGATACCGAGGGGCAGCGGGTCTATTTCGCGGGCGACACCGGGTACGGCCACTGGTTCGGGCGGATCGGCGCCCGCTACCCCGGCATCGACCTGGCGCTGTTGCCGATCGGCGCGTACGACCCGCGGTGGTGGCTCAGCGACGTGCACTGCGACCCCGAGGAAGCGGTGCGCGCGGCGGGCGACCTGGGCGCACGCCGGATGGCGCCCATGCACTGGGGTACGTTCCTGCTCTCCGCCGAGCCGGTCCTCGAACCGCTCACCCGGGTCCGCGCGGCCTGGGAGAAGGCGGGCCTGCCCCGCGAGGACCTGTGGGACCTGCCGGTGGGGGCGTCCCGGGTGCTTGCCTAGGCGGTGGCCCCGCGCACCTTGCGCCACACCGTCGGCGCCACGCTGATCAGCACCGTCAGCGCCACCGCCACCGCGACGCCCTCCCACGGCTCCTTGAAGAGGGAGCCGCCGAGGATGCCGATCAGCTGGTACGTCACCGCCCAGGCGAGGCACGCGGGCAGGTCCCCACGGGCGAACCGGCGCAGCGGCATCTTCGCCATCAGGCACGCCAGCATCACCGGGATCCGCCCGGCGGGCACGAGCCGCGACAGGACGAGGACCATCACGCCGTGGTCCTTCAGCTTGGCCTGCGCCTGTTCGAGCCGCTCCTCGGGCGCCCGGTCGCGGATCGCCTCCAGCCAGCGCGAGCCGTTCTTGGAGCGCATGCCGCGCTGCCCGAGCCAGTACAGGGCGACGTCGCCGACGAACGCCGCGAGCGCCGCGACACCGAAGACGACGAGCAGCGAGAACGGCGCCGTCTGGTGGAAGGCGACCACCGCGGCCGAGCTGACCAGCGCGCCCGTCGGCACCACGGGGACCAGCGCGCCGATGACCACGAGCAGGAACAGCGAGGGATAGCCGACCGCCTGCTGCGTGCTCTCCGGCGGCACCTGGGTCACGGCGAGCATCACTTGGCCACCTCCGGCCGCACGCTCTCCCCGTGGGCGAGCCGGTGCACGCTCACCTCGGGGGCCAGGCGCGCGGCCTGGCGCACGAACTCCTGGCCGGGCGCGTGGAACTCGTGGGGGCGCACGGCGTCCATGCCGATCGGCCAGTACGTTCCGTAGTGCACCGGGACGGCGCTGCGCGGCGCGATCCTCGCGAGCGCCTCGGCGGCGCGGCCCGCGTCCAGATGACCGTGGCCGAGACAGGGCCCCCAGCCGCCGACCGGGAGCAGCGCCACGTCCACCTCGCCGACCTCGGCGGCCATCTCGTCGAACAGACCGGTGTCCCCGGCGAAGTACGTGCGGGCCTCTCCGCTCACCACATAGCCGAGGGCCGGCGAGCGGTGCGGTCCTACGGGCAGCCGCCGCCCGTCGTGCAGCGCGCGCACCACGCGTACGACAACACCGCTGCCGTCGCCGACCGGCACCTCGTCGCCCGGCACGACCTCGGTGAAGCGCAGATGGGACAGCCTGCGGGTCAGCCCCGGCACGGAGCGCGCCGCCCCGCGCGGGACCAGCGCACGGGTGCCGGGCGTGAGCCGGGCGAGCGACGGGATGTGCAGATGGTCGGCGTGCAGATGCGAAAGGAGCACGACGTCGGCGACCGCGGCGTGAGGCGGCGGCAGTGCGCCCCTGCGGCGCCTCAGATGCGCCAGGCGGCCGGCGAACAGGGGGTCGGTCAGTACGCGGACGCCCGAATCCTCGACCGTACAGGTGGCGTGTCCCCACCACGTGACCTCGACGGGCACCCGGTTCCTCCTTCGTGCGACTGTCTCCGAGCCTACGGCCAGGAGTAGGGTCGACGGGCTGACGCCGAGGGTGAGGGGACGCCATGGGAGATGCCGCTGGTGCCGGCACCGTCGTGGTGCGTGTGGCGGCGATTGCCAGCCTGACGCCTCTGGAGGAACTCGACGCCGACCCCTTCCTGGTCGACTCGCGCAGCCAGCACGCGATGTGCGCGCGCTGGGCCGCCGACCAGGGATACGTGATCACGCGCGAACTCGTCGTACGGGGCCTGCGCGCCGACCACGCCGTCCTGTGGGGCGACGTCGAGGCGGGGCTCGTGGACCTCTTCGTCGTGCCGAGCCGCAGGGTCCTGGAGCGTGCGCTGCGGTCCGCGGAGGAGTTCACCGCGGAGTGCGCGCGGCGGGGGGTGCGGATCGAGACGGCGGGGCTCGCCGAGCCCGCGTACGACTCGCAGATGAAGGCGCGGGTGCACCGGCGGCTCTCGATGCCGACCGCGGGGTACAACGGCTGCTGAGGCCGCCTCCTGTGCCGTTCCTCCCACCCGCCCGTGGGCTCCGCCGGGGTATGACACGCTGGTGTCCGGTTCGGGGTGAAAAACGTGAAAGGGCGAGGCGTGGCGCACGGGCGATGGCGGAGAGTCGGCAGCGCTCTGTGGCGCGTGGTCGCCGTATGGGCCGTCAGCACCCTGACGATGCTCGTGCTCGCCGGGATCCTGCCGGACTTCAAGCTCCAGTCCGCCGACGGCGACAGCGCCACCCGGATCGCGGTCACCGCCGCCCTCGGAGCGGGCGCCTTCGGTCTGCTCTCCGCACTGGTGTGGCCGCTGCTCGTGCGGGCCCTGCTCCTCGTGCCCGCGCTCGTCCTCGGGCTGCTCGCCTTCTTCCTCAACGGATCGCTGCTCCTGCTCGCCCTGAGCCTCATCCCCGAGGGCCGCGGCGAAGCCGGCGCGGAGACCGCCGTCGTGGTCGCCGCCGTGATGTCCGCCGTCGCGTCGGCCACCGGCGGAGCCCTCGCCGTGCGGGACGACGACGCCTACCGCCGCCGCCTCTACCGCCTCGCCGACCGCCGCAGGAGGCGCGGCGCCGACGGGGCGCCCGGTCCCACCACCCCCGGCACCGTCTTCATCCAGCTCGACGGCGTGGGGCACGACGTGCTCGAAGCCGCCGTCCGCAAGGGGCTCATGCCCACCGTCGCCCGCTGGCTCGGCGAGGAGGGCGCCCCCACCCACCGCCTCACCCCCTGGCGCACCGACTGGTCCAGCCAGACCGGCGCGAGCCAGCTCGGCATCCTGCACGGCTCCAACCACGACGTGCCCGCCTTCCGGTGGTACGAGAAGGACACCGGCGAGGTCATGGTCAGCAACCGGCCCGCCTCCGCCGTGGAGCTGCAGCGCCGCGCGATCCGGCGCACCGGCGACGGCGGCCTCCTCACCGTCGACGGCGCGAGCCGCGGCAACCTCTTCAGCGGCGGCGCCGACCAGCTCGCCCTGGTCCTGTCCATGGCCGCGCGCCGCGGCAAGGAGAACCGCTCGCGCGCCGGGTACTTCGCCTACTTCTCCGACCCCGCCAACGCGGTGCGCACCGCCCTCTCCTTCGTCGCCGAGGTGTTCCGCGAGATCGGCGAGTCCACGCGCGCCAGGATCCGCCGGCGCCGTCCGCGCATCGGCCGCGGCGGGCTCTACCCCTTCATCCGCGCCTTCGCGACCGTCGTCGAGCGCGACGTCGTGGTCGCCGCCGTCATAGGGGACATGCTCGCCGGGCGCAGTGCGGTCTACGCCGACCTCGTCGCGTACGACGAAGTGGCGCACCACTCCGGCCCCTTCGGCGGCGACGTCGAGAAGGTCCTGCGGCGCCTGGACCGCTCGCTCGCGCTGCTCGACCAGGTCGCCGACCACGCGCCGCGCGCCTACCGCATCGTGGTCCTCTCCGACCACGGGCAGAGCCCGGGGGAGACCTTCCGCGCCCGCTACGGCCTCACCCTCGGCGACCTCGTCAGGGCGGGCTGCGGACTTCCCGTGCCGCGCAGGGCGCAGCGCACGCACAGCGGTGCCGAGGCCAGGTCGGCCGTGCGTGCCGCGCTGCGCAGGCCCGTCGAGGAGGGCGCCGACGAGCGCCGCCCGGCCCGCCGTGCCGAGCCGATCGTGCTGGCGTCGGGCAACCTCGGGCTCGTCTCGTTCCCCGACGTGCCGCACCGCATGACCCGCGAGGAGATCGACCGCCGCCATCCGGCACTGCTCCCCACCCTCGCCAACCACCCGGGGATCGGCTTCCTCCTCGTACGCAGCGAGGGGCGCGGCCCCGTCGTCCTCGGGGCGCGCGGCGCAGAGGTGTACCTGGACGAGGACCCCGCCGACCTCGGGCCGCTCGCCGACTTCGGTCCGGGCGCCGCGGACGCCGTGCGCCGCACCGACGGCTTCCCGCACACCGCCGACATCATGGTCAACTCCTGGTACGACCCCGAGGAGGGCGAGGTCCTCGCCTTCGAGGAGCAGATCGGCTCGCACGGCGGCCTCGGCGGCGCGCAGTCCCGCCCCTTCCTCCTGTCGCCGCTCGCGCTCTCCGATCCGGTCGCGGGCGGGGCGGAACTCGTGGGCGCCGAGCGGATCCACCGCGTGCTGCGCCGCTGGCTGAGCGAGGGCCTCGGCCCCGAGGTTCCGGTGGATGATTCCCCGTCCGAAGTCCCCGGCGGCACAGCATTTGCGGCCGTCGACGGCGTCGTACAGGACAAAACACACTGATTTTGAGCAGCGTCCGTCGTGCCCGACCATGGCATCCGCCCGGCGATCCCGGGCGCGTGGCACGACGAGAGGCACGACCCCATGCACCACACCGGAACCGCGGCCGATCAGCCGGCTCCGGCCCCTGAGCAGGGGAAACCCGCCGAGGCGCAGAGCCGGCACTCCCGGCGCTTCGGGCTTCCGATCGCGACGTGCCTCGTCATGGGCAACATCATCGGCGGTGGCATCTTCCTGCTCCCGGCCTCCGTCGCGCCGTTCGGCACCGTCAGCCTCGTCGCGTTCGCCGTCCTGACCGCGGGCGCCATCGCCCTCGCGCTCGTCTTCGGGCGGCTCGCCGAGCGCGACCCGCGCACCGGCGGTCCTTACGTCTACGCCCGCGAGGCCTTCGGCGACTTCGCCGGGTTCCTCGCCGCATGGTCGTACTGGATCACCACCTGGGTGTCCAACGCCGCGCTCGCCGTCGCCGCCGTCGGCTACTTGGACGTCCTGATCCCGGTCAACGACCACAAGTGGACCGCCTGCCTGGCCGCGCTGGTCCTGCAACTGCTTCCCGCGCTCGCCAACTTCGCGGGCACGCGGTACGTCGGGGCCGTCCAGCTGGTCGCCACCGTCCTGAAGTTCCTGCCACTGCTGCTCGTCGCGATCGGCGGGCTCTTCTTCTTCGACAGCGCCAACCTCGGGCCCTTCCAGGCGAGTGACGACAGCCCGCTGGGGGCCGTCTCCGCGGCCGCCGCGATCCTGCTCTTCTCCTACCTCGGCGTCGAGTCCGCCGCCGTCAGCGCCGGCGAGGTGCGCGACCCGCGGCGCAACGTCGGGCGCGCCACCATCCTCGGCACCCTCGGCGCCGCCCTGGTCTATCTGCTCGGCACCCTCGCCGTCTTCGGGACCGTCGCGCACGACAAGCTGGTGACCTCCACCGCGCCGTTCTCGGACGCCGTCGACGTGATGTTCGGCGGGTCCTGGGGCGGCACCGCGGTCGCCTTCGCCGCGCTGATCTCGATGGTCGGCGCCCTGAACGGCTGGACGCTGCTGAGCGCCCAGACGCCGTACGCGGCCGCCAAGGACGGGCTCTTCCCCGCTGCGTTCGGCAAGAAGAAGCGCGGCGTGCCGACCGTCGGCGTCCTCGTCACCGTCGTCCTCGCCTCGCTCCTGACCGTCTACAACTACACGGCGGGCTCCGGCGGCGTCTTCGAGTCGCTGGTCCTGATCACCACGTTCACGGCGACCGTGCCCTATCTCCTGGCCACCGCCGCGCAGATCTACTTCCTGGTCTCCGGGCAGCGCGAGCGCGTCAACCGCGGGCGTCTCGTGCGGGATTCGGTGCTCGCGGGCGTCGCGTTCGCGTTCTCCATGTGGCTCGTCGCCGGGTCCGGCTACGCGGCCGTCTACCAGGGCGTGCTGTTCCTCTTCGTCGGCGTCCTCGTCTACGCGTGGATGGCGGCCCGCAAGCAGCGGGCCGCCACCTCACAGGGCTGATCCGTTCCTCAGGGCGGGCCGCCCCCTCCGCCCCCAACGGCGGGGGTGGCCCGCGGTCGCGCCTACCTCGCCAGCGGCGCGACGACCCAGCGGCGTGTCTTGAACATGCCGTCCTGCGGACCGATCTCGATCAGCTTGCGGGCCGCGGGGTAGGCCTCGTTGCCCTCCATCTCGTAGCCGACCTCGAAGGTGCCGGGGACGTCCCGGACCTCGGGGGCGCGCTGCGCCGCCGCGCCCTTGCCGCCCTCGTCGCCCGCGGACGACGCCATGAGGTGGGCGAGCAGCCGCTTCTGCGCCGCGTCGAGCGCCTTGCGCGGGTCGCGCTCCAGCGGGGCCGCAGGCGCCTTGCCGCCCTTGGGCGGAGGCGGCGAGACCTCGGTGCTCGGCTCGCGCGTGACGCCGGTTGCCTCGCGGGTCGCGATCTGCGACTGGACGACCGTGCCGTCGTTGTCGAGACCGACGCGGATCAGGCCGCGGCCCGGGGTGATGACGGGCACGCCGTCGAAGACCTGGCGGAACGTCACATGCGTCTCCAGGGAGACCGGGCGGCCGACCTCGGAGCCGTCCTTCGTCCCGGAGTTCTGCATCAGGTCGTGCACGCTGTCGACGACCAGCTGGGCGCCGTCCGCGTACCGCTCGGCGAACGCGCGCGCCGCGTCGACGGCACGCTGGGTGGGCAGCTGCTGGGTGTTGCGGTGGTTGCCCTCGGCGAGCCTGACCCAGCGCACGCCCTGCGGGCCCGTGGAGACGATCCGGTCGCCGGAGGTCGCGTTGAGCACGCCCTGCCGCTCGACCTGCACGTCCTGCAGCGCGGCCGAGGGGAACTCGGCCAACTGCCCGATCCTGGCGAGCTCCGCGCTCGGGTCGCGGGGCGCGAGCTGCACGATCTTGTGCTGCCCGGGGAGCTGGGCGAGCGGCTCCCTGACGCCTTCGCGCGCGTTGTACCAGCGCCACGCGTACCAGTTGTCCGGCACGTGCTCGCGGAAGAAGTTCCGCTCGGTGTTGAGGCGGTTGGTGGCCTCGGCCTGGGTGGCGCCGACCGCACACACGGACGGGGCCTGGCCGTGGTAGATGTCCCAACTGGCGTTGAGCCACGCGTCGCAGAACGTCTGTCCGGCCCGCCACTTCTCCCAGAACTTCTTGCCGTAGTCGGGACTGTCGATGCTGACGGTCTCGAAGCCGAAGATCATCCGGAAGCCGATGTTGGGCCCGGCCCAGGTGCGGATCGGGGAGTGGCCCGACAGGACGCGCAGCGAGGTGCACGTCGACCAGAAGACGTAGTTCGCCTTTTCGTTGCCGAGCGCCATCCGGTTGGAGATGGCGTCGCTGCGGCCGTCCCAGACGCCGCCGAGCGGCGCGAAGAAGACGCCGTTGCCGTCCATGCCGCCGTGGCCCGAGTGGTAGACGGCGACGACCGCGTCCATGCCGTAGCGGTCCTGCCAGTTGTCGTACGTCTCCTCGTACGCCCACACCTGCGCGCCGCCGTCGGCGAACCAGAAGTTGCGGTCGTAGAACTGCTGGAGGTACGCCAGCCAGCCGGTGGCGTCGGCGTGTGTGTGGGAGAGCGGTGACTGGTTGACGAACTTCTGGATGCTGAAGGCACCCCACCAGCCGAAGGTCGAGTCGCGGGTGCCCGCGGCTCCCGGCTTCTCCGGTTCGAGCGGGGACGGACCGTGGTCCGAGTAGTTGATGCGCATGGCCATACCCCCTGGAAGGATCTCCTCGTTCCGTGCGCGAGGGGGCCTCAAAGTGTCACCGCCGACGCGGGTTGCCCAGTTGTCATTCCGGCCATTGGGCCCCTGTCACGGACCTGTTCCCGCACCTCAGGGGCCTCTGTGGCGCGGCGTCGCACACAATGTGTTCGTATCGGCAGAGCCGTACCTGCGCACGCCGCTCGAACACATCGCGTGCCGGGCGGGGGCCCGCGCGGCCCGTTTTCATCCGGAGTGTGATCGGATGGGGGGCACGGAACTTCCGATCACGGAACCGCACTGAAGGGAACTGCATCGTGGCAACCACGCGCTCCGCCCACACGGTCTGGGAGGGCTCTCTGACGGAGGGCTCGGGCACCGTCACCTTCGACTCCTCCGGCATCGGGGAGCAGGCGGTGTCCTGGCCGTCGCGCGCCGAGCAGGCGAACGGCAAGACCAGCCCGGAGGAGCTCATCGCCGCCGCGCACTCCAGCTGCTTCTCCATGGCGCTGTCGCACGGCCTCACCGGAGCGGGCACCCCGCCCACCCGGCTCACCACGTCCGCCGACGTGACCTTCCAGCCCGGCACCGGCATCACCGGCATCCACCTCACCGTCGAGGGCACCGTGCCGGGTCTCGACGAGGCCGCGTTCGTGTCGGCCGCCGAGGACGCGAAGGCCAACTGCCCGGTGAGCCAGGCCCTGACGGGCACGACCATCACGCTTTCGGCCAAGCTGGCCTGAGGCCGCGCCTGCCTGTCGCGCCTGTCTGTCGCGCGTGTCTGTCGCGCGTGTCGACGATGCCGTCGCCTCTTCGGGGGTGGCGGCATCGTCGCGTCCGGTCAGTATCACCTCCGGGCATTGACAAGGTCTCGCTCAAGTTTTGTGATGGGGAGTGGAGTAGACCTGGAAACGGGGGACTTGGGCTCGCGGCGGAAGGGACTGGACCATGGCACGTGCGGTCGGGATCGATCTCGGGACGACGAACTCAGTGGTGGCCGTGCTGGAGGGAGGTGAGCCCACCGTCGTCGCCAACGCCGAGGGCGCGCGCACCACCCCCTCGGTCGTCGCCTTCGCCAAGAGCGGCGAGGTCCTGGTGGGCGAGGTCGCCAAGCGGCAGGCGGTCACCAACGTGGAGCGCACCGCCCGCTCCGTCAAACGACACATGGGCGACGGGAGTTGGCGCTTCCCGGAGAGCGGATCCGTGGACGGCACCCGCTACACCGCGCAGGAGCTGTCCGCGCGCGTCCTGCAGAAGCTCAAGCGCGACGCCGAGTCCTACCTCGGCGAGGACGTCACCGACGCGGTCGTCACCGTGCCCGCCTACTTCGACGACACCCAGCGCCAGGCCACCAAGGAGGCGGGCGAGATCGCGGGCCTCATAGTCCTGCGCATCATCAACGAACCGACCGCGGCGGCCCTCGCGTACGGCCTGGACAAGGGTGACGACCAGACCGTGCTCGTCTTCGACCTCGGCGGCGGCACCTTCGACGTATCGCTCCTGGAGATGGGCGAGGGCGTCATCGAGGTCAAGGCCACCAACGGCGACACCCAGCTGGGCGGCGACGACTGGGACCAGCGGATCGTCGAGTACCTCGTGCGGCAGTTCAAGAACGCGCACGGCGTGGACCTCGGCAAGGACAAGATGGCCCTCCAACGCCTGCGCGAGGGTGCAGAGAAGGCGAAGATCGAGCTGTCCTCGTCGAGCGAGACGGACGTCAACCTGCCCTACATCACGGCCTCGGCGGAGGGCCCGCTGCACCTCGCCGAGAAGCTGACGCGCGCTCAGTTCCAGGAGCTCACCTCGGACTTGCTCGATCGCTGCAAGCAGCCCTTTCACCAGGCGGTCAAGGACGCCGGCGTCAAGCTCTCCGCCGTCGACCACGTGATCCTGGTCGGCGGCTCCACGCGGATGCCCGCGGTGACGGAGCTCGTCAGGGAGCTCACCGGCAAGGACCCGCACAAGGGCGTCAACCCCGACGAGGTGGTGGCGCTCGGCGCGGCCCTGCAGGCCGGAGTGATCCGCGGGGACGTCAAGGACGTCCTGCTCCTCGATGTGACGCCGCTGTCCCTCGGTATCGAGACCAAGGGCGGCATCATGACCAAGCTCATCGAGCGCAACACCACGATCCCCACGAAGCGTTCGGAGACGTTCTCGACCGCGGAGGACAACCAGCCCTCGGTCGGCATCCAGGTCTTCCAGGGCGAGCGGGAGATCGCCGCGTACAACAAGAAGCTCGGCGTCTTCGACCTCACCGGGCTGCCGCCCGCGCCGCGCGGCGTCCCCAAGATCGAGGTCACCTTCGACATCGACGCCAACGGAATCATGCACGTCTCGGCCAAGGACCAGGCCACGGGCCGCGAGCAGCGCATGACGGTGACCGGCGGCTCCGCGCTGCCCAAGGACGACATCAACCGCATGGTCAGGGAGGCCGAGGAGCACGCGGAGGAGGACCGCAAACGCCGCGAGGCCGCGGAGACCCGCAACCAGGCCGAACAGCTCGTCTACCAGACGGAGCGGTTCCTGCGCGACAACGCCGAGAACATGGCGCGCGTCCCCGCGGCCACGAAGGCCGAAGTGGAGTCCGCGGCGGCCGAGTTGAAGGACCTGCTCAAGAACCGCGCCGACGACACGGCGGCCCTGCGGGCGGGCGCGGAGAAACTCGCCGCGGTGAGCCAGCAGATGGGCCAGGCCATGTACGCGAACATGGGCGACGGAGCCTCGACGGACCAGCCGCCGCAGGACTCCGCAGCCGAGGAGGGCGTGGTGGACGCGGAGATCGTGGACGACGAGAAGGAGGGCAAGGACGGGCAGGAGGGCAAGGGAGGGCAGGAGGGCAAGGGCTGACGCCCCGCGTCACGACCCCGTCCGCTCCCAGCCCCGCCGCTCCGGCCGCGCCCCCACCCGCTTGGGGTCCTTGCTGCGGTAGACCACATACGGCCGGAACAGATACTGAACCGGCGCGCTGAACATGTGGACGAGCCGGGTGAAGGGCAGGAGCGCGAAGAGCAGCATGCCGATGACGGCGTGGATCTGGAAGGTGAGCGGGACGCCCACCATCAGGTCCACGTCGGGCTGCAGCGTGAACAGGCTGCGGGCCCAAGGGGCGATCGTCTCGCGGTAGTTGTACCCCTCGTCGAGGCCGGAGTTGGTCAGTTTGGCCCACATGCCCATCACGATCGCCGCGAGCAGCACGACGTACATCACCTTGTCGTTCGCGGTGGTGGCGCGGAACACCGGCGCCTTCGTGCGGCGGCGGTAGAGCAGCATCAGGATGCCGAGCACCGCGAGCGCGCCCGCGGCCGTTCCTCCCCACAGCGACAGCTTGTGGTACGCGCTCTCGGTCAGGCCGATCTTGTCCGTCCACGACTCCGGCACGAACAGGCCCATCAGATGGCCGACGAGCACGAACAGGATGCCGTAGTGGAACATCGGCGAAGCGATGTTCAGGAGCTTGGACTCGTAGACCTGCGAGGAGCGCGTCGTCCAGCCGAACTTGTCGTACCGATAGCGCCAGATGGTGCCCGCGACGAGCAGGACAAAGGCGATGTAGGGGAGGGCGCCCCACAGCAGCGTGTTCATGAGGGTCGCTCCCCGATGAGTGCGAAGGGTTCCAGGCCGACGTCCTCGCGCGGCGGCCCCGAGCGGGCCAGCTCCAGCGCCTGCGCGCGGTCCTTGGGCGAGGGCCCGGGCAGCGTCGCGCACACCGCTTCGACGACCGCCGCGTACGGCGTGCCGAAGTCGCTCAGCGCGAGCCGCAGCAGTTCGAGGCCGCCGCGGTGCTCGGTCAGCAGGACGGGACCCGCGTGCGCGGAGAACTCCAGGACCGCCGGCAGGAAGTCCGGCAGCTCCTCGTCGCTGAACTCCAGGCCGTGCGCGCGGTAGACCTCCTTGAAGCGGACCAGGGCCATGCCGCGCCGCCGCGTGTCGCCGTCCCGCCACCAGCTCAGGTACAGGCTGTGCCGGTTCTTGAAGTCGAAGACCTGGACGTAGTGGGCGGCGAGCTCACGCGGGTCGGTGGCGGCCGCGTACGCGAGGAAGCCGTCGAACCGCGGCGGTGCCGCGGCCTTCAACAGGGGCAGCCGCTCGTGGAACTCCTCGTCCGGGTAGGCGAGGCACAGCGCGGCGGCCTGATAGAGCACGGCGTGTTCGTTCATCGCTCCTGCTCCTCCTCGGTGTCGGCGGTCTGCCGCTTGCGCAGCGCGTGGAAGTTCTCGATGGTGACCAGCGGCAGCTGCCTGCGTCCCGAGTCCTGGCCGAACGGCCCGTCGCCGCCCATCCCGGGACCGTCCTCGTAGTCGAGGCTGCACGAGTCCGGCAGCGCCGACTCCTCCAGGCGCTGCGCGTCGGCGACCGCCGCGGTCGGGATCACGTACCGGTCCTCGTACTTGGCGATGGCCAGCAGGTGGTACATCTCCTCGATCTCGGGGCCCGACATGCCCACCGACCCGGCGACCGAACTCTCGGGCCGGTCACCGAGGTTGATGGCCCGCATGTGCGCCCGCATCGCCGCCAGCTTCTCCAACGAGGAGCGGACCGGTCCCACGTCGCCCGCGGTGAAGATCTCCGCCAGGTACTCCAGAGGGATGCGCAGCGTGTCGATCGCGCCGAAGAGGTTCGCCGCGTCCTCGCCGTCGTGGCCGGTCTCGTTCAGCGCGTCCACCACCGGCGACAGCGGAGGGATGTACCAGACCATCGGCATGGTGCGGTACTCCGGGTGCAGCGGGAGGGCCACCCTGTACTTGCTGATCAGGGCGTGCACGGGGGAGCGGCGCGCCGCCTCGATCCAGTCGTGGGCGATCCCGGCCCGCTCGGCCTCGCGCCGCACCTCGGGGTCGTCGGGGTCGAGGAAGACGCCCAACTGTGCCTCGTACAGCTTGTGTTCATCGGGTTCGGAGGCCGCGGCCGTCACCTTGTCGGCGTCGTACAGGATCACGCCGAGATAGCGCAGCCGGCCCACGCACGTCTCCGAGCAGACCGTGGGCAGACCCACCTCGACGCGCGGGTAGCACAGTGTGCACTTCTCGGCCTTGCCGGTGCGGTGGTTGAAGTAGACCTTCTTGTACGGGCAGCCGGTCACGCACTTGCGCCAGCCCCGGCAGTGGTCCTGGTCGACCAGGACGATGCCGTCCTCCGACCGCTTGTACATCGCGCCGGACGGGCACGACGCCACACAGGCGGGGTTGAGGCAGTGCTCGCAGATGCGGGGCAGATAGAACATGAACGTCTGCTCGAAGGCGAACTTCACCTTCTCCGCGGCCTGTTGACGGGTCTTGGTCACCATGGGGTCGAGGTCGCCGTACTGCGGGGCACCGCCGAGGTTGTCGTCCCAGTTCGACGACCACTCGATCTTCATCGGCTTGCCGGAGATCAGCGACTGCGGCCTGGCCACCGGGTAGTCGTCGCCGAGCGGGGCGTCGGTGAGGTTCTTGTACTCGTACGTCCAGGGCTCGTAGTAGTCCTTGATCTCCGGCAGCTTGGGGTTGGAGAAGATCTCCAGGAGCGACTTGATGCGCCCGCCGTTCTTCAGCTTCAGGGCGCCGCGCCTGTTCAGCTCCCAGCCGCCGCGCCACTTCTCCTGGTCCTCGTAGCGGCGCGGATAGCCCTGTCCCGGGCGGGTCTCGACGTTGTTGAACCAGACGTACTCCATGCCGTCGCGGTTGGTCCACGCCTGCTTGCAGGTGACCGAGCACGTGTGGCACCCGATGCACTTGTCGAGGTTCATCACCATCGCGATCTGAGCCATGACCCTCATCAGTACGTGACCTCCTGGCTGCGGCGGCGGATGACCGTCACCTCGTCGCGCTGATTTCCCGTGGGGCCCAGGTAGTTGAACGCCCACGACAACTGGGCGTAGCCGCCGATGAGATGGGACGGCTTGAGGATGAGACGGGTCAGGGAGTTGTGGATGCCGCCGCGCTTGCCTGTGCTCTCCGCCTTGGGGACGTTCACCGTGCGCTCCTGCGCGTGGTGCATGTAGACCGTGCCCGCCGGCATGCGGTGCGAGACGATCGCCCGCGCCACGACCACGCCGTTGCGGTTGACCGCCTCGATCCAGTCGTTGTCCTTCACGCCGATCGCGTCCGCGTCCCTGGGCGCCATCCAGATGGACTGGCCGCCGCGCGAGAGCGAGAGCATGAAGAGGTTGTCCTGGTACTCGGAGTGGATCGACCACTTGTTGTGCGGGGTGAGATAACGGACCGTCACCTCCTTCTCGCCGTCCGGGCCGAGCCGTGGTTCCCCGAAGAGCCGGTTCATGTCCAGGGGCGGCCGGTAGACGGGCATCGCCTCGCCCAGCTCGTGCATCCAGTCGTGGTCGATGAAGAAGTGCTGGCGTCCGGTGAGGGTGTGCCAGGGCTTCAGATGCTCGGTGTTGAGCGTGAACGCCGTGTATCTGCGCCCGCCGGACTCGCTGCCGCTCCACTCCGGCGAGGTGATCACCGGGACGGGCGCGGCCTGGGTGTCGGCGTACGTGATGCGCTTGCCCTCGTGCTCGGCCGCCAGGTGCGCCATCTGCTGGCCGGTGCGCGCCTCCAGGGTGTGGAAGCCCTGGGTGGCGAGGCGGCCGTTGGTCGTGCCGGACAGGGCGAGGATCGTGTTGGCCGCCTTGACCGCGGTGTCCAGGGCGGGCCGTCCGTCGGCGGGGCCGCCGCGCACCACGCCGTTGCGCTCGCGCAGGTCCTCGACCTCCTGGTCGGGGTGGAAGGCGATGCCCTTCACCGGCAGGCCGAGCTGCTCCACGAGCGGGCCGAGCGAGGCGAACTTCGCGCCGATCGCGGTGTAGTCCCGCTCGACCACCGTCAGGCCCGGCATCGTCCTGCCCGGGATCGGCTCGCACTCGCCCTTGCGCCAGTCCAGGACGATGCCGCCGGGCTGCGCCGTCTCGCCCGGGGTGTCGTGCTGCAGGGCGGTGGCGACGACGTCCTTGCGTACGCCGAGATGGTCGACGGACAGCTCGCTCAGCCGGTCCGCGATGGCACGGAAGGTGTCGAAGTCGGTGCGGGCCTGCCAGGGCGGGTCGACGGCCGGGGTGAAGGAGTGCACGTAGGGGTGCATGTCCGTGGTCGACAGGTCGTGCTTCTCGTACCAGGTGGCGGCGGGCAGGACCACGTCCGACAGGAGCGTCGAGGACGTCTGCCGGAAGTCGAGCGAGACGAGCAGGTCGAGCTTCCCCTCGGGCGCCTCGTCCCGCCAAGTGACCGTCGAGGGCCGCTCGTTGGGCTCCGCCTCTGCGGCCCGCAGTGAGGAGTGCGTGCCCAGCAGATGCTTGGTGAAGTACTCGGCGCCCTTCGCGGACGAGCCAAGCAGGTTCGCGCGCCACAGCGTGAGGACCCGCGGCCAGTTCTCGGGGGCGTCGGGGTCCTCGCAGGCGAACTTCAGGGTGCCCGCCTTGAGTTCGTCGACGACGTTGGCGACCGGGTCGCCCGTCGTCGCGCCCAGGTCGAGGGAGTTGCGGTCGAAGGTCGGGTACGACGGCATCCAGCCGGAACGCGCGGACAGGGCCAGGCAGTCGGCGCCCGTCATCCCCGCGAAGCGGCCCTCACCGAGCGGTGAGGACAGGACGTCCGCCGCGAACTTGTCGTAACGCCACTGGTCGGTGTTGAGGAACCAGTAAGCGGCGCCGATCATCTGCCGCGGCGGCCTGCTCCAGTCGTTGGCGCTCGCCAGCGTCGCCCAGCCGGTGGAGGGGCGGCACTTCTCCTGCCCGACGTAGTGCGCCCAGCCGCCGCCGTTGCGGCCTTGGCAACCGGTGAGCTGGAGCAGCGCGAGAAACGCGCGGTAGATCGTCTCGGAGTGGAACCAGTGGTTGGTCCCCGCGCCCATCAGGATCATGCAGCGCCCGCGCGACTTCTCGGCGGTCGCGGCGAACTCCCTTGCGATCTTCACGCACTTGGCGGCGGGCACGGAAGTGTGCACCTCCTGCCAGGCGGGGGTGCCCGGCGCGGCCGCGTCGTCGTACGAGGCGGGCCACGCGCCCGGCAGCCCCTCGCGCCCGACGCCGTACTGCGCGAGCAGCAGGTCGAAGACCGTGGTGACCAGCGGCCCTTCCTGCCCGCCGAGCCGGGTCGCGGGCACCCCGCGCCGCACGACCTCGCCGCGGCCCTGGCCGTGCGTGCCGCCCTCGGTGTCGAAGCGGGGCAGCAGGACCTCGACGCCCGCCGCGACGTCCGCTCCGTGGAGGGTCAACAGCGGCTTGATGGAGCCCAGTTCCAGGTTCCACTTGCCCTTGCCCGACTCCGTCCAGCGAAAGCCCAGCGAGCCGTTGGGGACGGCCGGCTGCCCCGTCGTCTCGTCGAGGACCGCCGTCTTCCACTCGCCGCCCTCGCCGTCCTCGCCCAGATCGGAGGCGCGCAGGAACTTCGCGGGCACGTACGCGCCGTCGCGCTCGGTCAGCGTCACCAGGAAGGGCAGATCGGTGAACTTGCGTACGTAGTCGGTGAAGAAGTCCGTCGAGCGGTCGACGAAGAACTCCTTGAGGATCACGTGCCCCATCGCGATGGCGAGGGCCCCGTCCGTGCCCGGATGCGGATGCAGCCACTCGTCGGCGAACTTGGCGTTGTCGGCGTAGTCGGGCGCCACGACCACGACCTTCTGGCCGCGGTAGCGGGCCTCGGCCATCCAGTGCGCGTCGGGCGTCCTGGTGACGGGGACGTTCGAGCCCCACATCATCAGATACGCCGCGTCCCACCAGTCGCCCGACTCCGGTACGTCGGTCTGGTCGCCGAACACCTGCGGCGAGGCGACCGGCAGGTCCGCGTACCAGTCGTAGAAGGAGAGCATCGGCGCGCCGATCAGGCCCATGAAGCGGGCCCCCGCCGCGTGCGACACCATCGACATCGCGGGGATGGGGGAGAAGCCGGCGACGCGGTCGGGCCCGTACGTCTTGATCGTGTGGACGTGCGCCGCCGCGACGATCTCGACGGCCTCGTCCCAGCTCGCCCGCACCAACCCGCCCTTGCCGCGCGCCTGTTGGTACGTCCTGCGGCGCTCCGGGTCCCCCTGGATGTCGGCCCAGGCGAGGACAGGATCCTTCAGGCGCGCCTTCGCCTCCCGGTACATCTCCAGGAGCACACCGCGCAGATACGGGTAGCGCACGCGCGTGGGGGAGTACGTGTACCAGGAGAACGCGGCGCCGCGCGGGCAGCCGCGCGGCTCGTACTCGGGGCGGTCGGGACCCACGCTCGGGTAGTCCGTCGCCTGTGTCTCCCAGGTGATGATGCCGTCCTTGACGTACACCTTCCACCGGCAGGAACCGGTGCAGTTCACGCCGTGCGTGGAGTTCACGACCTTGTCGTGGCTCCAGCGGTCCCGGTAGAAGGTGTCCGCGTCCCTTCCCCCGGTCAGCGACACGCTGTGCAGGTCGGGGGCGGCGGTGCCGCGCCGGAAGAACTTCCCCGCCCGCAGCAGGGCGGCGGCGGGCTCGGTCGTCTCTGTCACCGTGGAGCTCCCTAGGTCTGCCTCCCATCGAACCTAGGTGCGGCGGCTCCGGGGCACCTGCTGGCAGCCGCCGTACGGGTTGCGGACGGGCGGGACGGGCATTACCTCGCACGTAATCGACCAGGTGGCGCGGGCTCGGCACAGTGGTGGCAACGGATCAGGGCCGGCCCGCAGGGACCGGATCCGCCACCAGTATCCGCTCCATACCGCCGCTTGGAGGCAGCCCGCCATGACCACGTCGACCTACCCCCTCGCCACGCTGGCCCGCACCACCGACCCGACGACGATGCTGCGCCGCTTCCTCGGCCTGGACGCGGTCGTGACCGCCGCCAACGGCGTCGCGTACGCCGCCGCCTCGGGGCCGCTCGGGCGCTTCCTCGGCGTCGACCCCGGGCTGCTGCTCGGCCTCGGTGTCGGGCTCGTCCTGTACGCCGCGGGCGTCGGGCTCCTCGGGGCGCGCAAGAGCCCGCCGACGCTCGCCGTTCAGGCGGTCGTCGAGATCAACGCCGCCTGGGCGGTGCTCAGCGTCGTCGCGCTCGCCGCCTGGTTCTCGCCCACCACGGCCGGGACGGTGTGGATCCCGCTCCAGGCCGTTGCCGTGGGCGGCTTCGCCGTGCTGCAGTACGCGGCGCTGCGGGCGGTGCGGGCGGCCTGATCCCCTCCGGGCCGCTAGGACATGCGTGACTGCAGGAACTTGACCGTCGCCGGGTCGGCCGGGAGCAGTGTCTCGATGGCCAGCTCGGCGACCGTCACGTCCATCGGGGTGTTGAACGTCGAGATGGACGAGATGAAGGACAGGACGTGACCGCCGTGCTCGATCCGCAGGGGCAGCGCGAAGTACGGCACCTCCGTCCCCTCGGCGAAGGCGTCCGTCCCCGGGTCCTCCACCGGATACGCCGCGACCTCGTCGTACACCGCGCGCAGCGCGTCCGAGCGCTGCAGCGCGATCTGCCGCTCCATCTGGTGCAGCAGGTGCCCGCGCCACTCGCGAAGATTGCGGATCCTGGGTGCGAGGCCCTCGGGGTGGAGGGTCAGCCGCATCGCGTTCAGTGGGCCCTGGAGCAGGTGCTCGGGGATGCCTTCCATGATCATCGCGATACCGCGGTTGGCCGCGATCACGTCGTACGCGGCGTCGACGACCAGGGCCGGATAGGGCTCGTAGCCGGCGAGGAGCTGTTCGAGGCCCTCGCGCAGCGTGCCCATCGAGGGGTCGTCCAGCGGGGTCTCGCGGAAGCGGGGCGCGTAACCGGCCGCGAGCAGCAGGGAGTTGCGCTCCCGCACCGGTACGTCGAGGTGGTCGGCGAGGCGCAGCAGGAACTCCTCGCTCGGGCGCGACCTGCCCGTCTCGACGAAGCTGATGTGCCGCGCGGAGGAGTCGGCGCGCAGGGCCAGCTCCAGCTGGCTGACGCGGCGCCGCTCGCGCCAGCCGCGCAGCAGCGGCCCCACTCCGGAGGCGTTCTCCTGGGTGTTCCCCTTGGCCTTGCCTTTGGTGTTCCCCTTGGCGGGCGCGGCGGTTGTCATACGTAGACGGTAATCGAAACAGTTTGTGGCAGGGTGAGCCGGAGATGGACTTGGAGACGGACTTCCTGGAAGGAGCGTGCCATGACCACCCCCGAACCGCTCTCGCTGAAGGAGATCGAGGACCGCCTCGCCGAACTGCCCGGCTGGTCCCTCGACGGCGACCGGATCACCCGCACCTACCGCCTCGGCTCGCACTTCGCGGCGACCGGTCTGGTGGTCCACATCGCCCAGACGCAGGAGGAACTCGGCCACCACTCCGACCTGACGCTCGGCTACAACACCGTGACGCTGGCGGTGAACACGCACAGTGCGGGCGGCGCGCTCACCGACCTCGACTTCGAACTCGCCCGCAGGGTCGAGGAGTTCGCCCGCGCACACGGCGCCGAGTGAGTCCGGCGATGCTGGACTACAGCAAGGAGGCCGACCGCTACGACGCCTCGCGCGGCGGCGAGCCCCGCGCCGCCGCGGCCGCGGCCGCCGTCCTTGGCCTGCTGCCCGCCGACGCCCGCACGCTGCTGGACGTGGCCTGCGGGACCGGCCTGGTCACGCGGCGCCTCGCCGCCCGCGACGGGCTGCGGGTGACCGGGGTCGACGCGGCGTACCGCATGACGCGGATGGCCGCCGACCGGGTACCGGGCGCCGTCGTCCTCGGCGACAGCCGCCGACTGCCCTTCCCCGACGGGGCGTTCGACGCGGTGAGCACCGTCTGGCTGCTGCACCTGCTGTCCGGCGCCGAGGAGGCCAGGGAGGTCGTCGCCGAGTGTGCGCGGGTGCTGCGGCCCGGCGGGGTCTACGTCACCACCGTCGACAAGGCGGCCTCGCACGACGTGGGCAGCGACATCGACGCCGTCCTCGCTCCGCGCCCGGTGCGGCCCGCGGTCGACCGCGCCGCCGACGTCGACGCGTTCGCGGCTGAGCGGGGCCTTGTGCCGGTGGGGCGGGCCGGGTTCCGCGGCCACGGGCAGGGCCGCACCCCGCTCTCCACGGTCGACGACCTGCGCCGCGGCTGGTTCACGCGGATCCCGCCCGACGGGCCGCTGGCCGAGCGCCTCGCGGCCGGCCTCGCGAGGCTGCCGGACCAGGAGGTCGCGCGGCCCGATCCGCAGTTCAGCCTGCGGGCTTATCGGAAGCGGGGCTGAGCGGGCGCCCGGCGGAGCCCGCGGCTGCCAGTTTTTGCGATACCGGCAACATCATTCGTCGAGAACCGGAAGCCGGGAGCACGCTGGTGCTGTCCCCGCACGACCCGCATGAGGGGCGCGAGGGCTACGAGGGCCACGAGGGCAGAGAATCGGAAGGCGGCACAACACGATGGGGCATGATCACGGACACGGACACGGGCACGGGCACGGGCACGGGCAGGGCCACGGGCAGCAGGGCGCGGGCCACGGCCACGGCGTCGGCCACGGGCACGGCCACAGCCACGACGACATGGACTGGTCCGCCATGGGCGAGATGCTGGAGCGCTTCGCCCGCATCGCCGCCCCCATGTACGGCGAGGTGGCCACCTGGCTGACCCGCTGGGTCCCCGAACCCGGCGTCGTCGTCGACGTCGGCAGCGGCCCCGGCGCCGTCTCCCTCGTGCTCGCCGACGCCTTCCCCAAGGCGCGCGTCGTCGCGGCCGACCCCGAGGAGAAGCTCCTGGAGCGCGCCCGCGAGCGCGCGGCGGCCGAGGGCCTCACCGACCGCTTCGGCACGGTGCGCGCCGCCCTCCCCGACGCCATCGACGACGTGCCGCAGGCGGACCTGCTGTGGCTGTGCAGGTCCCTGCACCACGTCGGTGACCAGGCGGGCGCCCTCGCCGCCCTCGCCGACCGCCTGGCGCCCGGCGGCGCCATCGCCCTCCTGGAAGGCGGCCTGACCGCCCGCTACCTCCCCCGTGACATCGGCTTCGGCCGCCCCGCGCTCCTCTCCCGCCTGGAGGCGGCCGACGAGGAGTGGTTCACCGGGATGCGGGAAGGGCTCGACAACTCCAAGGGCGCGACGGAGGACTGGCCGGCGCTCCTGACCGCCGCCGGTCTGCGGTACGAGGCCACCCGCAGCTTCCTCCTCGACCTGCCCGCCCCGCTCTCGGACGACGCCCGCGCCCATGTGGTGGCGGAGTTCACGCGCCGCCGCGAGATGCAGGCGGACCGCCTCTCCCCGGACGACGCCGCCACCTTCGACCGCCTCCTGGACGCGGACGACCCGCAGAGCCTGTACCGCCGCCCGGACTTGTTCGTCCTCTCGGCGCAGACGGTGCACGTGGCGGTGAAGGACGCGTAAGGGGGAAGGGCGCGTAAGGGTGACTGGGCGTCAACCGGCCTGTGCGGCAAGGCCGGTTGGCGTACTTTCGTGAAGTGCCGGGCCGCCGGGCCGCCGGGCCCGGCCGACCGAGCGAGGGAGCCGCCCCGTGAGCGAACTGATGCGGTGGGAGTCCGACGAGGGGCCCGTCGTGGTCGAAGTGGACTCCAGGGACCCGGGGTTCAGATCGGTGTCGCGGCGCAGCGAGGGCAGCGAGGTCCACGACGTCGAGGGGCGCTTCGAGTCGGCACTGGGCAATGTGCGCGGCGCCGCGATGTCCGCGCTGCGCACCTTCCGCGACCGGGCCCTCGACCCCGACGCGATCGAGCTGGAATTCGGCGTCAAGCTCAGCGCGGCCGCGGGCGCGGTCATCGCGAGGACGGCGGCCGAGGGGCATCTGGTCGTCAAGCTGACCTGGTCGCGGGAGACGGCGCCGCAGCCCGCGCAGGACGATGTACCCGGACAGCGCGCCGGGGGACAATGACCGCCATGCACTGGCGTGCCCGCATCGACACCGTCGACGGCGTGCTCAGGGGTGCGGGCGTCCTGGTCGACGGCTCGCGCCTGATCACCTGTGCTCATGTCGTCGAGGGCCTCGCCCAGGTCCTGGTGACACTGCCCGGTATCGCCGACGCGCTGCCCGCCACCGTGGCGTGGACCGGCGACTGGCGGCGCCTCGGCGACCGCGGCGACGTGGCCGTGGTCGAGCTCGCCGACGCGCTGGACGTGCCGCCGTGCGCGTTCGCTCCGCTCGACCTGCTCCGGCCGCGCAGAGGGTGCGCCGGCCCCTGAACTGCGCGCCCTGGGCTTCCCGTTGGGCCACGAGAAGAACGGCAAGCACGTCACGCTGACGACCAGCGCCGACCGGCTCCTCGGTCAGGAGTGGCTGGAGGTCGACGTCGTCCGCGCCCATCTGCAGCGCCTGGACGAGGGATTCAGCGGCGCCGCCGTCTACGACCCCGGGACCGACCTCGTCGTCGGCATCGTCACCGACGCGGTGCTCAGCGGCCACGACGAGGGGTACGCCGGACGGATGCTGCCGCTCGACACCCTGCGCGGCCACTGGGAGGAGCTCGACGACTTCCTGCCGATCGACTGGCTTCCGTAGGCGCCGCGCCGCGCACTGCGGGCCCTGCTCGACGGCGTACGCGTCGAACAGAGCGCCCTGGAGCTGGCCGCCCGCCGCGCCTTCCCCGCCGACCGACGCGCGCTGCCCGCCTTCCGGACCCTTGGCAGGCCGTCCGGTACGTCGCCGAGCATGTGGTCGGCAAGGACCCGCTGTGCCGCCTGCTGCGCGAACTGGAGGCGCTGCCCCTGCCGGACGCCGACGTCGGATGCTGGCTGCGACGGTGGATGCCCGAGCAGTTGCGGGCGCGCCTCGCGCACGCGTATCTGGAGGAGGGGGCGCAGGGAGCGAGCCGTCGAGGAGTACGAGGAGACGCTGGCCGCGTGCCGTGCGGCGCTGGGCAGGGACGCTCCGGACACCCTCGCCGTGTGCTGGGGCCTGGCCCTGGCACAGGCAGCCCGGGGCCGGGCGGCGGTCGACGGTCTTGAATCCGTGGTGAAGGGGTACCGGCGGGCCCTGGGCCCCGCCCGTCGGGGGACGCTGCGCGCGCAGACCGACCTCGCATCGTGCCACGTCGAGGCGGGCGAGACAGGGAGAGCCGTCCTCCTGTACGACGAGGTGCTCACCCGCAGCAGAGGTGTCCTGGGGGAGACGCATGCGGAGACGCTGGCCGTGCGGGAGCTGCTCGCCGGGGCGTGCCGGGCGAACGGGAACACGGCGCGGGGCGTGCCGCTCCTGGAACAGTCCCTGCGGGTGCGGGGCCAGGTGCAGGGGGACGACCACCCCGCGACCCTCGCCGTCGCCGAGGCCCTGGCGGAGGCGTACCGGGAGTACGGTGCCACGGACAAGGCCGCCGCCCTGCAAGAGAGAGTGGCCCGCCTGCGCCGCCCTTGAACAAGGGCGGTACGGACGAGCCACTGACAGGCGCGGGCCTCAGGCCACGTCGAACTCCGCCGGATTCGGACCGATCCTGCGGTCCTCGTTCAGCGCCGAGATCGCCGCCATGTCCTCGACGTCCAGCTCGAAGCCGAAGACGTCGATGTTCTCCTTGATCCGCGACGGCGTCACGGACTTGGGGATCACGACATTGCCCAGCTGGATGTGCCAGCGCAGCACGATCTGCGCGGGCGAGCGGCCGTGCTTCTGCGCGATGGCCACGATCGCCGGGACCTCCAGGAGGCCCTTGCCCTGGCCCAGCGGCGACCACGCCTCGGTGGCGATGCCCTGCTCGGCGTGGACCTCGCGGGACGCGCGCTGCTGGAGGTGCGGGTGCAGCTCGATCTGGTTGACGGCGGGCACGACCGACGTCTCGGAGATCAGCCGCTCCAGGTGCTCGGGCAGGAAGTTCGAGACGCCGATGGACTTGGCGCGGCCGTCGGCCTGGATCTTCTCGAAGGCCTTGTACGTGTCCACGTACAGGTCCTTGGAAGGCAGCGGCCAGTGGATCAGGTACAGGTCCACGTAGTCGAGACCCAGCTTCTCCAGCGAGGTGTCGAAGGCACGCAGCGTCGAGTCGTAGCCCTGGTCGCTGTTCCAGAGCTTCGTCGTGACGAACAGTTCCTCGCGGGGCACGCCCGAGGTGGCGATCGCCTTGCCGGTGCCCTCTTCGTTGCCGTAGACGGCAGCGGTGTCGATGCTGCGGTACCCGGCCTCCAGCGCCGTCGCGACAGCCTTCTCGGCCTCGTCGTCCGGCACCTGCCAGACGCCGAATCCGAGCTGGGGCATCTCGACGCCGTTGTTCAGGATGATCGGGGGGACCTTGCTCACGAGCTCTCGATCCTTAAGTCGTCGGGTGGTACTCCCATGGTCAACGATCAGCGGCGGTGCTGCATTCCTGGCCGCATTCCTGCCAGATCGGTCCGGACCATTGACGGTGTTCCGTCACCCCGGGACCCTGGGGCACATCGGCACATCACTGAACGCAGGACACCCATGTGAACGTGCCTGCTCGCTCCTGAAACCCCACCTCTTCAGGAAAGGCAGCGACATGCACACCACCGACCAGGAAAAGACCGCCCACGAGCCCACGCGCAGGGCCGACGCCGACGCCACCGGCTGGCAGACCCCCGAGTACGCGATCGTCGACACCGCCCTGGAAGTCACCGCCTACCGCCTCGCCGACCGGTAGACCCGCCGCCATGCTGCTGCAGGTGCTCGGCACCGCGGCGGGCGGCGGGCTGCCCCAGTGGAACTGTGCGTGCCCCGTGTGCACCGGGGCACGCGCCCACCCGGAGCGCCGCCGCCGGCACGCCGCACTCGCCGTCCACGCGGGCGAGGACCGCTGGTACCTCGTCAACGCCACCCCCGACATCGGCGACCAGATCGAGTCCACCCCGGCCCTGCGCCCGAGCACGGGACCCGACGCCCGGCGCACCCCGCTCGCCGGGGTCGTCCTCACCGACGCCGAACTCGACCACACCCTCGGCCTCGCCCGGCTGCGCGAGGCCCGTGACGGTGTCGAGCTCCTCGCGACCGCGCCCGTGCGCGACGCCGTGCGCGAAGGGCTGCGCCTCGACGCCCTCCTGGAGCCCTACACACGTGTGCGGTGGCGGGAAATGATCCCCGGACAGGGGCTGCCGCTGAGCGGCGGCTCGGGGATCCGCGCCGCCGCCGTACCGATCTCGGCCAAGCGCCCGCGGTACGCCGCGGGGACCGGACCCGAGGTGGACACCTGGTCCGTCGGGCTGCGCCTGACCGAGTCCGCCACCGGCCGCACCGTGCTCTACGCCCCGTCCCTCGCCGTCTGGAGCGCGGCGTTCGACGCGGCCGCCCACGACGCCGACTGCGTCATCGTCGACGGCACCTTCTGGGACGACGACGAACCGGTGCGCGCCGGGTTCTCCGCCCGCACCGCCACCGCCATGGGACACCGCCCGATCGCGGGGCCCACCGGCACGGCGCACCGCCTGACACGGCTGCCGGGCCGCGTCCTCTACACCCACCTCAACAACACCAACCCCCTGGGCGACCCCCACGCCGAGGAGTACAAGCTCCTCGCCGAGTGGGGCATCGAAGTCGCCGCGGAAGGGATGGTGATCGAGCTGTGACGACCACCGCCGCGAGGCTCCCCGCCTCCGACGACCCCTGGACCCCGGACGAGCTCACGGACCGGCTGCGCGCCGTCTCCGCCGAGCGCTACCACGACCGGCACCCCTTCAACGTACGCATGCACGAGGGCACCCTCACCCGCGACGAGGTACGCCGCTGGATCGCCAACCGGTTCCACTACCAGCGGCACATCCCCGTCAAGGACGCCCTGATCCTCGCCAAGTTCGACGACCCCGCGCTGCGCCGCGGCTGGCTGCGCAGGATCCGCGACCACGACGGGGAGCGGGACGGCGAGGGCGGCATCGAGCGCTGGCTGCGGCTCGGCGGGGCGGCCGGGCTCGAAAGAGGGCAACTCCTCGACGCCTCCAGGGTGTTGCCCGGGGTGCGGCTCGCCGTCGACGGATACGTCAACTTCTGCCGGCTCAGACCCGCGCTCGACGCCGTCGCCGCATCCCTCACCGAACTCTCCGCGCCCGACCTGATGCGGACCAGGATCGCCGCCTTCGAACGGCACTACCCGTGGATCGACGCGGACGGACTCGCCTACTTCCGCGGCCGCGTCGGACAGGGCGCCCGCGACGGACAGGAGGCGCTCGGCCTCGTCCTGAAGTGGGCCCGCACCCGCGAGGAGCAGGAACGGGCCGTCGCCGCCCTCGCGTTCAAGTGCGACGTGCTGTGGTCGCTCCTCGACGCCGTGGACCGCGGACCCGGAGGCGCGCCATGACCACCCACGATGTCGTACGAGGCCTCTGGCGCCCCGAGCTGGCCCGCTCGGTCGTGCTCCGCCACGACCGGGTGCGCGGCGTCGATCTCCTGGTCCTGCCCGAGCGCGTCGTCGTCCTGCGGGGCGCCGCGGGGAGCATCGTCGCCCTGTGCGACGGCGAGCGCGACGTCGACGGCATCGTCGCGGAGCTGGCGCGCCGCCACCCCGACGCGCCCGTCGCCGCCGAAGTGCCGCCCTTCCTGCGGCAGTTGCGCTCCGAGGGATGGCTCAGATGACCGATCCCGATCCGCCCTGGGCGCTGCTCGCCGAACTCACCCACGGCTGCCCCCTGCGCTGCGCGTACTGCTCCAACCCCCTCGAACTGACCGCTCGCTCAGTGGAGTTGACGGCGGCCGAGTGGAGTGACGTGCTGCGTCAGGCCGCGGACCTCGGTGTGGTGCAGACCCATCTGTCCGGCGGGGAACCCCTGTTGCGTCGCGACCTCGCCGAGATCGTCGCCGCGGCCGACACCGCCGGAATCCACACACAGCTCGTCACCAGCGGCGTCGGCCTGCACGCGGAGCGCCTCGCCCGGCTCGTCGACGCGGGGCTGCGCAGCGTCCAGCTCTCCGTGCAGCACATCGACCCCGAAGCGGCCGGGCGTATCGCGGGAGCACGGGCGTTCGCCGCGAAGGAGCGTGCGGCGCGGATCGTCACGGAGGCCGGACTGTCGCTCGGTCTCAACGCCGTCCTGCACCGCGACAACCTCGACGCGCTCGACGGCCTCGTGGAACTGGGCCTCGCCTGGCGCGCCGACCGCGTCGAGCTGGCCAACACGCAGTTCTACGGCTGGGCCCTGCGCAACCGTGCGGCCCTGCTCCCGGACCCGGCCCAGGTCGCGCGGGCCCGCGAGCGCGTCGAGCGGTGGCGCGAGCGGCTCGCGGGGCGCATGGAACTGGTGTGGGTGGCGCCCGACTACGTGGACGGCGTCGCGAAACCCTGCATGGGCGGCTGGGGCGCCCTCTCCCTGACCGTCGCCCCCGACGGCACCGTACTGCCCTGCCCGGCCGCGGCCGACCTCCTCGGCCCGGCGGCGCCCACCGTCAGGGAGCACCAACTGGCCTGGATATGGCGGGAGTCCGAAGCCTTCGCCCGCTTTCGCGGCGAGGCCTGGATGAGCGAGACCTGCCGCGGCTGCGAGCTGCGCACCGTCGACTTCGGGGGTTGCCGCTGCCAGGCGTACGCCCTGACCGGCGACGCCGCCCGTACGGACCCGGCCTGCCACCGCTCGCCCGACCACGGCCTGGTCCGCGCGCTGGTGGAGGAGGCGAGGACGCCTGCCGGGACGGTGCCGCGATACGTGTACCGCGCGTATACGGCGGAAGCCGTGCCTCAGTAACACTCCACCACCCCGTAACACCCCAACCCCCCACCCTGGTTGAGATGAGGACCCCCCCCATGAACGGTGTCACGAAGAGAGCTGTCCTGTTCGCGGCGGCGGCCGCGCTGGTGGCAGGTTCCGCCCCGGCCGCGGTCGCCGGAGCCGCACCCGCCACCGCCGCCGGTGAACCCGGCGACGTCACCACCGTCTCCACCGGCTGGACCATCCCCTGGGGCACCGCCTGGCTGCCCGACGGATCGGCCGCCCTGGTCACCGAGCGCGACGACTTCCGGGTGTGGCGCGTCTCGAAGGACGGCAAGGAGAAGAAGCAGCTCGGCACCGTCCCCGAGTCCCGGACCACGGGCGGCGAGGGCGGGCTCATGGGCATCGCCGTCGACCCGGACTGGGACACCAACCACTACGTGTACGTGATGCACACCTCGACCGAGGGCAACCGCATCGCCCGCATGACGTACGACGGCACGACCCTGTCCGGCTACGAACCGCTGCTCAAGGGGATCAAGAAGAACAAGTACCACAACGGCGGACGCCTGGCCTTCGGCCCCGACGGCCACCTCTACGCCACCACGGGCGACGCCCAGGAGCCGGCCCTCGCCCAGGACGAGAACTCCCTCAACGGCAAGATCCTGCGCCTGACGAAGGACGGCGCGCCCGCCCCCGGCAACCCCTTCGGCAACTACGCCTACAGCATCGGCCACCGCAACCCGCAGGGCATCGCGTTCGACGCCCGAGGAAGGCTCTGGGAAGCGGAGTTGGGCCAGAACACCACGGACGAACTGAACCTCGTCAAGCCCGGCAGGAACTACGGCTGGCCCACCTGCGAAGGCACCTGCTCCGTCGCCGGAATGACCAACCCCAAGAAGACCTGGGGCGTCGCCGAGGCCTCGCCGAGCGGCGTCGCGATCGTCGACGGCGCCGTCTACATGGCGGCGCTGCGGGGCCAACGCCTGTGGCGCATACCGATCAACGCCGGCAACGAGGACGTCGGCGCCGCGAAGTCCTACTACGTCGGCGCGTACGGGCGTCTGCGCGCCGTCACCACCGTGCCCGGCACGAACGCGCTCTGGCTGTCCACCACCAACGCCGACAACATGGGCGGACAGCCCGACGGCGCCGACAAGATCTTCCGCGTGACGATCGGCTAGGCGGCCGTGCCGTCGGTGCCGTCGGCGCCCGCGGTCCCGAGGTAGGCGTCCCGCACCCTCGGGTCCGCGCGCACCTCGGCCGCCGTGCCCTGCGCGAGGACCCGGCCCAGGTCGAGGACGACGACGCGGGCGCAGAGCTCCATCACGAAGGCGACGTTGTGCTCGACGAGCAGCACGGCGCAGCCCTCCTCGTCCGCGAGATGCCGTATGACAGCCGACAGTTGACGTCTCTCGTCAGCCGTCATCCCGGACGCGGGCTCGTCCAGGAGCAGCACTCTTGGCGGGTCAGCGACCGCGCGTGCCAGCTCCACCGTGCGGGCCTGTCCCGTCGGCAGCGCGCCCGCGTAGTGCCCGGCGAGCGCGTCGAGGCCGCACTCGCGCAGCACGGCCGCGGCACGCGCGCGCCGCCTCTTCTCGTGCGTACGCCGGGTCGGGGCCGCAAGGAGATCGGCGACGAAACCGCCGCCACCGCCCCGCCACTCCTGGGCGACGACGAGATTGTCGGTGACGGTCAACTGCCCGAAGAGCTGCTGCCGTTGGAAGGTGCGGCGCAACCCGCGGCGGGCGCGCCACACGGGGGAATGGCGCGTCACGTCGCTCCCGTCGAGCAGAACGCGTCCCCTGTCGGGTCTGCGGATGCCGGACAGGACGTCGAACAGGGTGGTCTTTCCGGCCCCGTTGGGCCCGATGAGCCCGCAGACCTCGCCGGGGCGGACGGTCAGGCCGACGCCGTCGAGGGCGTGGATCCCGCCGAAGCGGACGCCGACGCCGTCGGCCTCCAGGACGTACTCCCGCCTGTCCCGCGTCTCTCGTTTCTGCCGTGTGGACGCCTCCCGCTCCCTCATGGCTGTGTCACGTCCTTCGTCGTCCGCTGTCCGCCGTCGGCCGCCATGCCGAGATAGGCCTCCGTGAGGCGGTCCGCGCGCACCTCGGAGCGGGGGCCGCACCAGGAGACGTGGCCCTGCGCGAGGTACGCCACGGTGTCGGCCACGCCGAGGATCTCCGCGGCCTTCTCCTCGACGAGCAGCAACCCCGCGCCCGCGTCACGGAGTTCGACCAGGAGGCGGAACACGTCGTCGACCACGCGGGGCGCGAGGCCGAGCGACGGCTCGTCCGCGATCAGCACCTTCGGGGGGTGTTGCAGCAGCGGGGCGAGCGCGAGCAGTTGCTGCTCGCCGCCGGACAAGGAGCCCGCGGGGACCTTGCGGCGCGCGGCGAGGCCGGTGAACCGTTCGTACACGGCGTCGCGTTCGTCCCGTTCCTCGAGGTGCAGGGCGAGGTTCTCGTCGATGGTGAGGGAGGGGAAGATGCCGCGGCCCTCGGGGGCGAGGAGGACGCCGGAGCGGGAGCGGTGGGCAGCGCCGTGGCGGGTGACGTCGCGTCCGCCGATGTACACGTGGCCCTGCGTCGATGCGAGCAGGCCCGCCGCGGCGAGGCAAGTGGTCGACTTTCCGGCCCCGTTGGGGCCGAGCAGCGCGACGATCTCGCCGGAGTGGACGGTGAGGTCCACGCCGTGGAGGACGGGGGTGCCGTCGTATCCGGCGTGCAGGCGGTGGAGTGCGAGGGCGGGTTCTCCTTCCCCGACCCCGCCCCTTCCCGAACTGGGGCTCCGCCCCAGGCCCCGCTCCTCAATCGCCGGAGGGGCTGGAAGATCCAGCCCGTCCGGCGTTTGAGGACGAGCGCGGAGCGCGATAAACCGAGCCACGCGCGGCGGAGCCGCAATTTTCGGGAAGGGGCGGGCCAGGGGAAGAGATCCCGCTCGGGCCCCGGCCCCCACCCCCCGCACCCTCCTCCGATGCATCCGCACCGACACCGCCGCGCAATACCCGTCCGGATCATTCGCCAGCGCCAACCCCGCGAGCCCGAACAGAATCACCGGAAGATGCACGGACTCCGTCACGTAATCCGTCACCAGATGCGGCACGATCGCGAAGACGAGCCCCGCCACCACCGCGAACTGCGGCCTCCGCACCCCCGCCGCGACCACTACCGCCAACCAGATCAATCCCGTCATCGCGGTGAAGTCGGTAGCGGTGATACGGGTGTTGAAGGACGCGTACATCACACCCCCGAACCCCGCGAGCCCCGCCGACAAGGTGAAGATGAGCAGCTTCGTCCGCACCACGGACACCCCGGACGCCATCGCCGCCGCAGGCGCCGACCGCACCGCCAGCATCGCCCGCCCCGAGGCCGAGTTCCGCAGCGCGCCGAGCGCCGCGACCGCCGCCGTGACGAGGACGACCATCGCGACCCCCATGGCCCGGTCGTCCGAGAGGTCGACGGGGCCGAAGACGGGCCGGGGGATCTCCCAGCCGGTGTCGCCGTTGCGCAACCACCCCATCTGGAACAGGACTTGATCGGCGAGGAAGGCGAGCGCCAGGGTCGCGAGGGCCAGCGAGCGCCCGCCGAGCCGCAGCGCGGGCAGCGCCACGAGCGCGCCGAGCGCCGCCGCCGCGCACGTGCCCACCAGCGCCGCCGCGGCGAACGGCCAGCCGTGGCTCATCAGGAGACCGGCCACCAGCGCCGCGCCCGTCACGAACGTGGCCTGGGCGAGGGACACCATCGCGCCGAGCCCCGTCACCACCGTGAAGGAGATGAACACCAGGGAGATCGCCAGGCCTTGGGCGAGGATCCCGCTCCAGAAAGGGGTCGTCACCGTGTAGAAACCAACGGCCAGCAGCACCGCCGCCAGTGCCCACGGCCCCCATCTGCGCGCCCACGACCGCCCGGCGAGATAGTCGATCGGCGGTGCGTCCACCGCCGCCGTGCCCGCCGTCCGCTGCCGCCGTGTCAGCAGGAGCAGCCCGGCGAACAGGATCAGGAAGGGCACGGCCGTGCGGAAGCCGGTGATGCGCTCCGCGAAATCGGCGTAACCCGCCACGAGGTTCTGCAGCACCCCGAGCCCGAGGCCGCCGGCGAAGGCGAGCGGGATGGAGAGGAAGCGGCCGAGGACGGCGGCCGTGGCGGAGACGAACAGGAACAGGGTGAAGTCGTGCGAGGACAGGCCGAGCAGTGGCGTCGCGAGCACGCCCGCCAGGCCCGCGAGGCCCGACGACAGCATCCACGCCACCGACGAGAGCCGGTCCGCGCTCATGCCGCGCAGCTCCACCAGCGAGCGGTTGTCGACGGCGGCCCGCAGCCTGAGGCCGAGCGGGGTGTGCCGCATCAGGATCCACAGGCCGACCGCCACCACCGCCGTGGCCACCCAGGTGATCAGCTGGTCGGAGTCGATGCCGACGCCGTCCGCCAACTGCCAGGACGTGGCGGGGCTCGGGCCGACGCCCGGCAGACCGAACTGGTTCTCCGCCGGTTCGACCGGGGCCCCCGCGTCCTCAAGGAGCTCCACCACCCACAGGCCCAGCGCGGGCAGCGCCACGAGCAGACCGATCGTCGCCACGATCTGCGCGGTCTCGCCGACCCGCGCCAGCTTGCGGAACATCAGGCGGTCCAGGCCCCGGCCGAGCGCCGGGGCGACCACGACGACGAGCAGCAGCGCCGTCGGCACGGCGGGCCAGCCGAAGCCGGAGTGCAGTTCGTAGAAGGCGAGCGCGCAGAGGTACGCGGTCGCGCCGTGCGCGAAGTTGAAGAGGCCGGAGGCCGAGTAGGACAGGACGAGGCCCGTCGCGAGGAGGGCGTACAGGGCGCCCGAGACGAGACCGCTCAGCACGAATCCAAGGAGGTCCGACATGGCGGCCCGCCCTTACGTGAAGGGGATGGGTTCGTAGCACGTGAAGGGGGACGACACCGCGTACTTCCCGCCCTTGAGCTGGACGAGGGCGCCGCAGCCGAACGACTCCTTCTGCCCCTTGGGCAGGCTGCGGTCACCGACCATGGTGTCGGTGTCGGAGTAGCCGTTCGCCGCCTGCTGGAAGGAGTCGACGGTGAGGTCCTTGCCCGCCTTCTCGGCGACGGCGAGGAAGAGGTCGGCCGACATGTAGCCGGTCATCATGTGCATGTTGAGCGGCACGTCCTTGCCCGCCGCCTTCCTGATGTCCTCCTTGAACTGCCGCATGTCCGCGCTGTCCTGCTCGAACGGCTGGAAGGCCAGGAGGATGTGCACGCCGTCCAGGGCCTTCCTCGTCGCGCTCTTGGCGAGCAGCCCGGGGTCGTAGTCGGTCGGGTCGGTGATGACGCCCTTGAATCCGGCGCGCTTGACCGCCGTGAACAGGCCGATGTTGTACGGGGTCTGCATGACGGAGACGACCGCGTCCGGCGCCCTGCCGCCGTCGGAGCGCAGGATCTCCTTGGTGTACGCCGACCAGTCGCTCGGCACGGAGGTGGCGGGGACGGTCGACTTGGCGTACGTGACCTTGTACCCGGCAGCCGCGAAGGACTGCTTGTAGGTGCGGATGGCGAAGGTGCCCGCGTCGTTGTCGTTGGCGAGGATGGCCACCGACTTGCCCTTGGCGCCGCCCATGACCTTCTTCAGGCCCTCGGGCCAGCTCTGCGTGATGGTGCCGCCGGGCATCGGCACCATGCAGCCGCCGAATCCGTACATGTAACTGGGTCCGCAGAAGGGCGGGATGGTGCCCCAGCCGAACGTGGGCACCTTCTGCTTCTGCAGGAAGTCCGCGCCGGAGAAGGTGACCGAGCTCATCGGGGAGATGGCGAACACCTTCTCCTGCTGGACGAGCTTGCGGGCCGCGGCGAGGTTCTTGCCCGGGTCCTGGCCGTCGTCCTCCGCGCCCAGGTAGTCGATCTTCCGCCCGTGCACACCGCCCTCGGCGTTGGCGCGGTCGAAGCGGGCCTTCGCGCCGAGGTCGGTGTCCTTCTTGCTGTAGCCGCTCGCGGTCGTCATGGAGACGATGCCGCCGACCTTGACGGAGTCGTCGGTCACTCCGCGTACGGAGCCGCCTTCCTTCGCCCCGCCGCCTTCCGGTGAACCGCCGCTGTTGGAGGCGGAGTTGCAGGAGGTGGCGAGCAGCAGGGCCGCCACGGCGGCGGTGATGGTGCGGATCGATCGCGACACGTTCGAGCCCCCTGAAGTCGAAGTGGGGCTGATTCTGTGCGTGACCTGATGAGGCGTCAATAACTGACGCATCGGTAATTGATGAGCCGTCAGATTGTGCTGGCGGGGACGATACGGCACGTCGCGGGGAGCGGTGCGGCGCGTCGTCAGGTGCGGTACAGCGCCTCGACCTCCGTCGAGTACGCCTGCTCGATGGCCTTCCGCTTCAGCTTCAGGGAGGGCGTGAGCAGCCCGTGCTCCTCGCTGAACTGGTGCGCCAGTATGCGGAACGTACGAATCGATTCGGCCTGCGAGACAAGGGTGTTGGCGGCCACGACCGCCCGCCGCACCTCGGTCTCCAGGTCCGGGTCGCGCACCAGGTCGCCCGGCTCCATGATCGGCTTGCGGCGCATGGTCAGCCAGTGCTCCACGGCCTCGGAGTCCAGCGTGACGAGGGCCGCGATGTAGGGGCGGTCGTTGCCGACGACGATGCACTGCGCGACCAGAGGGTGGTCGCGCACCCGCTCCTCCAGCTGGGCCGGCGAGACGCTCTTGCCGCCGGACGTCACCAGGATCTCCTTCTTGCGCCCGGTGATCGTCAGATAGCCGTCCTCGTCGAGCGAGCCCAGGTCGCCGGTGGCCAGCCAGCCGTCGTGCAGGGTCGCGTCGGTGGCCTTGGGGTCGTTGAGATAGCCCTGGAAGACGTTGCCGCCGTGCAGCCAGACCTCGCCGTCCTCCGCGATGTGCACGGTCGTGCCGGGAATGGCCTGGCCGACCGTGCCGTAGCGGGTGCGCTCGGGCGGGTTGGCGGTCGCGGCCGCCGTCGACTCGGTCAGGCCGTACCCCTCGTAGATCGTCACGCCCGCGCCCGCGAAGAACAGGCCGAGGCGGCGGTCCATCCCCGAGCCGCCGGACATCGCGTGCCGCACCCGGCCGCCCATCGCCTCGCGCACCTTGGAGTAGACGAGCTTCTCGAAGAGCTGGTGCTGCATGCGAAGCCCCGCGCTGGGCCCGGGACCCGTGTCGAAGGCCCTGGCCTCCATCGCGTCCGCGTACCGCACGGCGCACTCCACGGCCTTGTCGAAGGGGCCCGCCTTGCCGTCCTTCTCCGCCTTGCGCCGCGCCGCGTTGAAGACCTTCTCGAAGATGTACGGCACGGCCAGGATGAACGAGGGCCGGAACGCCGCCAGATCGGGCAGCAGCGCCGCCGCGTTGAGGTTCGGCTGGTGGCCCATCTTGACCCGGCCGCGCACGGCGGCGACCTGCACCATGCGGCCGAAGACGTGCGCGAGCGGCAGGAAGAGCAGGGTCGTCGCCTCGTCGCCGCGCTTGGAGTGGAAGACCGGCTCCCAGCGGGCCACCATCACGTCCGCCTCGAACATGAAGTTCGCGTGGGAGATCAGACAGCCCTTGGGGCGGCCCGTGGTGCCTGAGGTGTAGATGATCGTGGCGATCGAGTCGGGCGTGACCGCGCGGCGGTGGCGGTGCACCACCTCGTCGTCGATGTCGCGCCCCGCGCCGTTCAGTTCGCCCACCGCGTCGGCGTCCAGCTGCCACAGCCTGCGCAGCTGCGGAAGGCGGTCGATCACCGAGCCGATCGTCATCGCGTGGTCCTCGTGCTCGACCATGGCGGCGGAGACCTGTGCGTCGTGCAGCATCCAGAAGACCTGCTCGGCCGAGGAGGTCGGATAGATCGGCACGACCTGGGCGCCGATGCTCCAGAGCGCGAAGTCGAACAGCGTCCACTCGTAGCGGGTGCGGGACATGATGGCGACGCGGTCGCCGAACCGCACGCCCTGGGCTATCAGTCCCTTGGCCAGGGCGAGCACCTCGTCGCGGAACTCGGCCGAGGTCACGTCGTGCCAGCGCCCGTCGGTCTTGCGGCCGAACGCGATGCGCAGGGGGTCTTCAAGGGCATGGTCGAACACGACGTCGGCAAGGCCGCCCACCAGCGGCGCCGACGCCATCGGAGGGTTCGTGAACTCGCGCAATGATGCTCCTTGTGGCGCTCCGCACAGCGCCGTGACCGTACCCCACGCCGCGCGGCTTCGGGAGGGGGTTCCGGCGCGCTCGGTGCGGACCATCGGCACAGGTCAGCCGGTGAAATGCGGCCACAAGGGGAAGGGCCGGACAACTTACTTACGCTGGAGTAAGTTTCGGTGGCGTAATCTCCACCGAATCTGTACGCGGCACACAGAGGGTGGGTGACGGATCCCCACGGGTGCGCGCCCCTCGTGGGCGGGTGCCACTTCGGGTGGCCGTCACCCGGCGGCGGCCGTCAGGTGATGGACGTGTCGCCGAGGGCCTCGAGGACCTGGCGCAGGCCGTCGCCGGCCTTGTCAACCAGCTCGGCGTCCACGTCGGCGAGCAGTCGCGCGTAGTTCGCCAGGTGGTCGGTGAAGACGGCCCGGGTGACCTCGTGCCCGTGCTCGGTGAGGCGGATCTTGACGGTGCGCCGGTCCCCTCCGTCGCGCACCCGCTCCACCAGGCCCTTGGCCTCCATCTTGTCGACGCGGTTGGTGATGGTGCCCGACGACACCATGGACGCCTTGAGGAAGGTCCCCGCGGTGAGGGCGTAGGGCGGTCCGGAGCGCTGCAGTGTGGTGAGGACGTCGAACTCGCCGACGTCGAGGCCGTGTTTGGCCGAGATCTCCTTCACCGACTTGTCGACGACCAGGGCGAGCCGCTGGATGCGCCCGAAGAGCTGCACCGGCCAGAGGTCTCCTGCCGCGTCGGGGCGCTCCTTGACCCACTGGCCGATGATCGCGTCCACCGCATCGCTCATCGCCGCCACTCCTCTCGATACGAACTCTCTCGGATGGGACTCTATCAGTCATAAGTCTCTTAGATTCGAGATACTTGACTCTGGGAAAGTCGGATGCTTCTATCTCGTCATTGAGATTGCCGAGTCTGAACGACAGGAGCGCCCGATGTCCGAGCTGTCCCTCCACCCCGCCGCCCAGGACCTCCTCTTCCGCGAGGCCCGTACCGCCAACACGTTCACCGACGAGCCGGTCACCGACGAGCAGATCCAGGCGGTCTACGACCTGGTCAAGTACGCGCCCACCGCCTACAACCAGTCGCCGCTGCGGGTGGTCCTCGTCCGGTCGGCCGAGGCCCGGGGGCGGCTCGTGGACCTCATGGCCGAGGGCAACAGGCCGAAGACCGCGGCCGCCCCGCTGGTCGCGATACTCGCCGCCGACAACGAGTTCCACGAGGAACTCCCGTCGCTGCTCCCGCACTTCCCGCAGGCCAAGGACCTCTTCTTCGCCGACCGCGGGGTCCGTGAGGAGTCCGCGCTGCTCAACGCGGCGCTCCAGGCGGCGTACTTCATTCTCGGCGTGCGCGCGGCGGGGCTGGCCGCGGGGCCGATGACCGGGCTCGACTTCCCGGGCGTGCGGAAGGAGTTCCTCGACGACGACCACACCCCGCTGATGGTCGTGAACATCGGCCGCCCCGGCCCCGACGCCTGGTACCCGCGCTCGCCGCGGCTCGCCTATGACGAGGTCGTCACGACGGTCTGATCCGCGCGGCTCCTGACCGCACCGCCTTTCCCCGCCGATCGCCCCACCTGCCGGAGCTGCCTGCCATGTCTGTTCTCACGCGAACCGGAACCCGGACACGAACCGGAACCCGGACACGACCCGGAACCCGGACACGACCCGAACCTCGAACCGGCTCCGACCCGCGTCAAGTGCCCGCCGTATGGCTGGCTCTGCTGGCCACCCCGGTCGCCGCGAGCGCCAACGGCCCCGTCCTGATCCTGCCCGACATGGCCCAGTCGCTCGGAGTCCGCACGGCCACCGCGACCTGGCTCGTCACCGTCTTCGCCTGGGCCATGGCCGTCGGCACCCCGCTGATGGCGGGCCTGCTGCGCCGCAAGGGCCTCGGTGTCACGCTCAAGCTGAGCGCCGCCCTGATCGTGGCGGGCACCGCGGTCCTCGCCGTCGCGCCCTGGCTGCCCCTGGCCATGGCGGGCAGGGCGGCCCAGGCCGCGGGCGGCGCGGGCCTGGTCACCGCGGCGATGAGCCTGGCGGGCTCGGTCCGCAGGATGGGCGTGATCACCGCGGGCTTCGGAACGCTGGGGGCGGTCGGCCCGCTGCTCGGCTCGGCGATAGCGGACACCGCCTCCTGGCGGCTGTCCCTGGCGGTCGGCGCGGTCACCCTCTTCGCCGTGCCGGCGGTCATGCGCCGCGCCGACCTGTCCGCACCGAAGCACAGCACCCCCTTCGACGGCCGGGGCGCCGCCCTGCTTGTCCTGACCGCGACGGCGCTGGTCCTCATTCCGCGCCATCCGCTCCCCGCAGTGGCCGCGTCTCTGGTGGCGGCCGCGCTCCTTGCCCTGCACATCCGCTCCCACCCCACCGGCTTCGTCCCGGTCTCCCTGCTGCGCACCCGCGCGTTCGTGCTCTCCGCCCTGCTCGCCTGCGCCTTCGCCACCTCGTACTTCACCCTGCTGTTCACCGTTCCGCAGCTGCTGCGCGACCGCACGGGATGGTCGGCCTCCACGATCGGCACCGGTCAGCTGGTCGCCCTCCTCGCGGGATCGGCGCTCGCCATGGCGCTGGCCGCGGCCTCGGCCCGCATGACCCGCCCCCGGGTCCTGGCGATCCTGCTCACCGTCGGCGTGCTCGCCCCGTTCACCGCCGCGCTCGCCCCCTGGGCACCGCTGCTCCTGCTGGCCGCGACCCTGGCCGTGCTGACCGCCAGCGCGGGCCAGGCGACGCTCGCGGTGTACGCGACCGCGGCCACGCCGACGGCCCAACGCCCCACCGCGATCGGCCTGTTCAGCCTCTGCTACCAGCTCGGCGGCGCCTTCGGCCCGGCCATCGCGGCCGCGATCACGCTGGGCGGCTGACGTGGACCGCCCCTGGCCCGGTCGGGTCAGGGGCGGTCCGGCCGCCGACGCGCGGCGGAACCGATCACCCCACGTGCTCCTCGACACGCTCCGTCCGGGCGGGAGTTCCCGCCGCCCGGACCGGAGCCGCCGTCGTTCCCGGCTCCTCCCGAGGCGTGCGCACCAGTACGAGGACCAGGATCCCGGCGACCAGGCCCGTGACGCCCGCCGTCAGGGACGCGCCGTTCAGACCCGAGGCGAAGGCCGAGCGCACCGCGTCCACGGAGACCGTGCCGTGCAGGGCCGAGGCGCCGCCGCCCGCCGCGGTGTGCGCCGCGTCGTGGCCGAGGGAGTCCTGCATCCGCGAGGTCAGCACCGTCCCGAACAGGGCGACGCCGACCGCGTACCCGAGCTGGCGGAACGTGTTGACCGCGCCGCCCGCCATCCCCGAGTTCGCGGGCGGCACCGCGGCGAGCGCGGCACCCGCGAGGGCGGGGGCCACCAGGCCCGCGCCGATCCCCGCGAGCGTCAGGCCCGGAGTGAGCGCCACCCAGGACGAACTGGCGTCCAGCACCGCCATGCACAGACCGCCCGCGCCGATCAGGAGCAGCCCCACGCCGATGACCAGGCGCGGCGCGACGCCGTGCAGCAGCCGACCGCCGATCGCCGCCACCACGAAGGACGTCGCGGCGAGCGGAAGCAGCACCAGGCTGCCGCGCACCGGGCTCATGCCGAGCACGGTCTGCAGCCAGATGGAGAGGTACGGGATGACGCCGAAGGCCGCGGCGTTGTAGCCGATCGCGCCGAGCAGCACCCCGGTGAAGGCGGGCTTGCGCAGCAGCCGCAGGTCCAGGAGCGGGTGCGCGACGCTCCGTTCGACCAGGACGAAGCAGAGCAGCGCGAGCGCCGAGACCGCGAAGGCCGTGCCGGTGACCGCCGAGGCCCAGCCCTCCGCGCCGCCGCGCAGCACGCCGTACGTGCCCGCTCCCGCGAAGCACGCGAACGCCGCCGTGCCCGCCCAGTCGATCCGCCGCCCGGAGGGTCCCTTCGACTCCGGCACCACGCGCAGCGTCAGCCAGATCGACGCCACGCTCACCGGCAGGTTCACGAAGAAGATCCAGCGCCAGCCGGGCCCTTCGGTGAGCAGCCCGCCCACGATCGGGCCGAGCGCGGCGGACGCCCCGCTCACCGCGCCCCACACGCCGAGCGCGACCGACCGGTCACGGCCCTGGTAGGCGGCGCCGAGCAGCGGCAGCGTCGTGGCGAACATCGCGGCGGCGCCCAGGCCCTGCAGGGCGCGGGCCGCCACGAGCAGCTCCGCGTCCGACGCGAGCCCGCAGCCGAGCGAGGCCACGGCGAACAGCGCGGTGCCGATGACGTTGAGCCGTCGTCTGCCGAGCACGTCGGCCGCGGCGCCGACGCCCAGGAGCAGCGCGGCGAGCGCGAGCGCGTAGCCGTCGATGACCCACTGCAGATCACTCAGCGAGGCGTTCAGCGCCCGCGCCATGTCGGGCAGCGCCACGACCACGATCGTCACGTCCAGCAGCAGCATGAACGTCCCCAGAGACACCGCGGTGAGCGGCCCCCATGTACGCATCCTCTTTCTCCTCGTCCCACGTCGTCGGGCGGATGTGCGTGCCCTCGTACGATGAGGTGGTGACGGACGATCCCGGTGCTGCGGGAGTCCACAGCGCCGTAATCCGACATCAAGAGGTGATCAGGTGAGGGAATCCGAAGTGTTCGACGAGCTCGATCTCAAGCTCCTGCACGCCCTGGAGGTCGACGGCAGGGCGCCCTTCAGCCGGATCGCGAGCGTCCTCGGCGTCTCCGACCAGACCGTCGCCCGCCGCTACCGGCGCATGTGCGCCGAGGCCGGACTGCGCATCGTCGGCGTCCGCGACCCCGAACGGCTCGGCCGCGACCAGTGGATGCTGCGCCTGCGCTGCGCGCCCGACGGCGCCGAGGCCATCGCGGCGGCCCTGGCCCGCCGCCCCGACACGGCCTGGGTGCACCTCACGTCGGCGGGCACCGAAGTGGTCTGCATGACGCTGCCCCGCAACCCCGGCGACTACGACGACCTGCTCTTCGGCAAGCTCCTGCGCACCCGGCAGATCATCGAGATCACCGCGCACCAGCTCCTGCACCGCTTCTACGGCGGCCGCACCGGCTGGATCGGCAAGCAGCGCCTGCTCACCGACGACCAGGTCGCCGCCCTGCGCCCCGCCGCACCACGGGCCGCCCCGGGACCGGCCCGCACCACCCCCGACGACGAACCCCTGATCGCCGCCCTCAAGAGCGACGGCCGCGTCACCTACCCCGAACTCCAGCGGCTCACCGGCCGCTCCGAGTCCTCCGTCAAGCGCCGCATCGTGGCGCTGCGCGACTCGGGCGCGCTCTACATCGACACCGAGTACGACACCGCGTCCTTCGGTTTCTCCACCGCCGCCATGCTCTGGGTCACCGTCGACCCCGGGGCGCTCGACGCGGTCGGCAGGGCGATGGCCGAGCACCCCGAGATCGCCCATGTCTCGGCGATCACAGGACCCGCCAACATGATGGCGAGCGTGGTGGCCCGTGACACGGGTGAGCTCTACGCCTACCTGAGCGACAAGTTGGGCTCGCTCGACGGCGTGCGGCACGTGGAATCGGCGCCCTACCTGCGGCGTTTCAAGCAGCTCACCTATCCGCGGCCGCTGCCCCAGCCGCCGGGACTGGTGCAGCCCGCGCGGGTGCGCGAATAATCGAGGCGCAGGGGCTCTGTTGCCCTCGGGGGGTGGTCGGGTGGTGGCGGCGCAGGAAGCGTCCGGACACGGTCGGGCGTCCGGGAGCGGACCCCGCAAGGTGATCCGGGTCGCGGTGGTGGACGAGAACGACATCTTTCGCCGCGGACTCGTCGCCTGCCTGGAGACCGACGAGACGTTCCTCGTCGCGTACGACGCGCGGGCCGGTCCCGTACCCGAACCGGTCGACGTCGTCCTCGCGTCGGCCCTCGCCGCCGCGGGGCTCACAGGACCCGGGCCGCCCACGCTGATCTGCGGTGAGCCGGGCAGGGCCGACGGACGGCCGTCCCAAGGACCGGCCGACACGGTGCTCTCGCGCACCGGTCTCACCGAGGAACAGGTGCTGGCCGCCGTCCGTGCCGCCGCGTGCGGTCTCTTCGTGGGCCCGCTGCCGCCACCGGTGCGGGCAGGGGACGGGGGACAGGGCGGCGTACTGCCGGAACGCATGCGGGACGTGCTCCGGCTCCTCGCCGACGGGTACGGCACACGGGAGATCGCCGAGCGGATCGGCTTCTCCGAACGCACCGTCAAGAGCGTGGTGCACCAGACGCAGCTCCGGCTCGGCGCCCGCAGCCGCGCCCAGGCGGTGGCGGAGGGGATACGGCGGGGGCTCATCTGACGCGGAGGACGCAGCTGACGCAGCCGACGTGGATGACGCGGATGACGCGGATGCGGTGAAGGGCCCCGCAGGGGAAGCCGGGCTGCCCTTCGGGGCAGAGGCCGGCCCCGGAGTACCCGGAGGTCGGCCCTTGTGGCCGCTTCTCCCGGGCAGCCGCGAGCTGCTCTGCTTGCCGGATGAAGCGCGCAGAAGTCCCGCTGTGGCTGGACGAGCCGAACGTGATCTTCCGTCGGGGTATGGCCGACTGCCTCACCAGGGCCGGTTTCGTGATCGTCGGGGAGAGCGCGCGCCTGTGTCCCGAGCCCGAACTCGGCTCCGCCGCCCTCCTGTTGACCGAGGCGGACGGGGCGGGGCTCGCCGTGCTGGCCCGGCTCGTCGCCGAGCGGCCACTTCCGCGGCTCGGCGTGCTCGACACGGCCCGCCCCGAACTCGTGCGCACCGCGCTGGAACACGGCTTCACAGGGCTGCTCGTCCGGGCGGACATGACCCCCGACTCGCTGGTCGCCGCGGTCGACGCCGTCGCGTCGGGGGCGGGGTCGCTGCCGCCCGCCGTCCTCACCGGTCTCCTCTCCGGCGCGGGCGGCGAACCCCTGGTGCTGCGGGCGGCGGCGAGGCTGCTCGCCCGGCGTGAGCTCGACGTCCTCAGGCTGCTCGCGGAGGGCAGCAGCACCCGGGAGATAGCGGGCACGCTCTGCTACTCGGAGCGCACCGTGAAGAACATCGTGCACGACACCCTGGCCAAGCTGAACTGCCGCACGCGGGCCCATGCGGTGGCGATCGTGGTGCGCCAAGGCGCGCTGTAGGCACGGCTGTCGGGCCCTGTGCCCGGACGGCTGCCCTACTGGTTGCCCCGCCGCCTGCCCCACTGGCTGCCCCGCCGCCTGTCCCTTTGGCTGCCCGCGGGACTCTCGTTCCCGGCCCGGCACCGGCCTAGCGTCGAAGCCTGTCAGAGCCGTGAACGACCCTCCAGGGGAGGCGACATGTGCTGCGCGTACTGGTGGTCGGCTTCGGCGGCATCGCGGGACACGGCATCAGGTCCATCCTGCGGCACCCCGGAATCCTGGTCGAGGAGTGCGGGGCGGACACGGTGGCCGAGGTGATGGCCGCTCGCCGCCCCGACGCGCTGGTCCTGGAGGCGGGGCCGGGAGACGGCGGCGCCCCGGCGGCGTTCGCGGCGCGCACGGCGGCCACCGTCCCGGGCACGACCGTGGTGCTCTGCTCCGCGCACCGCACCGACATGCTGGTGTACCCGGCCTCGGGCGGCTGCTTCACGCGGCGGCTGAGCGCGCGGGCACTCATCGACAGCGTGCGGGGATGAGCATGCGCATCACCACCTATCGAGTGCCGTCCGGCGCCGCGGGGACCGAGCGGACCGTGTGGCACATGAGGTCGCTGATCCTCCAGGGCGGCAAGGACATGACCGTACGCCGCAGGGCGGTGGGGCTCCTCAAGGAGCGAGGGGTGCGACCCAAGGACTATCTCGGGGAGATCCGGGCCCTGTTCGAGTGGGTGCGGCGGACCGTCCGCTACACCCGCGACCCGCACCGGGTCGAACTGCTGCACTCCGCACGGCGGATGCTCCAGCTGCGCGCGGGCGACTGCGACGACATGACGATCCTGATCGGCGCGCTGCTCCAGTCTGTCGGGCACCAGGTCCGCATCGTGCTCGTCGGGCCCGACGCGGACCGCCCCGGCCTGTTCACCCACGTGTATCCCGAGGCCGAGTACCGGGGCCGCTGGATCGCCCTGGACGCGACGATGCCGCATCCCATGGGGTGGGCGCCCGACAGCCCGGTGAAGAAGGTCGTTCCGCTCCGTACGCGAAACCGAACACGAAAGGGGCGTGTCATGAACGCAATGGCGGTGGACGGCACCCTCGGCCAACTGCCGGCGGGACCGGCGGCGGAACTGGTCGCGGCCGTACGCCGGGAGGGGCTGCCCGCGCGCGACCCGCGCGTCCGGGCCGTCTGGGCCGGGCTGCGCGCCCAGGGGCAGCTCGGCCGGGACCCGTGGGTGAGCCAGGTGCTGCGCAGGATCTGGCGGACGGGCCTGCAGCCCGCCTACCGGCCGCGTACGGCGGCCAGGCTCGCGGCCGCGCTCCGGTACCCGGGAGCGCCGACCGCCGGAGTGCCGGGCCAGGGGCCCTGGGACGCCGGGTTCGCGCCTTCGTACTACCCGGTGGTCCCGTTCCGCGTGGCCCCCGTCCACAGGCGTCGGTACCCCCACTGGCGGCCCGCCCCGTACGCGTACTCGCGTGTTCCGCGATCCCCGCGGTACCGCTGAAAGCCGAAAGGAGCACAAGGCGATGGCACGGGTGACCGGCGTCAAGGAGAAGCTGCACAGCCCTCTGTACGACGCCTTCTTCCTCCGCGACGAACAGGACCGCTTCGAGGACAGGATGACCGATCCTCGGGTCATCCGCTTCTTCGTCGACGTGCAGGACAAGACCCGCCTGGAGACCAATATGCAGGCAGCCGGCGTGCTGCCCAGTCTGAACACCTTCGAGGCGCGGGCGATGCGCGTCGTGGTGAGCGACACGGCGCCGGTGCGCGACCATCCGGACTCCTTCATCCCGGACCTGGTGTTCAGTTCCGTGGTGACGCTGCTCGTCGGCGAGAAGGAGGCGATCACGGCGCCGACGTACCTGTTCCCCTCCGGAGCGGGCGTGGTCTCGGGCAACGGCTCGTCCCCGCTCAGTCACGGGACGCCCGACCCGATGGCCACCTTCCGCTTCGCCGAGCCGGTGTTCATCGAACCGCAGCAGAACTTCCGGGTCGAAATGCTCTTCCCGCGCGGACTGCCCACGTCCGTCGCGGACGAGACGGGCCCCCGGCACATCTGGGTGGTCCTCGACGGCTACCTGGAGCGCGACGTCCAGTAGGGAGGCAACCACCATGTTCCACGACGGATACGAGGGCTACGAGGGTTACGCGGGCTACGAGGGTTACGCGGGTGACGCGGAGCTCGACGGCTACGGCGGCCATGGCGGCTACGACGGCCTCGCGGACGAGGAGTTGATGACCGTCCAGGGCCTCGACGGGTGCGGCGCCCACGGCGGGTGCGGCGCCTGCGCCGACCTCGGTCAGTACGAGGAGGTCGGCGCGTACGACGACCTCGCCCAGTACGAGGACCTCGGCCACGCCTACCAGCAGCATGCCCCGCGCACCGCCCGGTGCGTGCCGGGCGAGGTGCGCCAGGGGCGCGACGGGCGGCTCTACCAGTGGGTGGAGGGGTACGACGGACTCGGCTCCCCGGTGGGGTTCTGGTCGGTGCTGCCCGCCCTGGCCAAGACGGTCCTGCCGCTGGCCGCCCGGTATCTTCCCCAGGTGCTGCGCGCCGTCAGGGGCAGGCGTCCACCGATGCCGCGGGCCATGCCGGTTCCGTACGTCGCGCCTCCCATGGTGCCCGTGCAGCCCGCGCAGCAGCCGCCGTCCGACGAGGACGAGGAACTGCGCGGCTACGGCGAGGGGGACGAGCCGCTCTCCGCCGACGAGGAGCCGGGCGGCATGGACGGCTACGTCCGCGAACGCGGCACGAGGACAAGGGAGTTCCGCCGCCCCGCCCAGGCCCCGGAACTCTGGCGGCCGCTCTGGTGACCTGGAGGTCACGATGCAGGACGACCAGCAGTACGGGCAGGTCCCGGCCCGCTACCCCGACCGGGGCAACGGACGGGGAGCGTGGGCGCAGCCCTCGACCAAGGAGGTCCCCTTCGACCACGTGGCGGTCCTCAGGCTGCGCGGCCGTGCGGGCAACCGGGTCGAGGACACCGTCAACATCAGTGTCGACGGCGCGTTCGTGGCCACCTCGATCGGCTACAGCTTCATCCCCGCGCCGCCCACGGGCGGGGTGATCAACGGCCAGGCCATCCAACTGCCGCCACCTTTCGACGTGTTGGTCGGGGCGGCGTTCAACGACCCGGCGGACGCGGCCCGTTGCCTGTTCGCGCGCTTCTGCGGCATCGACTTCACGTACAGCATCGTCGACAGCGGCAGCGGGCGCGAGCTGCAGAACCGGGCGATCCACAACATCGCGGGGCTCGGCAGCTCCGACGGGGTGCGACCGTTCAGGCCCATGGCCAAGCCGATGCTGTTCCTGCCCCGGTCCACCATCCGCGTCGTCGTGGACGAGGTGTCCGAGGGCCCCCTCTATGAGGACGCCCAGCTGTTCTTCGTCCTGCACGGCTACAAGATGCTCGGCCAGCTGCCATGACGGTCTGCGGACGGGCCGGCGTGGGTCAGTGCGAGGTCTGCGGGCGTCCCCTGGACGCCCGGATCTTCGACAGCTCCAGTGTCGTGGCCGCGCCGGGCCCGGGGGAGGAGGTGGTGCTCGCGCGGTTCGCGCTGCCGTCGACGCACTGCGGGGTCCTGGAGTACTTCGCGCAGTTCACCGACCTGTTCGCGCGCGACCCGGGGCGGGTGGCGACGCCGGGCTACCGGTGGCAGATCCGCAGCGACGTACAGCCCCTGGACCCGTATCTCTCCTTCGGCCACATCATCAACCCGTGGGGCCTGTCCGGCTTTCCGGTCGACATCCGGCTCGCGGAGGGCGCCGTCGTCGAGTTCACCGTCCGCAACACGGGGGCCTCGCGCGCGGACGAGCTGACCGAGGTGGGCGGGCGGATCCTGGGGCGGCACTGGTACGACACCCGGTTCGGGGGCGCGCCGGGCCTTCTGTGAGCGACGACGGACACGAGGAGCGGGACGCGATGGTGTACGTACGAACGCCAGGCCCGTCAGGCGCACTTGGGCAAGGCCCGGCCGGGCCGCCGCGGCCCACCTGCGCGACGTACAACCGGCGGAGCACACCCCACGACGCCGCGTCGGCGACGCTGATCGCGCAGCTGCGGCTGCCGATCACCGCGGCGCAGACGGCCCTCCAGGCCCGGCGCGCGGATGAACTACGCCGTCTTTTCAGTGCACTTGACGCTCCTGTGGCTCGGCGGCTCGCAGGGCGCCTCAACGACCTGTCCGACCCCCTGGCGGGGTTCTTCGACTGCGAGCTGTCGACGCCGCTACGGGCGGAGCTGCGGTCCCGCCTCGTCCGGCCCCCGGAACCAGCCGCCGTGCCGCCGCCCGTCCTCATGCCTCCGAGGCCGGGGCCCTGGATACCGGGGGTGCCCGCGCCGGTCCCGCCGGTCCGGCCCTTCCCGCCGCCGCTCCCGCCCCCGGTCCTGCCGGGGCGGCGCCCGCCGCCGCCCCGCGAGGTCTTCGACTTCCCGCGCGACACGGGCCCCGGGATCTCGGTGAAGGACCTGCTCAACCGCGCGCGTCAGGTCCTTGATCTCGCCGTCGCCGCAGGTGTGACCGGTGCGGCGGTCGTCGCGCTCGGGGCGGCGCTCGCCGAGGCGGGCAAGCTCGCGGGCCTGATCGGCGGGTCCGGGGTCGGCACCGCCCTGCTCTTCGACGCGAGGACGGGCAGGCTGTCCCTGGCGCCGTTCCCGCCGGGCGCGGACCCCCACTATCTGGTGCTCCGGGCGCGAGCGGCGGCCCTGGCGCGCCCCGAGTGGGGTCAACTGGAGGAGCGGCTAAGGGAGTTGGCCCGCGTGGAGGACGTCGTGCGGGGGCAGGTCCGCGACCCTCAGGGCCGCTGGCAGAAGCGGCTACGGGAGTTGGCCCGCATGGAGGAGGTGTTCCGGGAACAGGCCCGCGACCCTCAGGGCCGCTGGCAGAAGCCGCAGCCCGGCGACCGCCCGCCCGGCGCGCCCTTCGCGGACGTGGTGTGCGACCGCGTCCGGCGCAACTTCCCGTACTCGGCCCGCGAGGTCCATGTGCGCGCCTACCTGTTCGCCACGCAGCCGGGGCCCCGCCGCAGCCAGGGGAACCGAGTGATCATCGACTGTGTCGGCTCCCTCTCGCCCCGCAGCGGACTCAGGCTCTTCGAGGCCAAGTCGGGCGGCGGGCTCCGACGGAACCAGGCCTTCGAGTACCCGAGGCTGACACGGCACGGCGGCGTGATCGTCAGTGACCGAGGCCCCTACCGCGCCGGACAGGAGATCCCCGCGGGCACCGTGGTCACCATCGTCACGCCCGCCAACATCGACTTCGTCCTGCCGCTGCCGTGAGATGGCCGTCCCCTACGAGGCCCTCGCGGTCGACTACGACGCCCTGCTCGGCGACCATGCCTTCGCCCGGCTCCGGCGGGCCTTCGAACGGATCGAGCGCCACCACGGCCTCGTCTTCCGCTCCGCCGCCGACGTGGGCTGCGGCACCGGCACCTTCGTCTCCTACCTCAGGGATCGCGGGGTCCACCCGGTGTGGGGCGTGGACCGCTCGCCGCACATGCTCGCCGAGGCGCTCGCCAAGAACCGCGGGAACGGCGCCCGCTTCCTCCTCCAGGACCTGCGCGCCCTGCGGCTCCCGCACCGGGTCGCCCTCCTCACCTGCCAGTTCGACACCCTGAACTATCTGCTCGCGCCCCCGGACCTGCGCACCGCCCTGGCGGCGTTCGCGGACGCCCTCGAGCCGGAGGGTCACGCGGTCTTCGACATGATCACCCAGGGCGGGGAGTACGGGGGACGCGTGCGGCGGGTACGCATCGTGCGCCGCGGGCCGCACGGTACGTCGTACGAGACCCATGCGCAGCGGTCCTACGCCCCGGCCGAGATCGCGGCCGCCCTCGCGGGGAGCGGCCTGCGGCTGTCCGGCGCGCACCGCGTGGACGAGCCGCGTCCCGAGGCGGGCAGCACCCGCATGATCTTCCTGGCTCGGCGTGCGCCGCCGAGGCCCTGACCGCGTCAGCCCCGGCCCCGGCGCAGCGGGTCCCCGCCCGCGAGGATCGCCGCCGCCAGGGCGTCCGCCGCCTCCTGCGCGGAGGCGCGCCGTTCGCCGTGCAGGAGCACGAAGTCGACCGGGCCGAGCTCCGGCAGGCCCGCTCGGTCGGGGACGCGGACCAGGCCCGGCGGGATCAGGCCGCGCGAGTGCGCCATCACGCCGAGGCCCGCGCGGGCCGCCGCCACCAGGCCGTTCAGGCTGCCGCTCGTACAGGCCACGCGCCAGGCACGGCCGCGCCGCTCCAGGGCCTCGAAGGCGAGGGCGCGCGTGATGCCCGGCGGCGGATAGACGATCAGCGGTACAGGGCGTTCGGGATCCAGGCGGAGCCGCTCGGCGCCGATCCAGACCAGGTCGTCCTGCCAGACCAGCTCGCCGCGCGGATCCTCCGGGCGTCGCTTGGCGAGCACCAGGTCGAGCTTGCCCGCGTCCAGTCGCTTGTGCAGCGTGCCGGACAGCTCGACGGTCAGCTCGAGGTCGACGTCCGGGTGGTCGTGCCGGAAGGACTCCAGGATGTCCGTGAGGTGGGTGAGGACGAAGTCCTCCGACGCCCCGAACCGCAGCCGCCCGCCCAGACGCCGTCCGGTGAAGAACGCCGCCGCCTGTTCGTGCTCCGCGAGGATCCGGCGGGCGAAGCCGAGCATGGCCTCGCCGTCCTCGGTCAGCTCCACGCTGTGGGTGTCGCGCGTGAACAGCTGCCGCCCGACGGCGTCCTCCAGTCGGCGCACGTGCTGGCTGACGGTCGACTGGCGCAGGGCGAGGCGGCGGGCGGCCCGTGTGAAGCTCAGCGTCTGGGCGACCGCGAGGAAGGTGCGGAGCTGCGAAGGGTCGTACACGGACGCAAGCCTAGACCCGCTCATCGCGATACGTGATGACAGTCAGAGCGGTGTACGGGATTCCCGATCGCCCGGAACAGGAGGATCATGACGAGGGCACGACCCCGCACCGAGAGCATGGAGCACCGTGAAACGCCTGAAGTGGCCGTCCTGGATGCCGGTCGACCCGTACATCGTGGCGTTGCTCGCGACCGTGGGAATCGCGGCACTCCTGCCCGCCCGCGGCACCGCCGCCGATGTCGCGTCCGGCGCCTCCACCGCGGCCGTCTCGCTGCTCTTCTTCCTCTACGGGGCGCGCCTTTCCACCCGTGAGGCGCTCGACGGGCTCAAGCACTGGCGGCTCCACGTCACGGTCCTCGCCTGCACGTTCGCGGTCTTCCCGCTGCTCGGGCTCGCGGCGAAGGGGCTCGTCCCGTACGTCCTGACGCCCGCCCTGTACAGCGGCTTCCTCTTCCTCACGCTGGTGCCGTCGACGATCCAGTCGTCCATCGCCTTCACGTCGATGGCCCGTGGCAACGTCCCCGCGGCGATCTGCGCGGGCTCCTTCTCCTCGCTCGCCGGCATCGTGCTCACCCCGCTGCTCGCGGCGGCACTGCTCGGCAACAGCGGGGGCGGCTTCTCGGCGGACTCGATCATCAAGATCGTGCTGCAGCTGCTCGTGCCGTTCGTGGCGGGACAGCTGCTGCGCCGGTGGGTGGGCAGCTTCATCGCGCGGCACAAGAAGATCCTCGGGTACGTCGACCGCGGCTCGATCCTGCTCGTCGTGTACACCGCCTTCAGCGAAGGCATGGTGCAGGGCATCTGGCACCAGGTGACCCCGCTGCGGCTGCTCGCGCTGCTCGGCGTCGAGGCGGTGCTGCTCGCCGCCATGCTGGCCGTGACCTGGTACGGCGCGAAGAAGCTCGGCTTCGGCCGCGCGGACCGTATCGCGATCCAGTTCGCCGGGTCGAAGAAGTCCCTGGCCGCGGGGCTGCCCATGGCGAGCGTCCTGTTCGGCGCGCAGGCCTCGCTCGCCGTCCTGCCGCTGATGCTCTTCCACCAGATGCAGCTGATGGTCTGCGCGGTCATCGCCAAGCGCCGCTCGCGGGACCCGGAGGAGTTCGTCAGCGAGCCGCCGCGAGCCGCAGCGACACGAACCGCGGCCGGTACAGCGACACGTTCCGGCTGATGTTGGCCTGGGCGTTCGCGGGCGTCGCGTCCAGCCAGTTCACGTCGTAACTGAGGACGAAGCGGCCCTTGCCGCCGAGCGCCGCGTGGACCTGTGGGTTGTAGGCGGCCGTGTCCTGGCGTGCCGCGCCGTCCCTCGGCAGGGGTGCCTCGAGGCCCTTGGACGGGCCGTGCCAGGGCCCGGTGGGGGAGCAGGACCAGTACGACGTGACGGTCGTCAGGCCCTCGGCGCCCGCGGCCATGGTGAACAGCACATATGTCCCCTCGTCCCGCACCACCGTGAACGCGCTGCCCACCCCCTTGCGCCTGCCGTCCCCGAGGACGGACCGCGACGCGTTGTCCCGGCCCCACTCCTCGCCGTCCCAGTACTCCCACGCGGAGGCCTCGGCGAGCCTGCCGTGCGGGACGCGCGCGACGTGGGCGTGCGAGGTCGGGCGCGAGGTCGCCTGGGCGTCCGTGCCGCCGAAGACGTACGTCCAGCCGTCGTCGTCGACCGTCGTCGTGCCGTACAGGACCCGCTTTTCCGGATCGCCCACCGACTGCTGGTCGGAGACCTTGACGATGTTCTCGACGCGCAGGTCGGGCAGCGAGAGCGTGGCGACCTCCGTGGCGACCGGCACGCCGTAGATCCAGGGGCCCTGGCTCGCCATGCGGGTCCACAGCAGGACGCGTACGACCTGCTCGTCCGAGCCGGGGGAGCGGGGCTCCACGCGCGCCGCCACCGGCCAGCGCCACTGCTGGGGCGCGGGGTCGGGGAAGAGTGGCGCGGCGATGGTGCGCCGCAGGGTGCCCGAACGGGACATCACCACGGCCGAGTTGCGCACCATCGGCGTGTTCGTGTCGCGCCAGGTGTGCGGCTGGCCCGCGGGGTTCGGGGGCGCGTGGACCTGGCCGAGGAAGGTGTCGGAGAACAGCCACAGGACGCGCCCGTCGGGGAGCCGCACCGAGTGGGTGCCGTCCCCGCCGGTCCAGTCGTCGGTGCGGGTCGTGTCGTCGCCGTAGCGCGCGAACTCCCCGGTGACCTTCTCGTCCGCCCGCCAGGACGCCACGGTCCGGGGCCGGCATGCCGCATCGCCCTCCCGGTCGTCTTCCGGGAGGGCGATGAGCAGCACGGCCGCGCAGGCCAGGGCGAGCAGCAGGACGAGCCAGAGCCTGCGCGGCCGTGCGGAGGGGCGTTCTCGGGCGGACACGCCCGGGACGTTAGTTGCTGCCGCGCACGTGGTCCATGGGGAGTCGGACGACGGTGTCCCGTGTCACAAGGGCATCGGTGGTGCGCAGAGACCTCATCTCGGTGTCGTTCAACGCCCTGTCGTACACCCGCACTTCGTCGATGGATCCGGCGAAGTGGGCGCGACTGTCGAGCCGTTGCCCCACGTGCACGCCGAAGGGCGAGTTGCGGCTGACCGAGCCCGGTACGTCGGCGGTGGTGAGCGGTGTGCCGTCGAGGAACAGCGTGAGGCTTCCGGCGCCCCGGCGCAGCGCGATGTGGTGCCACTGGCCGTCGTTGTACGCGCTCGTGGTGCGCACGGAGGCGGACCTCGGGGGCACCGCGCCGTCCCGCGTGGTGATCAGGCCGGTCACGCGGTTGTTCGCGGGCTCGCCGCGCAGCCACACCTGCGGCTGGTTGGTGCCGATGCCGCCCATCCACAGCAGGGGCTGCTCGCCGGTCGTCGCGGAGTAGCGGAACCACAGCGAGGCGGTGAAGTCCTTCGTGCCGAGCGGCAGTCGGGTGCGGAAGGGTAGACGTACGGCGTCGTCGGTGCCGTCGAAGGCGAGCGCGCCGCCGAAGCGTCCCGCGGTCTCGCGGGCGCCGCCGAGCACCGCGGCGGACCGGGCGCCCGGCGCGTGGTCGCGGGTCGTCGGGTCCGGGCCGCGGCGCGGCGTCAGCCAGTCCTCGGTGAACCGCGCGAAGCGGATCTCGTCGCGCGCGTCGACCGCGCCGCCCTCGTACATCAGGCCGACGTGCGAGCGGTCGGCCCGCACCATGTCGGAGTATCCGGACCAGTCCGTGGTCACCGTGGTGCCCCGGTCGACGCTGTCCCAGGTGCGGCCGCCGTCGTAGGAGGAGCGGATCTGCATCGTGCGGCGGCGGTCGGGGTCACCGGGGCAGGCGAGGAGCATGCGTCCGCCGAACTGCAGTGTCGATCCTTGCACTTGGGGTGTGTAGAGGTCGGGGACGGCGCGGAACGGGGCGGCGAAGGAGTCGCCGCCGTCGCGGCTGATCGTGTGCGTACGGTGGCCGAGGTCGGTGCCGTCCTGCTCGCGGCCGCTGATGTACACCGCCCCGTCGGGCCGCTCCGTGATGGTCATCTCGGACGGCTTCTGGCGGAACGTGCCGTCGTCCGCGATCGGGTACGAATCCGTCGCGCCGATCTCCCAGTGGTCGCCGCCGTCGTCGCTGACGATCAGTGCGGCGTGGTTGACGGTGACCCGACTGCCGTTCCACGTCTCGGCGTTGACGGCGAAGGCGAGCCGCCCCGCGTGCCGGCCGCGGGTCAGCTGGATGCCGTGCACGGGCCCGGTCGCGTACCAGGAGTTCCAGTCCTCCGGCAGGATCTCGTCGCTCAGGTCGCGCGGCGCGGACCAGCTGCGGCCGTCGTCGTCGCTGTACTGGAGGTGGGGCGTGCGGTCGCACGGCACGTCGCAGTTCTTGCCGTCCGTGCGGCCGGTGTTGTAGGTCTCCGCGAGCAGGACGCGGCCACTCTCGCGGTCCACGACCGGTGCCGGATTGCCGTGCGTGTCGCCCGCGCCTTCGTTGATCACCTGGAGCGGGCCCCAGGTGCGGCCGCCGTCGTGCGAGCGCTTGAGTACCAGGTCTATGTCGCCCGCGTCGCTGCAGTCGTTGACCCGCCCCTCGGCGAAGGCGAGCAGCGTGCCCTTCGTGGTCTTCACGACGGCCGGGATGCGGAAGCAGGCGTACCCCGGGTCCTGGGAGGCCTTGAACAGCACCTGCTGCTCGAACGGCGGTGTCCGCACGTCCTGTTCGGCCTGCGCCGAGGGCGCGGGCAGCAGAGCGACGGCGGTCACCGCGGTCACGGCAGCGGCGGCGGTGCGGAGCGATCTGAGGCGTACACGGAGACTCGATGGCATGGTGCGGTCCGCCTTTCCTGGCGACGGCGACTCATGGCGTTGACGGAGCAGGGCGATGGCGCCCCGGGACGTCAGGTGACCGGACATCCTGACATCCCACGTCCAACGTGCGCGCCACAGACGCTACTTGGGCCGTCAGAACCCCACAAGGACCCGTGCGTCAGGAAGGGCCCGTACGCCAGGAAGGCTCCGTGCGTCAGGGGTGCTCCGTGCGGCAGGGGCGCTCCGTGCGTCAGGGGTGCCCCGTGCGTCAGGGGATCAGTACGACCTTCCCCAGGTTGCTCCGCGTCTCGATCACCTCGTGCGCCTTCGCCGCGTCCTCCAGCGCGAACTCCGCGTGCACGGCGGGTCGCAGCTCGCCCGCCGCGAAGAGCCGCCACAGCTCCCGCCGCCACGCCTCGTACACCTCGGGGCGCCCGCGCGCGATGAGCCCCATCTGGAAGCCGATGACGGACTTCGCGCCGACGAGCAGGTCGTACGCCGCGATCGTGCCGCCGCCCGAGCTGTAGGCGACCAGTCTGCCGTGCGGGGCAAGGGACTTGACGGCGGGCGCGAGGAGATCGCCGCCGACCGCGTCCAGGGCGTAGTCGACGGGTTCACCCCACGCCTCGCGGTCGTACGTGATGACCTCGTCGGCGCCCAGCCCCCGCACGAAGTCCGCCTTGCCGGGGGCGGACACGGCGCCCACGACGCGCGAGGCGCCCCTCGACCGGGCGAGTTGCAGGGCGAGATGGCCGACTCCGCTCGCGGCGGCCGTGACGAGCGCCGCCTCGCCGGGCTCGGGTCGCGCGGCGTCCAGCGCTCCGTACGCGACGAGGCCGGAGCGGACCAGGGCCACCGCGTCCACGGTGCTCGCGCCCTCCGGGACGGGTGAGGCCATCGCGGTGTGGAGCAGGGCGTACTCGGCGTACCCGTGCCCGAAGACGAGGCCCGTGACGCGGTCGCCGGGCGCATGGCCGGTGACCCCCTCGCCGAGCGCGACGACCTCCCCGGCGATCTCGCCGCCGAGCGCGATCGGGTCGCGGGCCTCGCGGACCTTGCGGACGACGGGCAGGGTCACGCCGACCGCCTCGACGCGTACGAGGAGCTCGCCCGGGCCGGGTTCGGGGACGGGGGCGTCCTCCAGGAACAGGACCTCGGGACCGCCGCCGTGCTCATAGCGGACGCGACGCATCCGCACCACCTCCTGATGCGAGGAATCGTTGGGAGCCCCAACGGTAAGCCCGAATCCATTGGGAAGTCCAACGATTATTGGCTAGGCTTCTCCCATGCCCACGACACCGCCCGCGCCCAGCACCATCCGCACCCTGCCCAGCTGGCTGCTCGGCCGCGCGGCCGCCCGCGGCCGCGGCCTGGTCGCCGACGCGCTGGCCCGCGAGGGGCTGAAGATGTGGCATCACGTGGTGCTGTCCGCCGTCGCCGACCTCGGCCCGGTCGCCCAGGCGGAGCTCGGCCGCAGCGTCGCGCTGGACCCCAAGGACATGGTCGGCGTCCTCAACGACCTACAGGCCGACGGGCTCGTCGACCGCGCGCCCGACCCCACGGACCGACGCAAGAACGCGATCACGATCACGGCGCGCGGCAGGCGCGCGGTCAAGCGGTGCGCCCGGGCGGCCGAACAGGCCAACGCCGAACTCCTCGCGCCGCTTTCGGCCGCGGAGCGGGAGCGGTTCCTGGAGATGCTGGGCCGGATCTCCGGGGTCGACGGCGGCCAGGAGGCGTAGGGGCGCACGGCAGGGGGCCCGGCCGGCGCAGGGGGCGCTCCCCGCCGGCCGGGGCGCCGCCGCCGTGCGGCGGGTGGCCCCGGGTCAGCCCTGGGCGGCCGCGGCCCGCAGGGCGACGCGGTGCTCGCCCGCGTACACGTTCATGGAGGACCCGCGCAGGAAGCCGACCAGCGTCAGGCCGGTCTCGGCGGCCAGGTCGACGGCGAGCGAGGACGGCGCGGAGACCGCGGCGAGCACCGGGACGCCCGCCATCACCGCCTTCTGGGCCAGCTCGAAGGAGGCGCGGCCCGAGACGAGCAGGACCGCGCGGGACAGCGGGAGGCGGCCGCTCTGCAGGGCGCGCCCCACCAGCTTGTCGACGGCGTTGTGCCGCCCCACGTCCTCCTTTATGTCGAGGAGCTCGCCCTCCTCGGAGAAGAGCGCGGCCGCGTGCAGGCCCCCGGTCCTGTCGAAGACGCGCTGGGACGCGCGCAGCCGGTCGGGCAGGCTCGCGAGCAGGTCGACGTCGAGCCGGACCGGGGGAGCGTCGGCGATCGGGAAGCGGGCCGTGGTGCGGACCGCGTCCAGGCTCGCCTTGCCGCAGAGGCCGCACGAGGAAGTGATGTACACGTTGCGTTCGAGGGTGATGTCGGGCAGGACGACGCCGGGCGCGGTCCGCACGTCGACCACGTTGTAGGTGTTCGCACCATCTTCCGTGGCGCCCGCGCAGTACACGATGTTCTGGAGGTCCTCCGCGCTGCCGAGGACCCCCTCGCTCACCAGGAAACCGGCCGCGAGCGCGAAGTCGTCGCCCGGGGTGCGCATGGTGATGGCGAGCGGCTTGCCGTTCAGCCGGATCTCCAGAGGTTCCTCGGCGACGAGGGTGTCAGGCCGCTCCGAGACGCGCCCGTCCCGGATCCGGATCACCTTGCGTCGCTCCGTGACTCGTCCCATGTCTTGATCAGTCCCGGTTCTGTACGTGCTGGTAGCCGAAGCGGCCCTTGATGCAGAGGTTGCCGTGGGTCACCGGGTTGTCGTGCGGCGAGGTGACCTTGACGATGTCATTGTCCTGCACGTGCAGCGTCAGGTTGCAGCCGACTCCGCAGTACGCGCACACGGTCGTCGTCTCGGTCTGCGCGGACTCGTCCCAGGTGCCGGCCGCCCGCATGTCGAACTCCGACTTGAAGCTCAGCGCCCCCGTGGGGCAGACCTCGATGCAGTTCCCGCAGTACACGCACGCGGAGTCGGTCAGCGGCGCGTCGTGCTCGACGGCGATGCGGGCGTCGAAGCCGCGCCCGGCGACCGAGATCGCGAAGGTGTTCTGCCACTGCTCGCCGCAGGCGTCGACGCACTTGTAGCAGAGGACGCACTTGTCGTAGTCGCGGACGTAGAGGTCGTTGTCGACCTTCGGCTCCTCGTTCAGGCGGGCCGCGTCCGGGCCGAAGCGGTCGGGCTTCGCCTCGTACTCCTTGAGCCAGGCGGCGACCTTCGGGGTCATCGACAAGTCGACGGAGGAAGCCAGGAGTTCGAGGACGATCCTGCGGCTGTGGCGGGTGCGCTCGGTGTCCGTGCGGACGGTCATGCCGGGCTCGGCCCTGCGGGAGCAGGCGGGGGCGAGGGTGCGGGCGCCCTCCACCTCCACGACGCACACGCGGCACGCGTTCTTGGGGGTGAGGGTGTCGCCCTCGCAGAGCGTCGGCACGTCCTTGCCCGCGGCGCGGCAGGCGTCGAGGAGCGTGGCCCCTTCGGGGACCCGTGCCTCCTGGCCGTCGAGGGTGAACTCGACGAGGCGGCGCGGCGGTTGAAGCGGTACGGCGGTCATGCGACGGTCGCCTTCCTCGGGCGGTTCGCGGTCATTCGTACGCCCCCAAGCGGTCGATGGCGGATTCCACGGCGTTCCACGCGGTCTGCCCGAGGCCGCAGATCGAGGCGTCCCGCATGGCCCGCCCCACGTCCCGCAGGAGCGCGATGTCGTCCGCGGCGTCGACGCCCCTGCGCTGGAGAAGGCGGTGCAGGGCCTCCTCCTGGCGGACGGTGCCGACCCGGCAGGGCACGCACTGGCCGCAGGACTCGTCGCGGAAGAACTCCGCGATGCGCAGCAGGATCCGGGGGAGCGGCACGGTGTCGTCCAGGGCGAGCACGACGCCGGAGCCGAGCGTGGTCCCGGCCTCCCTGGTCCCCTCGAAGGTGAGGGGGATGTCCAGTTCGTCGGGGCGCACGAAGCCGCCCGCGGCTCCGCCGAGCAGGATCGCGCGGAGGTTGTCGGGCCGCCCGGCGAGGTCGAGGAGCTCGCCGAGGGTGGCGCCGAAGGGCAGTTCGTAGAGGCCGGGCCTGGCCACGGCGCCGGACACGCAGAAGAGCTTGGGTCCCGTGGACTTCGCGGTGCCGATGGCGGCGTACGCCTCGGCGCCCATGGTGAGGATCGGCAGGACGTTGACGAGGGTCTCGACGTTGTTCTCGGCGGTGGGCTTGCCGAACAGGCCCTTCTCGACGGGGAAGGGCGGCTTCGAGCGGGGCTCCCCTCTGTACCCCTCGATCGAGTTGAACAGGGCGGTCTCCTCGCCGCAGATGTAGGCGCCCGCGCCGCGGCGGATCTCGATGTCGAAGGCGTAGCCCTGGCCGAGGACGTCGTCGCCGAGGAGGCCGCGGGTGCGGGCCTGAGCGATGGCGTGTTCCAGCCTGCGCAGGGCGCGGGGGTACTCACCGCGGAGATAGAGGTAGCCGAGGTGGGCGCCGGTCGCGTACCCGGCGATGGTCATCGCCTCGATGAGCGCGTACGGGTCGCCCTCCATGATCACGCGGTCCTTGAAGGTGCCGGGCTCGGACTCGTCGGCGTTGCAGACGAGGTAGTGCGGGTGGTCGGGCTGGGATGCGGTGGCCTGCCACTTCCGTCCCGTGGGGAAGGCGGCGCCGCCCCGCCCCACGAGTCCGGAGTCGGTGACCTCGCGGATGACTTCGGCGGGGCCGATGGCGAAGGCGCGGCGGAGGGCGGTGCAGCCGCCGTGGGCGCGGTAGTCGTCGAGGGACGCGGGGTCGACGGCGCCGATCCTCTTGAGCAGGATCAGGCCGTCCTGGCCGGCTTGGGGGACGGCGTGGGAGGCGGGGGGTTCGGCGGGGGCGTCGGCGGGGGTGAGGGCGGCTTGGGCGAGGGTGGCGGGTGCGGCCGGGGCGATGGTGGCGGTGGCGTGGTTCCTTTCCCCGATCCCGCCCCTTCCCGAACTATCCGGCTCCGCCGGCCCGTGGCTCGGTCGATCACCGGCTTCGCCGAGTTCGTCCTCAATCGCCGGACGGGCTGGATGATCTCCGGACCGGGTCGAATCCTTCAGCCCCTCCGGCGTTTGAGGAGCGGGGTCTGGGGCGGAGCCCCCGTTTCGGGAAGGGGCGGGGTCGGGGAAGGAATCCGCTTGCAGCCCCGCCCGCACCACCAGCGCCGCCGGCGCCCGTTCGCAGAGGCCGAGGCACGGGCTCGGCTCGACCGTCGCCCCCGGCACGGGAGCCAGCCTCTCGGCTCCCGGCCCACACACCACATCCGTGCACACCCGCACCACCGTCCGCGCCCGCGGCCGCACCGAAAACATGGAGTAGAACGTCGCCACCCCGTACCCCTCCGCCGGCGGCACCGTCAGCCGTCGGCAGAGATAGTCCAGGCCCCCCTCGCTCACCCACCCCACGCGATCGTTGAGCGTGTGCAGCCCCGGCAGCAGCAGATCCCGCCGCTCCCGCGCCGCCCGCCCGCCCCGCGCCCACCGCAGATCCGCGTCACTGCGGTCGTCGGCCCCTTCCCACGCCGAATCGGGAGGCCCGAGCACCGCGTCGACGGCCGCCCGCTCCTCGTCCGTCGGTTTGCTGTCACCGAAGCGCAGATCCACTTGACGTCACCTCACAACCTCACAGCCGCCGTCAGCTTGTCGATCCGTATCGCCGAGGCCTTGAACTCCGCCGTCCCCGCGATCGGGCAGTTCGCCTCGATCGTCAGCTGGTTGGTGTCGACCTCGTCGGGAAAGTGCATGGTCATGAAGGCAAGCCCCGGCCGCAGGCCCGGGTCCACCCACACCGGCGCCACCACCGCGCCCCGCCGCGAGGAGACCCGCACCCGCTCACCCGCCACGACCCCGTACCGCTCGGCGTCCTCCGGGCACAGCTCGATGTACTCGCCGCGCCGCAGCGGGGACGCGAAACTCCCGCTCTGCACCCCGGTGTTGTACGAGTCGAGGCGCCGCCCCGTCGTCAGCCGGATCGGATACGCCTCGTCGGTCAGGTCGACCGGCGGATCGTGCTCGACGAGCCCGAAGGGGGCGAGCCGGCCCCGTCGCGCGGGGTCCGCGTCCCACAACCTGCCGTGCAGATACGTCGGTTCGAGCCGGTCCTCGTCCGGGCACGGCCATTGGATGCCCTGCAGGGATTCGAGACGGTCGTACGTCATGCCGTAGTGGTCCGGCGACACCGAGCGCAGCTCGTCCCAGACCGCCCGCGCGTCCGCGTACTTCCAGTCGTGGCCGAGCAGCCCCGCGAGCTCGCAGAGGATGTCGATGTCCTCGCGCGCCTCACCGGGCGGCCGCACCGCCTTGCGCACCCGCTGCACGCGCCGTTCGCTGTTGGTCGTGGTGCCGTCGGTCTCCGCCCACGCGGCGGTCGCGGGCAGCACCACGTCCGCCAACTCGGCCGTCCTGGTGAGGAAGATGTCCTGCACCACCAGGAAGTCCAGCGCGCCGAGGCGCCGCATCGCCTGTCCGCTGTCCGCCTCCGACTGCGCAGGGTTCTCGCCGATGCAGTAGACGGCCTTGAGGGTGCCCTCCTCCATCGCCTCGAACATCTCGGTCAGGTTGAGGCCGTGGCGGGGCTGGATGACCGTGCCCCAGGCCGACTCGAACTTCAGGCGCGTGTCCGGGTCGAGGATGTCCTGGAAGCCGGGCAGGCGGTTGGGGATGGCGCCCATGTCGCCGCCGCCCTGCACGTTGTTCTGGCCGCGCAGGGGCTGCAACCCTGAGCCGTATCGCCCCACATGGCCCGTCAGCAGCGACAGGTTGATCAGCGCGCGGACGTTGTCCGTGCCGTTGTGGTGCTCGGTGATGCCGAGCGTCCAGCACAGCTGCGCCCGCTCGGCGCGTGCGTACGCGTGCGCCAACTCCCTTATGGCGGCGGCCGGTACGCCCGTCACCCGCTCGGTGAGCGACAGCGTCCAGGGCTCGACGAGGGCCGCGTACTCCTCGTAGCCCGTCGTCGCGCGCTCGATGAACGCGCGGTTGGCCAGGTCGGCGTGGATGATCTCGCGGCCGATCGCGTGCGCCAGCGGGATGTCCGTGCCGACGTTCGGGCCGAGCCAACTCTCCGCCCACTCCGCGGTCTTGGTGCGGCGCGGGTCGACGGCGTACATCCGGGCGCCGTTCCTGATGCCCCTCAGGACGTGCTGGAAGAAGATCGGGTGCGCGAAGCGGGCGTTGGAGCCCCACATCACGATGACGTCCGTGTGCTCGACCTCTTCGTACGAGGAGGTGCCGCCGCCCGAGCCGAAGGCCGCGGACAGGCCCGCGACGCTCGGCGCGTGGCAGGTGCGGTTGCAGGAGTCGACGTTGTTCGTGCCCATCACCACGCGGGCGAACTTCTGTGCCACGTAGTTCATTTCGTTGGTCGCGCGGGCGCAGGAGAACATCCCGAAGGCGCCGCGCGCGGCCCGGAAGCCCTCCGCCGCCCTGGTCAGCGCCTCCTCCCAGGTCGCCCTGCGGAAGGGCTCGGCGCGGGAGTCGCGGACCAGGGGGTGGGTGAGCCGGGTGTACGTCTTGGGGGTGCGGTCGCGTTTGCTCATACGGCGGTCCTCGAGGTGTTCATGCGGCGGTCCTCAGTGCGAGCAGGTCCGAGATGGCGTGGACGGTGCGGAGCGTCGGCACCGGAACCCCGGTGATGTCGGCCAGTTCGACGACGGCCGCGAGCAGCACGTCCAGTTCCAGGGGTTTGCCGCGCTCCAGGTCCTGCAGGGTGGAGGTGCGGTGGTCGCCGACGCGTTCGGCGCCCGCGAGGCGGCGCTCCACGGAGATGTCCGGCTCGCAGCCGAGGGCCGCGGCCACCGCGAGCGTCTCGTTCATCATGATCTCGATGACGCGGCGGGTGCCGCCGTGCCGGCACATCTCGCGCATCGTGGCGCGGGCGAGCGCGCTGATCGGGTTGAAGGAGATGTTGCCGAGCAGCTTGATCCAGATGTCGCCGCGCAGCTCGGGCTCGACCGGGCACTTCAGACCGCCCGCCACCATGGCCTCGCTGAAGGCGGCGCAGCGCTCCGAGCGGGACCGGTCGGGCTCCCCGATGGAGAAGCGGGTGCCCTCCAAGTGGCGTACGACGCCGGGGCCTTCGAGCTCCGTCGCGGCGTAGACGACGCAGCCCACGGCCCGTTCGGGCGCGAGCACCGCGCTGACCGCGCCGCCCGGGTCGACGCTCTCGACGCGGTGGCCGTCGTGCGGGCCGCCGTGCCGGTGGAAGTACCACCAGGGGATGCCGTTCTGTGCGGCGACCACCGCGGTCGTCTCGTGCAGGAGCGGCTCGATCAGCGGCCCGCACGCCGCGTACGAGTTGGCCTTCAGGCCCAGGAAGACGAAGTCGACCGGTCCGATCCCGGCCGGGTCGTCGGTGGCGCGGGCCCGTGCGGTGAAGTCGCCGCGTGGGCTCAGTACGCGTACTCCGTGCTGCCTCATGGCCGCCAGATGCGGTCCACGGGCGACGAGATGGACGTCGGCGCCTGCGCGGTGCAGCGCGGCTCCGACGTAGGCGCCGATCGCACCGGCGCCGAGGACTGCGACTTTCACGGTGGGGCGCTCCATTCGGTCGAGGGATCCGAGGAACGTAGGGAGAAGGAACGGAGGGAGAAGACGGAAGACAGAAGATCGAAGACAGAAGATCGAAGACGGAAGACAGAAGACGAAAGACGTCGACGGAATATTGTCTACAGTATGGAAGTTGGGGCGGCAAGGGTTCGCGCGCGTCGTTGAATCCCGTACGTGCGCCCCCTTCCCAACACCCCTGCCACTTCCTACCGTTCGGGATCATGAGGCCCCTCGTCGCACCACCCGGGTGGAGCCGCTGGCTCGTGCCGCCCGCCGCTCTCTCGGTGCATCTGTCCATCGGCCAGGCCTACGCCTGGAGCGTCTTCAAACCGCCCCTGGAATCCTCGCTGCACCTCAGCGGCACGCAGAGCGCGCTCCCCTTCCAGCTGGGGATCGTCATGCTCGGTCTCTCCGCGGCCTTCGGCGGGACCCTCGTCGAGCGCAACGGCCCGCGCTGGGCGATGTCCGTCGCCCTGGTCTGCTTCTCCTCGGGCTTCCTGCTGGCCGCGCTCGGCGCGGCGACCCGCCAGTACTGGCTCATCGTGTTCGGCTACGGCTTCGTCGGCGGGATCGGCCTCGGCATCGGCTACATCTCGCCCGTCTCCACGCTCATCAAGTGGTTCCCCGACCGCCCCGGCATGGCCACCGGCATCGCGATCATGGGATTCGGCGGCGGCGCGCTCATCGCCTCGCCGTGGAGCGCGCAGATGCTGGACTCCTTCGGCACGGACTCGGACGGCATCGCGCTCGCGTTCCTGGTGCACGGCCTCACGTACGCCGTCTTCATGTCGCTCGGCGTGCTCCTGGTGAGGGTGCCGCGTACGGAGGGCGCACGCGGTCCCGGCGGTCCCGGCGGTCCCGGCGCGCTCGACGGCCCTCAGGTCTCCGCCCGGTCCGCCGTCCGCACCCCGCAGTTCTGGTGCCTGTGGGTCGTCCTGTGCATGAACGTGACCGCGGGCATCGGCATCCTGGAGAAGGCCGCCCCGATGATCACGGACTTCTTCGCGGACAGCGGGACGCCCGTATCGGTCTCCGCCGCGGCCGGCTTCGTCGCGCTCCTTTCGGCCGCCAACATGGCGGGGCGCATCGGCTGGTCCTCGGCATCGGACCTGATCGGCCGCAAGAACGTCTACCGCCTCTACCTCGGCGTGGGCGCGCTCATGTACCTCCTGATCGCCCGCTTCGGGGACACCTCCAAGCCGCTGTTCATCTGCTGCGCCCTGGTGATCCTGTCCTTCTACGGAGGCGGCTTCGCGACGATCCCCGCGTACCTCAAGGACCTCTTCGGTACGTACCAGGTCGGCGCCATCCACGGCAGGCTGCTCACCGCGTGGTCGACGGCCGGAGTCCTCGGGCCGCTCATCGTGAACCGGGTCGCCGACCACCAGGAGGAGGCGGGCCGGCACGGCTCGGGGCTCTACGGCCTCTCCTTCGCGATCATGATCGGTCTCCTGGTCGTGGGTCTGGTCGCCAACGAGCTCGTCCGCCCCGTCCATCCACGCCACCATGTCCCCGCCCCGAAGGAGGCCGCCGGTGACCACGCCACCACGTGACGGCTCGCAGCCACGCGACCGCCGCGCTCTGATCGTGTTCGCGTGGCTCTGGGTGGGGCTTCCGCTCGGATACGGCCTCTATGAACTCGTACAGAAGGTCACACAGCTCTTCAGAGGGTGACGGCCTCATGAGAAGCATCCAAACCACGCGCGCCTTTCCTGTCGCTTTACGTGCACCGTTACTGGTGAGTCGCTGACCAGACTGGACGGTCCCGCATCTCCGGCAACAAGGGGGACCCGTCCATGCACGGCTCGCGCATCGCCGCCGTCGGCCACTACCAGCCCGCCAGGATCCTCACCAATGAGGAGCTCGCGGGCATGGTCGACACCAGCGACGAGTGGATCCGCTCCCGGGTGGGCATCCGGACGCGGCACATCGCGGGCCCCGAGGAGCCGGTCGACGAGCTGGCCGCGCACGCGGGAGGCAAGGCACTGGCCGCCGCGGGCCTGACCCCCGACGCGATCGACCTGGTCCTGGTCGCCACCTCCACGGCCATCGACCGCTCGCCGAACATGGCAGCCCGGGTCGCCGCGCGCCTCGGCATCCCCGGGCCGTCCGCGATGGACATCAACGTCGTGTGCGCGGGCTTCACGCACGCCCTCGCCACCGCCGACCACACCGTGCGGGCCGGGGCCGCGACCCGCGCCCTGGTCATCGGCGCGGACAAGATGTCCGAGGTCACCGACTGGACGGACCGCACCACCTGCGTCCTGACCGGCGACGGCGCGGGCGCGGCCGTCGTCGAGGCGTGCGGGCCCGGTGAGGAGCCCGGCATCGGTCCCGTGCTGTGGGGCTCGGTGCCCGAAATGGGCAACGCCGTCCGCATCGAGGGCACGCCGCCGCGCTTCGCGCAGGAGGGACAGAGCGTCTACCGCTGGGCGACGTTCCAGCTGCCGCCGCTCGCCCGCCGGGCCTGCGAGCGCGCCGGGCTCACCCCCGCAGACCTCGCCGGGGTCGTCCTGCACCAGGCCAACCTCCGGATCATCGAGCCGCTCGCCGAGCGCATCGGCGCCGTGAACGCCGTCGTCGCGCGCGATGTCGTCGACTCCGGTAACACTTCGGCGGCGAGCGTCCCGATGGCCCTGTCCAAGCTGGTGGAGCGCGGCGAGGTCCGCTCCGGCGACCCGGTGCTGCTGTTCGGCTTCGGCGGGAACCTGTCGTACGCGGGACAGGTCGTGCGCTGTCCCTGATCCGGCCACGTCGGTCCTGTGTGACCGGCTCAACTCCCCCTGGCACTGGCCCTTGTAGCTCGTAGACTGTAGACAAAAGGCAATCGTCGAGGAGGGGACCGCGATGTTGTCCACCGGACTTCCGCAGGGGGCGGTGCCACGGCTCGAACGCCCCGGGCCGCTCAGGGAGCGGGTCTACGAGGCGCTGCTGGAACTCATCACGACCCGTTCGCTGCAACCGGGACAGCACCTCGTCGAGAGCGAACTGGCCGGGCACCTCGGGGTGTCGCGGCAGCCGGTGCGCGAGGCCCTGCAGCGGCTCAACACCGAGGGCTGGGTCGACCTGCGGCCCGCCCAGGGCGCCTTCGTGCACGAGCCGACCGAGGAGGAGGCCGACCAACTCCTCACCGTGCGCACGCTGTTGGAGGCCGAGGCGGCGCGGCTCGCCGCGGCGAACACCGGCACGGCGGGCATCACGGCCCTGGACGAGCTCTGCACCCAGGGCGAACAGGCCGTGGCGGACGGAGACGTGGAGCGCGTGGTCGCCCTCAACGCCGCCTTCCACGCCAAGGTGATGGAGCTCGCGGGCAACGTGGTCCTCGCCGAGCTCGCCGGACAGGTGGACCGCAGGGTCCGCTGGTACTACACCCCGGTCGCCCGGCAGCGCGGCAGGCAGTCCTGGCTGGAGCACCGCGAACTGATCGCGGCCATCGCCGAGCGCGACGAGCAGCGGGCCACGGAGATCATGCGCGCCCACACCGAGCACACCCGGAAGACCTATCACGAGCGCGAGCGGGGCTGAGTCCCGCCACTGATCAGGCGCCCGCGCCCGCAAGCACCGCCTGCGTCTGCGTCGTCTGACCCGCGGGCCGTCCCTCGTCGTCGTACACATCGGTCTGTACGACGACGAAGGACCGCCCGACGTGCAAGGGGCGGGCCACGGCACGGACCGTGCCGGAGCGCACGGCCCGGAAGAAGTTCGTCTTGGACTCCACCGTCGACGTGGCCGCGCCCGGCGGCAGATTGAGGAACGCGCACACCGCGCCCACCGTGTCGGCGAGCGACATCAGCGCCCCGCCGTGCAGCACGCCGCCCGCCGTGCACAGCTCCGGCGACCACTCCAGGGCGCCCTCGACGCGCGCGGTGCCGGTCTCCACGAAGGCGATGCCGAGGTGTGCGGCGAAGGGGACCCGGGCGAGCAGTTGGGCATGCCGTTCGTTCTGAGGCAGGGTGTCCGACATGGGGTGACCTTCCAGCGAGGGACCGGGGAACGCCACCGTGCGCCACGGTCCTCGACGTGTCGATTACCTCAGAGGTAGGACCGCGCCACCGAAACGACCGGGAGAGCCGACATGGCCACGCACCCCACGCACCACCGGATACGCCCCGTGATCAAGGAAGACGTGCCGCTGGCCGTGGACACCCTCGCACGGGCCTTCGCCGACTACCCCTTCACGCGCCACGTCGTCGCCGCCGAAGGGCACGAGGAACGGATCCGCCGCTTCCAGGAGCTCTTCCTGACCCGCATCGGCATGGTGTACGGGAAGGTCTGGGTCGCGGGCGCCGGGCGCGCCGTCGCCGTCTGGACCACCCCGGAGCGCGACCCCGGCCCCGGCTTCGCCGCGATCGGCCCGCTCGTCGACGAGCTCGCGGGCGACCGTGCGGCCTGGTTCGCGTCGGCCGACCAGGCGCTGGCGCCGCACCGCCCGCAGCGCCCCGCGTGGTTCCTCGCCACGGTGGGCGTCCACCCCGACGCACAGGGCCAGGGGCTCGGCAAGGCGGTGATCCGACCGGGCATCGAGGCCGCCGACCGCGCCGGGCACCCCTGCTTCCTGGAGACCTCGACCGAGCGCAACGTCGCCTTCTACGAACGGCTCGGCTTCGCCGTCACCGCGGACGTCCACCTGCCGGACAACGGCCCGCGTACGTGGTGCATGCTCCGGGAGCCGAGGGCGTAGCGGCAGGCCCGGCGCCGCCGCCGGATCCTCGCCGGGGCCGCCGCCCGGGGCCCCGCGCCCACCTTTGTCCTGTGACTGGAGAAAGTCATGGGTAATTCGCGCTCAACTTCTTCCCACCCCCGGCAGGCACTGCTACGTTCCCCTCGAAAGCTTGAAGGAAGCCCGAAGGCACGGCTGTTGGAGCCCGAGGGCAACGGCATGGGAAGCCCGATGAGGCGGGGAGGGGCGCGTGAGACGTATGACGGCTCGACCCGCCAACGCGCACCAGGCGCGGCTGCTGCGGCTGTTGCGTGACGGGGGCCCCAACTCCCGTGCCCAGCTGGGCGACCAGGTCGACCTCTCGCGGTCCAAGCTGGCCGTGGAGGTCGACCGGCTCCTGGAGACCGGACTCGTGGTCGCCGACGGGCTCGCCGCCTCGCGCGGCGGCCGTCGCTCCCACAACATCCGGCTGGCCCCCGCCCTCCGTTTCCTCGGCGTGGACATCGGCGCGACCTCGGTCGACGTCGCGGTGACCAACGCCGAGCTGGAGGTGCTCGGCCACATCAACCAGCCCATGGACGTGCGCGAGGGCCCGGTCGCGGTCTTCGAGCAAGTCCTCTCCATGGCCGCCAAGTTGAAGGCCTCCGGGCTCGCGGAAGGGTTCGACGGTGCCGGGATCGGCGTCCCGGGTCCCGTCCGCTTCCCCGAAGGCGTACCGGTCGCGCCGCCGATCATGCCGGGGTGGGACGGCTTCCCCGTCAGGGAGGCCCTCAGCCAGGACCTCGGCTGCCCCGTCATGGTCGACAACGACGTGAACCTCATGGCGATGGGGGAACAGCACGCGGGCGTCGCACGCTCCGTGGGCGACTTCCTCTGCGTCAAGATCGGCACGGGCATCGGCTGCGGCATCGTCGTCGGCGGTGAGGTCTACCGCGGTACGACGGGCAGTGCGGGCGACATCGGCCACATCCAGTCCGAACCGGACGGACGCCCCTGCGCCTGCGGCAACAAGGGCTGCCTGGAGGCCTACTTCAGCGGCGCGGCGCTCGCCCGCGACGCCGAGGAGGCGGCCAGGGAGGGGCGTTCGCGGGAGCTCGCGGGGCGGCTCGGAGAGGCGGGGCGGCTCAGTGCCGTCGACGTCGCGGCGGCCGCCGCCGCGGGGGACGCCACCGCGCTCGACCTCATCCGCGACGGCGGCAACCGCACCGGCCAGGTCATCGCGGGGCTCGTCAGCTTCTTCAACCCCGGCCTCGTGGTGATCGGCGGTGGTGTGACCGGCCTCGGCCACACGCTGCTCGCCGCGATCCGCACCCAGGTCTACCGCCAGTCGCTGCCCCTGGCGACCGGCAACCTCCCGATCGTCCTGGGTGAGCTCGGCCCCACCGCCGGAGTCATCGGCGGCGCCCGGCTCATCAGCGACCACCTGTTCTCGCCCGCGTAAACCGCCCGCGTAAACCGCCCGCGTCACGCCGTCCGCGTCACACCGACCGCCGGCGAACACCACCACCCAGCACAGCGCTTCGCTCTGCCCTGCCCTGCCCTGAATCCGCCCTGCCCTGCTGCGGCCGCCGCCGAGGGGAACCGTCATGGCACCAGAACCACCGCTGCTCACCATGTCCGGCATCACCAAGTCGTTCCCCGGCGTCCGTGCCCTCGACGGCGTCGACCTCCAGGTGCAGGCCGGGGAAGTGCACTGCCTCCTCGGCCAGAACGGCGCCGGGAAGTCCACCCTCATCAAGGTCCTCGCGGGCGTGCACCAGCCCGACGGCGGCGAGATCACCTGGCGCGGCGAACGCGCCACGCTCCGCTCGCCCATCGCGGCCATGCGGCTCGGCATTGCCACCATCTACCAGGAACTCGACCTGGTGGAGGGCTTGTCCGTCGCCGAGAACGTCCACCTCGGGCACGAGCCGACCGCCGCCGGATTCGTGGTGCGCGCACGCGCGGCGAAGGACTCGACTGCCGCTCTCCTCAAGCGACTTGGGCACGGCGAGATCGACCCGGGCCGACTCGTCGGCGACCTCTCGGCGGCCCAGCAGCAGATCGTCTCGATGGCCCGTGCCCTCTCCCACGAGGTGCGCCTCATCGTCATGGACGAGCCGTCCGCCGCCCTCGACCCCGACGAGGTCGACAACCTCTTCCGCATCGTCGCCGACCTCACGGCGGACGGCGTCGCCGTCGTCTACATCTCGCACCGCCTTGAGGAGATCCGCCGCATCGGCGACCGCGTCACCGTCCTGAAGGACGGCCGCGCCGTGGCGGGCGGACTCCCCGCGAAGTCCACGCCGACCAAGGACGTCGTGTCGCTGATGACGGGCCGCAACGTCGAGTACGTCTTCCCCGACCGGCCGACATGGACCACACAACAGCACGACGTGCCCCCGGTGTTGACCGTGCGTGGCCTGTCGCGGCGCGGTGAGTTCGAACCCCTCGACCTCGACCTGCGCCCCGGCGAGATCGTTGGCCTCGCCGGACTCGTCGGCTCGGGACGCTCCGAGATCCTGGAGACGATCTACGGAGCACGCAAGCCCAGCTCCGGCCATATCGCCGTGGACGGACAGGAGTTGAAGCCGGGAAGCATCCGCGCCGCCGTCCGCGCGGGGCTCGGCCTCGCCCCCGAGGAGCGCAAGGCGCAGGCCCTCCTGATGCTGGAGTCCGTCACCCGCAATGTGTCGGTCTCCTCCATGTCCCGCTTCTCGCAAGGCGGTTGGATCGACCGGAGCGCCGAGCGCGAAGCCGCGCGCACCGCGACTCGCGAGCTGTCGCTGCGCCCCGACGAACCCTCCGCGCCCGTGCGCACCCTCTCCGGCGGCAACCAGCAAAAGGCCGTCCTGGCCCGCTGGCTGCTGCGCGGCTGCCGCGTCCTGCTGCTGGACGAACCCACCCGAGGCGTCGACGTCGGCGCCCGCGCCGAGCTGTACGCGGTGATCCGCCGCCTCGCCGACGACGGCCTCGCCGTGCTCCTCGTCTCCAGCGAGGTGCCCGAGGTGCTCGGCCTCGCCGACCGCGTCCTGGTGCTCCGCGAGGGCCGCGTCGTCCACACCGCACCCGCCCGTGACCTCGACGAACACCGCGTACTCGACCTCGTCATCGAAGGGAGCCCGGCCGCATGACCCAGCCGGCACCGGCGGCCGAGGCCGCCACCCGCAAGAGCAGCCCCGCCGACGGCAAGAGCCCGTGGCGCACCACGGTGGCGCGCGCCGACGTGCGCACGCTCTCCCTGGTCGGCGTGCTCGCCGTGCTGATCCTGATCGGCGGCATCACCCAGCCCGACTCGTTCCTGGATACCGACAACCTCCAGCTGATCCTCACCCAGGCATCCGTCATCGGCGTCGTCACCGTCGGCATGACCTTCGTGATCATCTCCGGCGGCATCGACCTGTCCGTCGGCGCGATCGTCGCGCTCGCCTCCGTGTGGGCGACGACGGTCGCCACCCAGGAGTACGGCTTCGCGGGCATCCTCTTCACGGCCGTGATCGTCGGCATGGGGTGCGGCCTGGTGAACGGCCTGCTCATCGCGTACGGCGGAATCGTGCCGTTCATCGCCACCCTCGCCATGCTCGCTTCGGGCCGCGGGCTCGCCCTGCAGATCACCGACGGCAAGACCCAAATGGTCACTGTGGAAGGGGTGTTGGACCTCGGCTACCGCGACTCCTACATCCTCGGCATCCCGCCGCTCGCCCTGGTCTTCGCCGCCGTCACCGTCGTCGGCTGGCTGCTCCTGAACCGCACCACCTTCGGGCGGCGCTCCGTCGCGGTCGGCGGCAACGCGGAAGCTGCGCGCCTCGCCGGCATCGACGTACGAAGGCAGCGGCTCTACCTCTATCTGCTCTCCGGACTGTGCTGCGGCATCGCGGCCTTCCTGCTGATCGTCCTGTCCGGCTCGGGACAGAACACCAACGGCAATCTCTACGAGCTGGACGCCATCGCGGCGGCGATCATCGGCGGCACGCTGCTCAGCGGCGGCCGGGGCACCATCACCGGCTCCGTGCTCGGCGTGCTGATCTTCACCACGATCCAGAACATCTTCGCGCTGAACAACCTGGAGACCGCGACCCAGCAGATCGCCAAGGGCGCGATCATCGTCGCCGCGGTGCTCGTCCAACGACGTACGGCCCACACCACCTGAGTCGAGGGGTTCACCATGCCAACCAACACGAGCCGCAGAGGGCTCCTCTTCGGAGCCGCCGCCCTGTCGTCCGGAGCCCTGCTCGCGGGCTGCACCAGCAACGACCCCAAGGACGAGGGGTCGGGCGAGAGGGAGCAGCAGGTCGCCGACGACAAGCCGGGCAAGGAGGTCACCATCGGCTTCGCGGGACCGCAGGCCGACCACGGCTGGCTCAACGCCATCAACGACAACGCCAAGAAGCGGGCCGAGAAGTACGAGGACGTCACCCTGGAGTCCACCGAGGGTTCCAACGACACCGCGGCGCAGATCGGCCAGGTCGAGACGCTGATCAACAAGAAGGTCGATGTCCTGGTGATCCTGCCGGCCGACGGCAAGGCGCTCACCCAGGTCGGCCTGAAGGCCATGAAGGCGGGCATTCCCGTGGTCAACCTCGACCGCGTCTTCGCCTCGCCGCAGGCCTACCGCTGCTGGATCGGCGGCGACAACTACGGCATGGGCCTGAGCGCGGGGCACTACATCGGCGAGAAGCTCAAGAACAAGAAGAGCGCGCGCGTCGTGGAACTCGCCGGGCTCGACAACCTCGAACTCACCAAGCAGCGCACGAAAGGATTCGACGACGCCCTCAAGAACTACCCGAACATCAAGAAGGTCGCGCGCCAGGCCGCCGAGTTCACCGTCGAGTCGGGCCAGTCGAAGATGTCCGGGCTCCTGCAGGCCCAGAAGAACTTCGACGCCCTGTGGAACCACGACGACGACCAGGGCGTGGGCGCCCTGCGCGCCATCAAGCAGGCGGGGCGCGACGACTTCCTGATGGTCGGCGGGGCGGGCGCGCTCTCCGCCTTCCAGGCCATCGACGCCGACGACAGCGTCCTGAAGGCCACCGTCCTCTACCCGCCCACCATGGCCGCGTCCGCGATCGACCTGGCGCGCGCCCTCGGCCAGGGCAAGGGCGTCAGCGGTATGGCGGAGTTCGAGATCCCGTCCTTCGTCACCTGCTACTCGGCCGTCGTCGACAAGGACAACGTCGACCAGTACATGTCCACCGGCTTCAAGTGATGCGCGCGTCCGCACCCCCCACCGAGCGTCGACGAGGAGGAGTACCGCATGCGTGAGACGGAAACCGAGGCCGGGGCCGATTCCGAGCAGGGGGCCGATTCCGAGCGGGGGACCGGTGCCGAGCGGGGGACCGGTGCCGAGCAAGGGGTCGGTCCCGAGGCGGCGGGCAGGCGGCCGCTGGGCGTGGGCATGGTCGGCTACGCCTTCATGGGCGCCGCCCACTCCCAGGGCTGGCGTACCGTGGGGCGCGTCTTCGATCTGCCGCTGCGGCCCGTGCTCTCGGCCGTCTGCGGCCGCGACGGCGGCGCGGTGCGCGCCGCCGCGGACCGGCTCGGCTGGGCCGCGGCCGAGACCGACTGGCGCGCCCTGATCGCCCGGGACGACGTCGACCTCGTCGACATCTGCACCCCGGGCGACAGTCACGCGGAGATCGCCGTCGCCGCCCTGGAGGCGGGCAAGCACGTGCTGTGCGAGAAGCCCCTCGCCAACACCGTCGAGGAGGCCGAGGCGATGGCCGAGGCCGCCGAACGGGCCCGCGCGCGCGGGCAGATGGCGATGGTCGGCTTCAACTACCGCCGGGTGCCCGCCCTCGCGCTCGCCCGGCGGATGGTGGCCGAAGGCCGGCTCGGCACGCTGCGTCACGTACGTCTGACGTACCTTCAGGACTGGCTGGTGGACCCGGAGTTCCCGCTCACCTGGCGGCTGCGCAAGGACCGCGCGGGCTCCGGTGCCCTCGGTGACCTGGGTGCGCACATCGTGGACCTCGCGCAGTACCTGGTGGGGGAGCCGGTGGCGGGGGTGTCCGCGCTCATCGAGACCTTCGTGCGGGAACGGCCGCTCGTCGACGAGGCGGCGGGCGCGTCCGGCGGGCTCACCGCGGCGGGCGGCACCCGGCGCGGCACGGTCACGGTGGACGACGCGGCGGTCTTCACCGCCCGCTTCCCGTCCGGCGCCCTCGCCTCCTTCGAGGCGACGCGGTTCGCCGCCGGGCGCAAGAACGCGCTGCGGGTCGAACTCAACGGCTCCGACGGCTCGTTGGCGTTCGACCTGGAGCGGCTCAACGAGCTCTCGTTCCACGACCACACCGAACCGGCGGCCTCGTCGGGCTTCCGCCGCATCCTCGTGACCGAGCCCGACCACCCCTACCTGGACGCCTGGTGGCCGCCGGGCCACGGCCTCGGCTACGAGCACAGCTTCGTGCACCAGGCCCGCGACCTGCTGCACGCCATCGCCACCGGGACGCCGCCCGAACCTTCCTTCGCCGACGGCCTCTCCGTGCAGCGGGTGCTCGCGGCGGCGGAGGAGAGCGCGGCGAAGAACTCCGTGTACACGACGATTCCCGCCTGAATCCCGCCTGGTCCCTGTCTGGTCCTCGCCTGGTCCTTGCCTGAATCCCGCCTGGTCCCTGTCTGGTCCTCGCCTGGTCCCTGCCTGATCCCCGCGCGACCCTCGCCCGATCTCCCTTGATCCCCGTTCCGAGGAGGCCTCGTCATGCCCCGTAGGTTCACGCTCTTCACCGGTCAGTGGGCCGACCTGCCGCTCGAAGAGGTCTGCAGGCTCGCCCGCGACTTCGGCTACGACGGTCTCGAACTCGCCTGTTGGGGCGATCACTTCGAGGTCGACAAGGCCCTCGCCGACCCCGCCTACCTGGACGGCAGGCACGCCCTGCTCGACAAGTACGGGCTCAAGTGCTGGGCGATCTCCAACCACTTGGTGGGCCAGGCCGTCTGCGACGCGATCATCGACGAGCGGCACCGCGCGATCCTGCCGTCCCGCATCTGGGGCGACGGCGAGGCCGAGGGCGTGCGGCAGCGGGCCGCCGCCGAGATCAAGGACACCGCGCGGGCGGCGGCGGCCTTCGGCGTCGATACGGTCGTCGGCTTCACGGGCTCGTCGATCTGGCACCTGGTAGCGATGTTCCCGCCGGTCCCGGAGTCGATGATCGAGCGCGGGTACGAGGACTTCGCCGAGCGCTGGAACCCGATCCTGGACGTCTTCGACGCCGAAGGCGTGCGGTTCGCGCACGAGGTGCATCCGTCCGAGATTGCGTACGACTACTGGACAACCCACAAGGCCCTGGAGGCAGTTGACCGCCGTACCGCCTTCGGTCTGAACTTCGACCCGTCGCACTTCGTGTGGCAGGACCTGGACCCGGTCGGCTTCCTCCACGACTTCCGCGACCGCATCTACCACGTGGACTGCAAGGAGGCCCGGCGCCGTCTGGACGGCCGCAACGGCCGCCTCGGCTCTCACCTGCCGTGGGGCGACCCGCGCCGCGGCTGGGACTTCGTCTCGGCGGGCCACGGGGACGTCCCCTGGGAGGACGTCTTCCGCATGCTGCGCTCCATCGCGTACGAAGGCCCGATCTCGGTGGAGTGGGAGGACGCGGGCATGGACCGCCTCCAGGGCGCGCCGGAGGCGCTGGCCCGCTTGAAGGCGTACGACTTCGAGCCGCCGAGCGCGTCGTTCGACGCGGCGTTCGGCTCGGAGTGACCTCCGGCCCCGTCACGGCTTTGTCCTGTCCGAGGAAGAAGCGGAACTCTGGTACCGCGCAAGGGCTTTCGGCCACGTACAAAGCTCGCTACCGTCCCTGATGTGTACAGGACATGAAACGTCCGGGGTGACGGCGCACCCCGGCGCACGGCGCACACACCCGCGTACGACCGTCCCCCTCCCGGAGGAACCCCCGTGCACTGGAAACGCCAAAGACTCCGCAGATCCCTCGCCCTGCTCACCGGCACGCTTCTGACCGGCGCGTCGCTGGCCCTCGCCGTACCGCAGGCCGGCGCCGTCCCCGCGGACCCGCCCTCGACGGCCGCCCCCGCCGCCGAGGACTTCCAGCAGGTCACCCTCGCCAAGGGCGAGCCCGAGACGGGCGAGCCGATGACGCTCTCCGTGCTCCCCGACCGCTCGGTCCTGCACACCTCGCGCGACGGCACTCTGCGCCTGACCGACGCCGCGGGCAACACCAGGATCGCGGGGAAGATACCGGTCTACACGCACGACGAAGAGGGCCTCCAAGGCGTCGCCGTCGACCCGAAGTTCAGCGAGAACCGCGCGATCTTCCTCTACTACGCACCGCCGCTGGACACCCCCGCGGGCGACGCCCCGAACGAGGGCACCGCGGAGGACTTCAAGAAGTTCGACGGCGTGAACCGCCTCTCCCGCTTCGTCCTGAAGGCCGACGGCACCCTGGATGCCGCCAGCGAGAAGAAGGTCCTCGACGTCCCCGCGAGCCGCGGCATCTGCTGCCACGTCGGCGGCGACATCGACTTCGACAAGGACGGCAACCTCTACCTCTCGACGGGCGACGACTCCAACCCCTTCGCCTCCGACGGCTTCACGCCCATCGACGAGCGCGCCAACCGCAACCCCGCCTACGACGCGCGCCGCGGCGCGGGCAACACCAACGACCTGCGCGGCAAGATCCTGCGCATCAAGGTCGCCGACGACGGGACGTACACCGTCCCCGACGGCAACCTCTTCGCCAAGGGCACCGAGAAGACCCGCCCCGAGATCTACGCGATGGGCTTCCGCAACCCCTTCCGGATGAGCGTCGACAAGCCGACCGGCACGGTCTACGTCGGTGACTACGGCCCGGACGCGGGCGCCGCCGACCCCAAGCGCGGACCTGCGGGCCAGGTCGAGTTCGCCCGCGTGACCAAGCCCGGCAACTACGGCTGGCCGTTCTGCACCGGCAAGAACGAGCCGTACGTCGACTACGACTTCGCCACCGGCACCTCCGGCGCGACCTTCGACTGCAAGGCGCTCAAGAACGACTCGCCGCACAACACAGGACTGACCGACCTGCCGCCCGCCGAGGAGGCCTGGATCCCCTATGACGGCGGCTCGGTCCCCGAGTTCGGCACCGGCTCCGAGTCCCCGATGGGCGGCCCGGTCTACCGCTACGACGCCGCGAACACCTCCCCGGTGAAGTTCCCCGAGGCCTACGACGGCGACTTCTTCGCCGGTGAGTTCGGCCGCCGCTGGATCAAGCGCATCGAGCAGGGCGCCGACGGCACCGTCTCGAAGATCAACCCGTTCCCGTGGACCGGTACGCAGGTCATGGACATGGAGTTCGGCCCCGACGGCGCCCTCTACGTCCTCGACTACGGCACCGCCTGGTTCGGCGGCGACGAGAACTCCGGCCTCTACCGCATCGAGAACGCCACCACGGGCCACTCGCCGGTCGCCGAGGCCACCGCGTCCAAGACCAGCGGCCAGGCACCGCTGCGGACCACGTTCACCGCGAAGGCCACGGACGCCGACGGCGGGACCCTGACCTACGCGTGGGACTTCGGGGACGGCGGCAAGTCGACCCAGCAGAACCCCACCTACACGTACAAGAAGAACGGCGTCTACACCGCGACCGTGACCGTCAAGGACTCCACAGGGCGCACCGGTTCGGCCAGCGCGCACCTCACCGTCGGCAACACCGCGCCCAAGGTGACCCTGGAACTCCCCGGCGACGGGCAGCTGTTCACCTTCGGCGACAAGGTGCCCTTCAAGGTGAAGGTGAGCGATCCGGAGGACGGGGCGATCGACTGCGCCAAGGTCAAGGTCACCCACATCCTCGGCCATGACAGCCACGGCCACCCGGTCACCTCGGCCAACGGCTGCGAGGGCACCATCCAGACCTCGGCGGACGGCGAGCACGACCCGAACGCCAACATCTTCGGGGTCTTCGACGCCGAGTACACCGACAAGGGCGCGAACGGCCAGCCCGCGCTGACCACCCACGACCAGAACGTCGTCCAGCCCAAGCACCGCCAGGGCGAGCACTACGGCGACTCCAAGGGCGTCTCCGTGGTCAACCACACCCCGGCGCACGGCGGCAAGACGGTCGGCGACATCCACAACGGCGACTGGATCTCCTTCAAGCCGTACATCCTCGGCAACGCCACGAAACTGACCGCGCGGGTCGCGTCCGCGGGGGCCGGTGGCACGCTTGAGGTGCGCAGCGGATCGGTCGGCGGCAGGCTCCTGGGCACCGCGAAGGTCGCGCCGACCGGCGGATGGGAGACGTACACGGACGTCAGTACCGCCATCTCCAAGCCGCCGACGAAGACCACGACCCTGTACTTCGTCTTCAAGGGCTCCGGCACGGGAGCGCTCTATGACGTGGACGACTTCACCTTCACGACGAGCTGAGAGGGGTCAGCACATGCGCGCATCCGCACGGCTGGCCACCGCGACCGCCGCGGCCGCCCTGCTCATCGGCTGTGTGTCGGGACCCGCGGCATCGAAGCCCGAGCCGCCGAAGACGGCGGGGAAGACGGCGCCGAAGACGATGGGGCAGAAGGCGGGGGAGAGGGGAGGGGAGAGGGCAGGGGAGAAAGTCCTGGTCTTCTCCAGGACGGCAGGATTCCGGCACGACTCGATTCCCGCGGGCATCGCGGCCGTCGAGGAACTGGGCGCCGAGGGCGGCTTCACCGTCGACGCCACCGAGGACGCGGGAGCCTTCACGGACGCCAATCTCGCGCAGTACGACGCCGTGGTCTGGCTCTCGACCACCGGGGACGTCCTGAACGCCGCGCAGCAGACGGCGTTCGAGAAGTACATCAACGGCGGCGGTGCCTACGTCGGGGTGCACGCGGCCGCCGACACCGAGTACGACTGGCCCTTCTACGGCGGGCTCGCGGGCGCGTACTTCCAGTCGCACCCCGCGATCCAGCCCGCGAAGGTCCAGGTCGAGGACCACGCCCACCCGGCCACCGCGCACCTGGGCGCGGGAGCGTGGGACCGCACCGACGAGTGGTACAACTACCGCTCCAATCCACGCGACCGGGCCCGAGTCCTGGCCTCCCTCGACGAGTCGTCGTACACGGGCGGCACGATGGCGGGGGACCACCCCATCGCCTGGTGCCAGAGCGACTACCGGGGAGGGCGCGCCTTCTACACCGGTGGCGGCCACACCAAGGAGTCGTACGCCGAACCCGCCTTCCGGCAGCATCTCCTCGGCGGGATCCGCTGGGCCGTCGGCGCGGCCCAGGCGGACTGCCGCCCGGAGAAGGGCTACACACCGCTCTTCGACGGAACGGCGGCCTCGCTGGAGGGCTGGAAGCAGGCGGGCCCCGGTTCCTTCGCGCTGGAGGAGGGCGACGGGACGCTGACGACCACCGGCGGCATGGGCATGCTCTGGTACGACCGGCGCGAGTTCGGCTCGTACTCGCTCAAGCTCGACTGGCGGATGCGGGGCGACGACAACTCCGGGATCTTCGTGGGCTTCCCGCCCTCCGACGACCCCTGGTCGGCCGTGAACAACGGCTACGAGATCCAGATCGACGCCACGGACGTCCCCGAGAAGACCACGGGCTCCGTCTACGGCTTCAAGTCCGCCGACCTGAAGAAGCGCGACAAGGCGCTGAACCCGGCCGGGGAGTGGAACACCTACGAGATCCGCGTCGAGGGCGAACGCCTTCGCGTGTATCTCAACGGCGTGAAGATCAACGACTTCACCAACTCCGATCCGGCGCGGAGCCTGCGCCAAGGGCACATCGGCATCCAGAACCACGGCGACGCCGATGAGGTCTCCTTCCGGAACATCCGGTTGAAGGACCTGCCCGCACCGCCCGCACACCACTCCGGTCCAGCCGCGTCGTCCGGCTCGGGCGCGGGGCGTTAGACGGCGGCGGGCGGAGGACGCCGGACCTCCGCCCGCCGTCTTTCACCATCGGCGCGTTCGCGCATCCGCGTGCGGCCCCGGGGCATGCGCGGACGTGCGTCCGCGTGCACCCGCGCGGATCGTCGTGCACCTGCGCGGTTCGTGCGGGTGCACGTCCGCGCCGTCAACCCGCCCGTGTGTCCAACGAGCCAATGAGCCAATGAGCCAATGAGCCAAGGCAGGAGGCAGCCGTGTCCACATCCGCGCTCGCTACTTCGTCCACTACGTCCGCCGGGGCAGCGGGAGGGACGCCACTCGTCGGGGTCTGGCTGATCGGGGCGCGCGGTTCGGTCGCGACCACGGCTGTCGCCGGGTGCGCGGCGGTGGCGGCCGGACTGCGGCCGCCGACCGGCATGGTCACCGAGACGCCTCCCTTCACGGACAGCGGGATGCCCGCGCTGTCGTCGCTCGTCTTCGGCGGCCACGACACCGTCAACTGCCCCCTGCCCAAACGGGCCGAGGAACTCGCCTCCGGCGGCGTCCTGCCGCACGGCCTGCCCTCGGCGGTGCGCGCCGAACTCGCCGCGGCCGACGCGGAGATCCGTCCGGGCGGGCCCCTGCCGGGCGACTCGCGCACCGACGAGGAACTGATCGACGCCTTCGCCGCCGACCTGCGCGACTTCGTACGCCGCCGGGGCCTCGCCCACGCGGTGGTCGTGAACGTCGCCTCGACGGAACCCCTGCCCGCGGACGGCAACCCGCGGCTGCCCGCCAGCTCCCTCTACGCGGCGGCCGCGCTGCGGGCCGGCTGCCCGTACGTGAACTTCACCCCCTCGGCGGGGCTGCACCACCCCCGCCTCGCCGACGCGGCGCTCGCCTCCGGCCTGCCCCACGCGGGCCGTGACGGCAAGACGGGCCAGACGCTGCTGCGCTCGGTGCTCGGCCCGATGTTCGCGCAGCGGGCGCTCGCCGTGCGGTCCTGGTCGGGCACGAACCTGCTGGGCGGCGGCGACGGCGCGGCCCTCGCCGACCCGGCCGCGGCCGCCGCGAAGAACGCCGGCAAGGAACGCGTCCTCGCCGACACGCTGGGCGCCGCCCCCGAGGGCGAGGTCCACATCGACGACGTGCCGTCCCTCGGCGACTGGAAGACGGCCTGGGACCACATCGCCTTCGACGGCTTCCTCGGCACGCGGATGGTCCTGCAGACCACCTGGCAGGGCTGCGACTCGGCCCTCGCGGCCCCCCTGATCCTCGACCTCGCCCGCCTGATCTCCCGAGCCCACACCCAAGGCCTGACCGGCCCGCTGCCCGCCCTCGCCTTCTACTTCAAGGACCCGGTGGGGGACGCGCCTGCCGCACTGGGGGAGCAGTTCGCGGAACTGGTGCGGTTTGCGGAGGTGTTGGGGGAGCAGGGGGACCCAAGGCCGCGGGGGAGCTCGGTGAGGGAGGGCATATGAGTGCCGCGCGCGACTGGGCCGAGCTGCTGCGCGTCCCCGCCCTGTTCACCGTCCCCGGCGACGCCCTCGCCGGGGCGGCGGCGACCGGGCTGCGCCCCAACCACCGCACCCTCCTTGCCATCGGTTCCTCCCTCTGCCTGTACGAGGCCGGCATGGCCCTGAACGACTGGGCGGACCGAGCCGAGGACGCCGTCGAACGCCCCGAGCGGCCCCTGCCCTCCGGCCGCATCGCCCCACCCGCGGCCCTCGCCGCAGCCGCCGCCCTCACGGCCGCGGGCCTGACCCTCGCCTCCCGCGCTGGCCGCCCGTCCCTCGCGGTGGCGGGTGCCCTGGCCGGGACGGTGTGGGCCTACGACCTCGGCGTGAAGCGCACCCCCGCGGGCCCGGCAGCCATGGCCGCGGCACGCGGCCTCGACCTGCTCCTGGGCGCGACCGCCACGGTGGGCCGGGGGACGAGCCGCAAGCCGAGCCACCGCCCGAGTCGCAAGCCGAGCCACGGCCCGAGTCGCAAGCCGAGCCACCGCCCGAGTGCCAAGGCGGCCGTGTCCTCCGCCGGGGTTCTCGCCGCTCACACCCTCGCCGTCACCGCGGTCTCCCGCAACGAGGCGCAGGGCGGCTCCTCCGTCACCCCGCTGACCGCGCTGGCGGCGACGACCGCGCTGGCGCAAGTGGTGGGCGGGAGGCGGGGCTTGAGGCGAGGCACCGACGCCGGACCGGGCCGGGCCCCCGGTCGGCAGGCACTCCGCGGCGCGCTCGCCCTCGCCTATGTCGGGACCACGGCCAAGCCCCTCTTCCACGCCGCCCTGAACCCCTCACCCCCTCTCACGCAATGCGCCGTCGGCGGCGGCATCCGCGCCATGATCCCGCTGCAGGCCGCGCTCGCCGCCCGCGCCGGAGCCGTGGGCACCGCCCTGCTGACGGCCGCCCTCGCACCCGCCGCCCGGAAGTTCGCACGGAAGGTGAGCGTCACATGAGCGGCACAGCGTCCCGGACCCTTCGCTCCCCGCTCGACGGGCTCCGCTTCGGGTACGGCACCAACGGCCTCACCGACCTCCGCGTCGACGACGCCCTCGGCCTCCTCGCGGACCTCGGCTACGCGGGCGTCGGGCTGACCCTCGACCACATGCACCTCGACCCCCTCGCCCACGACCTCGCCGCCCGCACCCGTCACGTGGCCCGTCGGCTCGACCGACTGGGCCTGACCGTCACCGTCGAAACGGGCGCCCGCTATGTCCTCGACCCGCGCCGCAAGCACGGCCCCTCCCTCCTCGATCCCGATCCGGCCCGGCGGGCCGACCGTGTCCGCCTCCTGATCCGCGCCGTCCAGGTCGCCACCGACCTCGGCGCCCACGCCGTGCACTGCTTCAGCGGCATCACCCCTGCGGACACCTCGGACGACATCGCCTGGCGTCGCCTGGCCGACGCGCTCGGTCCCGTCCTCGACGCCGCGTCCGGCGCCGGGATCCCGCTCGCCGTCGAACCCGAACCCGGCCATCTCCTCTCCTCCCTCGCCGACTTCCACCGCCTGCGTGAAGCCCTCGGCGACCCCGACCCCGGGCTCCTCGGCCTCACCCTCGACATCGGTCACTGCCAGTGCCTCGAACCGCTCCCTCCCGCCGACTGCGTACGCGCCGCCGCCCCCTGGCTCAAGCACGTCCAGATCGAGGACATGCGCCGCGGCGTCCATGAACATCTGCCGTTCGGGGACGGGGAGATCGACTTCCCGCCCGTACTCGAAGCCCTCGCCGCCACCGGCTACCAAGGGCTGACCGTCGTCGAACTGCCCCGCCACTCGCATGCGGGCCCCCAACTCGCCGCGCACTCCATCGACTTCTTGCACCGCGCTGCGGAAGCAGCCGGCGCACCCGAAGCACCTGAAGCACCTGAAGCGCCTGGAGCAGCCGGAGCGCCTGAAGGAGTCGGAGCGGCTGGAGCAGCCGGAGCGCCCGAAGCAGCCCGAGCGCCCCGAGCCGCCGCGGTCCCGAACGCCGCCCTCGCCGAAGGAGGAACCCCGTGACCGACACCCCCGGAATCGCCGCCCTCCGCACCCACCTCGCAGCGGAGCTCGGCGGAGCCGCGCGGGCCTGGCTCGACCAGGCCACCGCCGAGGCCGCGGCGCACGGAGGCCGGCCGGAGCACGAGAGTCAGGGCCCGGTTCCCACCTGGGAGTTGAGGTTCGCCGAGGCCGGACGCCGCTGCGGCCCCGAGCACGCCGACCCCGCCCGCGTCCTGCTCCTGCACGCCGCGCACGCCACCCCCGACACCCTTGCCCGCGTTTACGCGCAGGGCACCGCAGCCGAGCGCCGGGCCGTCCTGCACGCCCTGCCCCACCTGGTGCCGGGGCCCGAGGCCCTGCCGCTGGTCGAGGACGCTCTGCGCACCAACGACACCCGGCTCGTCGCCGCGGCCGTCGGCCCCTACGCCGCCGTGCATCTCGCCCCGCACGACTGGCGGCACGCCGTCCTCAAGTGCCTGTTCACCGGCGTCCCCGTGGACTCCGTCGCCGACCTGTCGAGGCGTGCCCGCGGCGATGCCGAACTCGCCCGCATGCTCGGCGACTACGCGAGCGAACGCACCGCGGCGGGCCGCACCGTCCCCGGCGACCTGCACCGCGCCCTGGCCCTGACCGCTCCCGGGCCCACCTCGGGCCCCGCGGCCCCTTCCACCGGCGAGAAGCAGGAGTCCTGATGCGTATCTTCGATCCCCACATCCACATGACCTCCCGCACCACCGACGACTACCGGGCGATGTATGCCGCGGGGGTCCGCGCGGTCGTGGAGCCCGCCTTCTGGCTCGGCCAGCCCCGCACCGCGCCGGCCTCGTTCTACGACTACTTTGACTCCCTCCTCGGCTGGGAACCCTTCCGCGCCGCCCAGTACGGCATCGCCCACCACTGCACGATCGCCCTCAACCCCAAGGAGGCGAACGACCCCCGCTGCACCCCCGTCCTCGACGAACTGCCCCGCTATCTCGTCAAGGACAACGTCGTCGCCGTCGGCGAGATCGGCTACGACTCCATGACACCGGCCGAGGACGCCGCGCTCGCCGCCCAGCTCCAGCTGGCCGCCGACCACGAACTGCCCGCCCTGGTGCACACTCCCCACCGCGACAAGCTCGCCGGGCTGCGCCGCACGATCGACGTCGTGCGCGAGTCCGCGCTGTCCCCAGGCCGCGTCCTGATCGACCACCTCAACGAGACCACCGTGAAGGAGGCCAAGGACAGCGGCTGCTGGCTCGGCTTCTCCGTCTATCCCGACACCAAGATGGACGAGGAACGGATGATCACGATTCTGCGGGACGTCGGCCCCGAGAGGGTCCTCGTCAACTCGGCCGCCGACTGGGGAAAGAGCGACCCCCTCAAGACCCGCAAGGTCGCCGACGCCATGCTGGCCGACGGGTTCGACGAGGACGACGTCGACCTGGTGCTGTGGCGCAACCCCGTCGCCTTCTACTCGCTCAGCGGCCGCCTCGCCCTCGACGTCCAGGAGCCGGGCGCCAGCCACGAGGGCAACTCCATCCTGCGCGGCGGTGCGTGACCCATGCGCTTCCGGCACCCCGACGGCTCCACCGTCCACCTCGCGTACTGCACGAACGTCCACCCGGCCGAGACCCTCGACGGTGTCCTCGCCCAGCTCCGCGACCACTGCGAGCCCGTGCGTCGACGGCTCGGCCGCGACCGCATCGGCATCGGCCTGTGGCTTGCCAAGGGCGCCGCCCACGCCCTGGTCACCGACCCCGCCGCGCTGCGCGGCCTGCGCACCGAACTCGACCGGCGCGGCCTGGAGGTCGTCACCCTCAACGGCTTCCCTTATGAGGGCTTCGGCGCCGAACAGGTCAAGTACCGCGTGTACAAGCCGGACTGGACCGACCCGGAGCGGCTGACCCACACCACCGACCTGGCCAGGCTGCTCGCCGCCCTGCTCCCCGACGACGTCACGGAAGGCACCATCTCCACCCTTCCGCTCGCCTGGCGCACCCCCTTCGACGCCGCCCGAGCCGAGACCTCCCGCACGGCCCTGGCCGCGCTCGCCGGGCGCCTGGACGCCCTCGCCGAACTGACCGGCCGCTCGATCCGCATCGGCCTCGAACCGGAACCGGGCTGCACCGTCGAGACGACCGCCGACGCGATCGGCCCGCTGACCGCGGTCGGCCACGACCGCATCGGTGTCTGCGTCGACACCTGCCACCTCGCCACCTCCTTCGAAGACCCGGGGGCCGCCCTCGACGCCCTCGCCGCCGCGGGCATCCCCGTCGTCAAGTCGCAGCTCTCCGCCGCCCTGCATGCCGAACACCCCCGCCTTCCCGAGGTGCGCGAGGCCCTCGCCGCCTTCGACGAGCCCCGCTTCCTCCACCAGACCCGCACGCTGACCGCCGCCGGACTCCGCGGCACCGACGACCTCGGCGAGGCTCTCACCGCCCACGCCCTGCCCGATGCGGCCCCCTGGCGCGCCCACTTCCACGTCCCCCTGCACGCGGCCCCCGCCGCGCCGCTCACCTCCACGCTCCCCGTGCTCCAGGACACCCTGGCCCGACTCGTCGGCACCCCCGTCCCCCTCACCCGTCATCTCGAGGTCGAGACCTACACCTGGCAGGCCCTGCCGCCCGAGCTGCGCCCGCGGGGCCGCCCCCAGCTCGCCGAGGGAATCGCCGCCGAACTCGCCCTCGCCCGCGACCTGTTGACGGACCTAGGTCTGAAGGAGCTCCCATGACCCCGACCGGTGGCGGACCCACTCCTCTCCTCGTCCTGGACGTCGTCGGCCTCACCCCGCGCCTCCTCGATCACATGCCGCACCTCAAAGCCCTCGGCCAGTCCGGCTTCCGTGCCCCGCTCGGGACCGTCCTGCCCGCCGTCACGTGCGCAGCCCAGTCCACCTTCCTCACCGGCACGACGCCCGCCGAGCACGGCATCGTCGGCAACGGCTGGTACTTCCGTGAGCTCGGCGACGTACTCCTGTGGCGTCAGCACAACGGCCTCGTCGCCGGCGACAAGTTGTGGGACGCCGCACGCCGCGCGCATCCCGGCTACACCGTCGCCAACATCTGCTGGTGGTACGCCATGGGCGCCGAAACCGACATCACCGTCACGCCCCGCCCCGTCTACTACGCCGACGGCCGCAAGGAACCCGACTGCTACACCCGCCCCCCTGCGCTGCACGACGAACTCACCGACAAGTTCGGCACGTTCCCCCTCTTCCACTTCTGGGGACCCGGCGCCGACATCGTCTCCAGCCGCTGGATCGTGGACGCGACCCGCCACATCATCGACACCCGCCACCCCGACCTGGCCCTGTGCTACCTCCCTCATCTCGACTACGACCTGCAGCGCTTCGGCCCCGACGACCCTCGCTCCCACCAGGCGGCCGCCGACCTGGACGCGACCGTCGCGCCCCTCCTCGACGACGCGAAGGCGGAAGGACGAACCGTCGTCGCCCTCTCCGAGTACGGCATCACCCGCGTGAACCGGCCCGTCGACATCAACCGCGCCCTGCGCCGCGCGGGCCTGCTGGAGGTGCACACCCAGGACGGCATGGAGTACCTCGACCCGATGGCCTCCCGTGCCTTCGCCGTCGCCGACCACCAGATCGCCCACGTCTACGTCCGCCGCCCCGAGGACCTGGAGGCCACCCGCGCCGCCCTGAGCGACCTGCCCGGCATCGAGCAACTCCTCGACGACGAGGGCAAGAAGGCCCATCACCTGGACCATCCGCGCTCCGGCGAACTCGTCGCGATCGCGGAGCCGGACGTCTGGTTCACGTACTACTACTGGCTCGACGACGACCGCGCGCCCGACTTCGCGCAGCTCGTCGAGATCCACCGCAAACCCGGCTACGACCCCGTCGAGCTCTTCATGGACCCCCAAGACCCCTACGTCCGCATCAAGGCCGCGGGCGCGCTGGCCCGCAAGAAGCTCGGCATGCGCTACCGCATGGCAGTCGTGCCGCTGGACCCGTCACCTATTCGCGGCAGCCATGGCCGCCTTCCCACGAGCGAGAACGAAGGTCCGCTCATTCTGTGCTCCACCCCCCGCGCCGTCAGCGGCCGCGTCGCGGCCACCGAAGTGAAATCGCTCCTGCTCCACCTCGCAGGCCTGGTCTGAATCCTGCGTGATCTCCACTGAACCAGAAGGCGAGGGCCCTGCCATCAGGGCCCGACCCCGAGTGATCCCTGACTCCTCATTCGAACCCATCCCTGATGTGACCCCGGGAGACCGCATGAGCCGCAAGCCCACCTCCGCCGACCCCGAACTCGCCCACAGACTCAGCAGACGCGGCGCGCTCGGCGTGGCCGCCGGTGCCGCCGCCGCTGCGCTCATCGGCGCGGCCACCCCGGCCGCCGCCTCGACCACGGCCGCGGGCAAGGGTCACGGCCGCCCCGTCCTGCCGCCCGGCCGGCTCGGCATCCAGCTCTACAGCCTCCGCGACAAGGTCTCCACCGTCGGATTCGCCCCCGTCTTCGCCGAGTTGGAGAAGTGCGGATACGACGAGATCGAGTTCGCCGGATACACCCAGGGCTCGGCGGGCGCCATCACCCTCGCCCAGCTCAAGGCGCTCGCCCGCGACCACGGGCTCAACCCCATCGGCTCCCACGTCGGCTACTACGACGACAACAACCCGGGCGCGTACACGTTCGCGCAGAACCTCACCAAGGTCCTCGACGACGCCGAGGCCCTCGGACTCAAGCACATCGGCACCGCGTCCGGACCCTTCCGCTACGGCACGACCGTCGACGCGTGGAAGCGCGCGGCGGAGGACTTCAACACCTATGGTGAGGCCGCCCGCAAGCGCGGCATGAAGTTCTACCAGCACAACCACGCCGAGGAGTTCTCCTTCGCCACAGACAAGCCGAGCGTCCGCCTCTACGACGTGCTGCTCGCCGAGACCGACCCCGACTTCGTGTATCTGGAGATGGACATCTACTGGGCCTACTGCGCCCAGTTCCGTTTCGGCAAGCGGCCCGACGGCACGCCCGCCCCCTTCGAGCCGATCGACTACGTACTCAAGCGGCCCCACCGTTATCCGCTGTTCCACGTCAAGGACGGCGTTCGCGACGAGACGACGCGCGACGGCTACCGCATGACGGACGTCGGGGACGGCGACATCGATTACAAGAGGTTCCTGTCGAAGGTGACCGCCCGCACCCACCAGGGGCGGCGCTACCACCACTGGCAGACCGAGCACGACAACCCCGTCGAGTCCTACGCCTTCGCCCGCAAGTCCAGCGAGCACCTGCACGCGTTGCGCGGCGGCCGCTGCGGCGACTGACCGCGCAAGGACACCGATGGGGCCCTTCCGCCCGGCGGCGGGAGGGCTCCATCGGTGGAGAAAGTGGCGACGCTAGGCGAGAGCGTCACGCGCGCGTGACGCCGTCGGCTGGCGCAACAGCAAGGAGAGGCCCGCCGCGAGCAACGACACCACCCCGGCGGTCGTATAGGCGCCGATGTACCCCCAGGAGTGCACGACCATCGCGCCCAGGCCGCCGCCGAACAGCCCGGACACCAGCTTGGCGCTGTAGACCATGCCGTAGTTGGAGGCGTTGTTGTTCTCTCCGAAGTAGTCCGGCACCAGCGCCGCAAACAGCGGATAGAACGCGCCGCCCGCGAAGCCGGACAGGAACGCGAAGGCCAGGAAGAGCGGCTGATTGCCGATCTCGCCCGCCCACAGCACCCCGAACTGCCCCACCGCGAGCACCAGACAGACGTACGTCAGGGTGTGCCGTCTGCCGAGCCGGTCGGAGAGCCAGCCCACCACGCCGCGCCCCGTGCCGTTGATCACCGACATCACGCCCATCGACGACGCCGCGATGAGGGGACCGAAGCCCATCTCCTTCGCGAACGGCACCTGGAAGGAGATCCCGAAGATCGACACACCCGCGCAGCACAGCATGCACACCCACATCAAGGGGATCACTCCGGTGCGCAGCGCCTCTCCAGGGGTGAACTGCCGTGCCGCGGGCGGGTTCTTGGCCAGAGCCGTCGCCGTGCGCGCGTCACCGTCGAGCCGCAACGGATCCACGTCGGCCGGCCACCAGTTCTTCGGCGGGTCCTTGAAGAACAGGCCCGCCACCAGGGTCACGGCGAGCACATAGAAGCCGACGAGGTCCAGCACGGTCCGGTAGTTGGACGTGTCGAAGCCGTACGAGAACAGGAAGATGAACGGCACCGCTCCGTAGGCGAAGGCGCCGTTGACGAAGCCCGTCTTGCCGCCGCGCCGCTCCGGGTACCACTTGCCGACCATGTTGACGCAGGTCGAGTAGATCAGCCCGGAGCCGACGCCGCCGAGCAGGCCGAAGCCGGCCATGGCCATCGCCACGCTCGACGCGTGGCTCAGGCTGACGAAGCCGAGGAGCGACAGGACCGAACCGGTCAGCATGGCCGCCCTGCTGCTCAGGATGCCCTTCTCGCGCAGCTTGCCCGCGGGGAAGGAGACCGCGGCCTGGAAGAAGATCCAGACGCTGAGCACCCAGAACGTGTTCGACGACGTCCAGTGGTGTGCGGCGGAGAGGGTGTCCTCGGCCGCCCCGTAGGCGTATTCGAAGACGCTGATGGCGAGCATGGCCGCCCATGGCAGCGCCACCATCGTCCAGCGTGGACGGCCGAGGATCTCCCGGTCGCTCTCGCCGATGCGGTAGACGCGGCCGCGCGCGTCCACGACTTCTCTGTATGTCGCGTCGGGGTCGACCGGCGCGTGATGTCCGGCGATGGGCTCCGCCGTCATGTCAAGCCATCTCCTCACCGAGGGGTTGCGGATTGGGACTGATGTCCTTGGATTTCGGCCTGCCGGGTTGCGACAGGAAGAGCGCGACGAACCCTGCGAACAGGGAGATCGAACCGGCCAGGGTGAAGGCCCCGGTGTGGCCCCAGTGGCTCACCACCACGGCTCCCATGCCGGATCCGAGAAGTCCGGAGACCAGCTTGGAGCTGTAGACCAGGCCGTAGTTGGAGGCGTTGTTGTTCTCGCCGAAGTAGTCCGCCGTCATGGCCGCGAACATCGGGAAGATGGCACCGCCACCGAACCCGGAGATGCTGGAGAAGATCAGGAAGAGCGGAAGGCTCTTGATGTTCGCGGACCACAGAATGCCGTACTGCGCGAGACCGAGGACGACGCAGACGAAGATCAGGCAGCGCTTCCGCCCGTAGCGGTCCGAGAGCCAGCCGATGACGCCCCGGCCCGTGCCGTTCACGACGGCCTTGAGGGACATGGCCGTGGCGACGATTCCGCCGGTGAATCCGGCCTCCTCGCCGATGTCCACCTGGAATGCGATGCCGAAGATGTTCACGCCCGACGTGCACAGCAGGCAGAACCACATCAGCGCGACCCGGCCGGTCTGCCAGGCCTCCTTCGGGGTGTACTGCCGCACGGCGGGCGGGTTCATCCGCAGCGCGCGCCGGGCCCGTGGGTCGTCCGGCGGGCGCAAAGGGTCGACGTCGGCCGGCCACCAGTTCTTCGGTGGATCCTGGAAGAAATAGCCCGCCGCGGCGACCACCACCGCGAGGAGGACACCGACGGAAACCAGGACCCAGCGGAAATTCGTGAGGTCCATGTAGCCGGTGAAGAGGAACACGAAAGGAACCGAGCCATAGGCGAATCCGCCGTTGACGAATCCGGTCTTGCCGCCCTTCCTCTCCGGATACCACTTGCCGACCATGTTGACGCAGGTCGCGTACACCATTCCGGCGCCCATACCGCTGAACATGCCGAAACCGATGTACGCGACGATCACGTGCGGCGCGAAAGCCAGTGACAGATATCCCAAGAAGGTGCCGAGCGCACCGAGCATCATCGCCCAGCGCGCCGGCAGTTTTCCGCTCTCGCGGAGTTTGCCCGCGGGGAAGGCCACCGCGGCCTGGAAGAACACCCAGACACCGAGCATCCAGAAGATGTGCAGGCTGCTCCAGTGGTGCGCGGTGTGCAGCGTGTCCTCGGCGGAGGCGAACGCGTACTCGGCCGAGCTGATGCCCATCATGCCCACCCACGGCAGGATGACCATCCACTTGCGTTTGCGGCCCATGATGTCGATGTCGGTCTCGCCGACCCGGTACATCCGGCCGTTGGCGTCCCTCACCTCCCGGTACGGGACGGCTGTGGGTATGTCGGTAGTCGTCATGTCGCTCAGCACCCCTTGCGTCGGAAAGATCCCGGCCAGCGCCCCCTGTCCTGTCCCTTTCGTGTGCGCACGGGTCCCGGCCCTGCCGGCGCGCACCGTCGGCAGGACCCGCACCGGTCACCTCATCGACCGCCCCCCAACAGCCCGGCCGCCCGCGCCCAGCGGTACTTGGCACCGAGTACGGCGACCGGCTTCTCGGTCGTGTAGGGGTACGCCACGACGCCCCGCTCGAAGAGGTACTGGCAGGCCTCCTCCACCTCGACGTCGCCCGCCAGGGACGCCACCACGGGCTTCTCGACGCCGCGCTCGCGGAACTCCGCGACGACGCGGGCCGTGAGTTCGGCGAAGACCATGGGCGGGGTGACGACGGTGTGCCAGTAGCCGAGGACGAGCGCGTGGATGCGGGGGTCCTCCAGACCGAGCCTGATCGTCGCCTCGTACGTGGAGGGGGGCTCGCCGCCCGTGATGTCCACGGGGTTGCCCGCGGCCCCGAAGGGCGGGATGAACGCCTTGAAGGCCGCGTCCAGGTCTTCGGGGATGTCCATCAGCCGCAGGCCGTTGTCGGTCACGGCGTCGGAGAGCAGCACGCCCGAGCCGCCCGCGCCCGTGATGATGACGATGTCGTCCCCCTTGGGGGTGGGCAGGACCGGCAACGCGCGCGCGTACTCGAGCATGTCGTTGAGACCTGGGGCCCGGATGACGCCCGCCTGCTTGAGGATGTCGTCGTACACGGCGTCGTCGCCCGCCAGCGCGCCCGTGTGCGATCCCGCGGCCTTCGCGCCCGCCGCCGTACGCCCTGCTTTGAGGACCACGACCGGCTTCTTGGGGACCGTCGCCCGTGCGGCCTCCACGAACGCACGCCCGTCCTTCAGGTCCTCCAGGTGCATGGCGATGCACTGGGTATGGGGGTCCTCGCCGAACCACGTCAGCAGGTCGTCCTCGTCCAGGTCCGACTTGTTGCCGAGCCCGACGATCGCCGAGACACCCGTCTTCGTGGTGCGCGCGAAGCCGAGGATCGCCATGCCGATGCCGCCCGACTGGCTCGTCAGGGCGACCCCGCCCTTCACGTCGTACGGGGTGCAGAACGTGGCGCACAGGTCCTGCCACGTCGAGTAGTAGCCGTAGATGTTGGGCCCGAGAAGACGCACTCCGTAGCGCTCGCCGATCGCCACGATCTCTTCCTGGAGGGCGTGTTCGCCCGTCTCCGCGAACCCCGAGGGGATCAGGACGGCATTGGGGATGCCCTTGCGCCCCACCTCCTCCAGGGCCGTGGCCACGAACTTGGCGGGGATCGCGAAGACCGCCACATCCACCTCACCGGGAACGTCCGTGACACTCTTGTACGCCTTGCGGCCCAAGATGTCATCGGCCTTGGGGTTCACCGGATGGATCTCTCCGGAGAAGCCGCCGTCGACGAGGTTGCGCATCACCGAATTGCCGATCTTCCCTTGCTCGTTGGAGGCGCCGATGACGGCGACGGAGCGGGGCCGCATCAGTCGGCGCATCGAAGCGAGCATCTCCGCGCGCGTGTAGGTGCGCCGCGCCTTGGGGGCCTCTTCGGAGAGGATGATCCGGATGTCCGCCGCGACCGCTCCCCGCGGCGTGGCGATCACCGGGTTGAGGTCCACCTCTGCGATCTCAGGGAAGTCGGTGACCAGTTGGGAGACACGGCGGATCTGCTCGGCGACCGCCCACCGGTCGACCGGCTCCGCGCCGCGCACCCCGCGCAGGACCTCCGCCGCCCTGATGGAGTCCAGCATGGAGGCGGCCTCGTCGGCGTCGACGGGCGCGAGACGGAACGTGACGTCCTTGAGGACCTCCACCAGAACACCGCCGAGCCCGAAGGCGACGACCTTCCCGAACGTCGGATCGGTCACCGCCCCCACGATGACTTCCTGGGCCGAGGGTCCGCCCGGCAGCAGCTCCTGCACCTGGACGCCGTCGATTCGGGCCTCAGGGGCGTACGTGCGGGCGTTCTCGACGATCCGGCGGAAGGTCGCACGCACGTCGGCGGAGCCCGCCACGCCCACCACCACGCCGCCCGCGTCGGTCTTGTGCAGGATGTCCGGGGAGACGATCTTCATGACGACGGGGCCGTCGAAGCGCGCGGCGTGTGCCACGGCCTCGTCGACGTCGGTCGCCAACTCCTCGCCCGGTACGGCGATTCCGTAGGCGTCCGCGATCACCTTGCCCTCGGGCGCGGTCAGTGACGTACGCCCCTCGGCACGCACCGATCCGAGAAGTGCGCGCACCCTCAGCAGGCGGTCTTCGGCCATCACTCAGATCACTCCGTTCGACTTGAGCAGACGCACTTCCTCGTCGCCGAGGCCGAGCTCGCCGATGAACACCTCGTCGTTGTGCTCGCCGAGCAGGGGTGAACTGACCACGTCCACGGGGGAGTCGGAGAGCTTCAGCGGGGAGCCGACGGTGGTGAACGAACCGCGCTCGGGGTGCGCGACCTCGACGACCATCTCGTTGGCGGCCAGCGAGGCGTCCTCGATGATCTCCCTGGTGGAGAGGATCGGACCGCAGGGGATGTTGTGGGCGTTGAGCCGCTCAAGGACGTCCCACTTGGGCAGCGTCGAGGACCACTCCTCGATCAGCTGGAACATCTTGCCGAGCTTGGGCAGCCGTGCCTCCGCAGTGGCCCAGTCGGGGTCATCGGCCAGTTCCGGGCGTCCGATGAGCTCGGTGAGCGGCTGCCAGCCCACGGGCTGCACGATGACGTACACGTAGTCGTTGGGCCCGCCCGGGGCGCACTTGACGGCCCACCCGGGCTGCCCGCCGCCCGACGCGTTGCCCGAGCGCGGCACCTCGTCCCCGAAGTCCTCGTTGGGGTACTCCGCGAGCGGACCGTGCGCAAGTCGCTGCTGGTCGCGCAGCTTGACCCGGCACAGGTTCAGTACGGCGTGCTGCATCGCCACGTTCACGCGCTGCCCGCGACCGGTGTTCTCCCTCTGGAAGAGGGCGGCGAGGATGCCCGCGACGGCGTGGATGCCTGTTCCGGAGTCACCGATCTGGGCGCCGGTGGCGAGCGGCGGTCCTTCCTCGAAGCCGGTCGTCGACATGGAGCCGCCCATGGCCTGGGCGACCACTTCGTAGGCCTTGAAGTTGGTGTACGGGCCCTCTCCGAAGCCCTTGATCGAGGCGTAGACGATCCGCGGGTTGATTTCCTGGATGCGGTCCCAGGTGAAGCCCATGCGGTCCACGGCACCAGGTCCGAAGTTCTCCACCATCACGTCTGAGCGCCGGATCAGCTCGGTCAGGAGCTCCTTGCCGCGTTCGGTCTTGGTGTTGAGGGTGATGCTCCGCTTGTTGCAGTTGAGCATCGTGAAGTACAGGGAGTCGACGTCGGGGAGGTCGCGCAGCTGCTTGCGCGTGATGTCTCCGGAGGGTGCCTCCAGCTTCACCACGTCCGCGCCGAGCCAGGCGAGCAGCTGGGTGGCCGAGGGGCCGGACTGGACGTGCGTCATGTCGAGGACGCGAATGCCTTCAAGAGCCTTGGTCATGGCTGTCAGGGCTCCTCACTTGTACATGGTCTGGTTCATGGTTCCGGGGGCGTACGCGTCCGGATCGACCCATACGTTGATCAGGGAGGGCTTGCCGGACTCACGGGCGCGGCGCAGCGCGGGACCGATGTCGGCGGGGTCGCGGACCTCTTCGCCGTGACCGCCGAGCATCTGCGCGAACTTGTCGTAAGGGACGTCGCCGAGGGTGTTGCCGACCCGCTCGCGCTCCTGGCCGTACTTGGCCTTCTGGCCGTAACGGATCTGGTTCATCGAGGAGTTGTTGCCGACGATCCCGACGAAGGGCAGGTCGTAGCGCACGAGGGTCTCGAAGTCCCAGCCGGTGAGGCTGAAGGCGCCGTCTCCGAAGAGGGCCACCACTTCCTTGTCGGGTCGCGCCTGCTTGGCGGCGAGCACGAAGGGGATGCCGACGCCGAGCGTGCCGAGCGGACCCGGGTCCATCCAGTGACCGGGCGACTTGGGCTGGACGACCTGCCCGGAGAAGGTGACGATGTCGCCGCCGTCGCCGATGTAGATCGAGTCTTCTGCAAGGAAGTCGTTGATCTCGCTCACCAGGCGGTACGGATGGATGGGCGAGGCGTCGGACCGGAGGCTCGGCAGGCGCTTCTCGACGGCCGTCTGCTCGGCGGCGCGCAGCTCGTCGATCCACTCCTTGCGCTTCGACGCGCCTCCGTTGACGCGGCCGGACGCGGCCTCGGTGACCGACTTCAGGATCAGCCCGGCGTCGCCGACGATGCCCAGGTCGATGTCCCTGTTCTTGCCGACGGTGCGGTAGTCGAGGTCGATCTGGACGACGGTGGCGTCGGGGGAGAGCCGCTTGCCGTACCCCATGCGGAAGTCGAAGGGCGTGCCCACGATGACGATGAGGTCGGCATTGGAGAAGGCGTAGCGCCGCGAGAGCTGGAAGTGGTGCGGGTCCCCGGGCGGCAGGGTGCCGCGCCCCGCGCCGTTCATGTAGGCGGGCACGTTGAGGGTGCGGACGAGGTCGATGGCGGCCTCGGTGCCACGGGTCGTCCACACCTGGCCGCCGAGCAGGATGGCGGGCTTCTCGGCGTGCACCAGGAGGTCGGCGAGCCTCTCGACGGCCTCGGGGTCGCCGGCCGAGCGGGTCGAGGCGCGGTAGCGCCCGGCCTCGGGGACGCGGGCCTTGTCGACCGGCACCTTCGCGTCGAGCACGTCACGGGGTATCTCCAGGAAGGAGGGGCCAGGGGCGCCGTGGTAGCACTCGCGGAACGCCATCGACACCATGTCGGCCGCGCGGGCCGTGTCCGGCACGGTCGCGGCGAACTTGGTGATGGGCGTCATCATGTCGACGTGCGGCAGGTCCTGGAGCGACCCCATCTTGTGCTGGCTATGGGCGCCTTGGCCGCCGATCAGCAGCATGGGGGACTCCGCGCGGAAGGCGTTGGCGACCCCGGTGACGGCGTCCGTCGTGCCGGGCCCCGCCGTCACCACCGCACAGCCCGGCTTGCCCGTGATGCGCGCGTAGCCGTCGGCGGCGTGGGCGGCGACCTGTTCGTGGCGTACGTCGACGACATCGATGCCCTCGTCGACGCAGCCGTCATAGATGTCGATGATGTGGCCGCCGCAGAGGGTGTAGATGACCTCCACGCCTTCCGCCTTGAGTGCTTTGGCGACCAGGTGTCCACCGGAGATGTGCTGCTGGCTGTTGTCGTCGGGCATGGCGAAGTCCTGTCCCTTCGTAGGGGAGTTGGAGTGCGCTCGCACGCTCTCGGGGCGCCCTCGCAGTGGATTGCATACAGTCGACGAATACTGTATGAAGCTTGTTATCCCGCATCCGGTGGGTGGTGTCCAGGGGGCGTGCGGCACTTTCAGTCAGGAGCCGGAATGGACCTTTTCGAGCACCAGGCACGGCAACTCTTCGAAGAACACGGCATCTCGGTGCCACACGCCGAGGTCGCCGACACGGCCGAGGGAGCACGCGCGGCAGCCGAGCGACTCGGCGGCCGAGTCGTCGTCAAGGCCCAGGTCAAGACCGGGGGGCGCGGCAGAGCGGGCGGCGTGAAGATGGCCACCGACCCCGCGGCGGCACAGATCACGGCACGGCAGATCCTCGGCATGGACATCAAGGGCCACACCGTGCGCACGGTCATGGTGGCCCAACCCGTCGACATCGAAGCCGAGTTCTACGTCTCCTACGTACTGGACCGCGCCGCTGGCCGCTTCCTCGCGATCGCCTCGGCCGAGGGCGGCATGGACATTGAGGAGGTCGCGGCGAGCCGCCCCGAGGCGGTGGCCCGTCTCGCGATCGACCCGAAGGAAGGGGTGACACGGGCGAAGGCCGCCGACATCGCGGCCGCCGCGGGCCTGCCCGCCGACACGGCCGACACCTTGGTCGAACTCTGGCGCGTTCTGATCCGTGAGGACGCCCTCCTGGTGGAGGTCAATCCACTCGTCCGCACCGCCCAGGGGGAGATCCTCGCCCTGGACGGCAAGGTCACCCTCGACGACAACGCCCGCTTCCGTCAGGAGCGTTGGGGGGCCGAGCGGGAGACCCACGACGACACCCTGGAAGCGGCGGCCGCCGCCAAGGGCCTCAACTACGTGAAGCTGGACGGCGAGGTCGGCATCATCGGCAACGGCGCCGGACTCGTGATGTCGACGCTCGACGTCGTCGCGGGCTGCGGCGCCCGCCCCGCCAACTTCCTCGACATCGGAGGCGGCGCCTCCGCCGAGGTCATGGCGGACGGCCTCTCCGTGGTCCTCTCCGACCCCTCCGTCAGATCCGTCTTCGTGAACGTCTTCGGCGGCATCACCGCCTGCGACGCGGTCGCCGACGGCATCGTCCGGGCCCTGGGGGCCGTCCAGTTGACCAAACCCCTGGTGGTCCGCCTCGACGGGAACAACGCCGCCCGAGGCCGCGCCGTCCTCGACGCCCGCGCCCACCCGCTGGTCCAGCAGGCCACCACCATGGACGACGCCGCGCGCCGCGCCGCCGAACTCGCCGGCGCACTCCACGCACCCCGCCCCGCCCACGCGACCGACGCACCCTGAGGAGCCGGGACATGGCGATCCACCTCACCAAGGAGAGCAAGGTCCTCGTCCAGGGCATGACGGGCGCGGTCGGCATGCACCATACGCGGCGCATGCTCGCCGCGGGCACGAACGTCGTCGGCGGCGTCAACCCCCGCAAGGCGGGCCGCACCGTCGACTTCGACGACCGCGCCGTCCCCGTCTTCGGCTCGGTCCGCGACGCCATGGACGTCACCGGCGCCGACGTCACGGTCGTCTTCGTGCCGCCCGCCTTGACCCAGGCCGCCGTGATCGAAGCGGCCGACGCGGGGATCGGTCTCGCCGTCGTCATCACCGAGGGCGTCCCCGTGCACGACTCCGTCGCCTTCCTCTCGTACGCGAAGGAGCGCGGCACCCGCGTCATCGGTCCCAACTGTCCGGGCCTGACGACTCCAGGGCAGTCCAACGCGGGCATCATCCCCGCCGACATCACCAAGCCAGGCCGCATCGGCCTGGTCTCGAAGTCCGGCACGCTCACCTACCAACTCATGTACGAGCTGCGCGACATCGGCTTCTCCACGTGCGTGGGCATCGGGGGCGACCCCGTCGTCGGCACGACGCACATCGACTGCCTGGCCGCCTTCGAGGACGACCCCGACACCGAACTCGTCGTCCTCATCGGGGAGATCGGCGGCGACGCGGAGGAACGGGCGGCCGCGTACATCGAGCGGTCCGTCTCCAAGCCCGTCGTCGCCTACATCGCCGGGTTCACCGCCCCCGAAGGCAAGACGATGGGCCACGCGGGCGCGATCGTCTCCGGATCGTCGGGCACCGCGCAGGCGAAGAAGACGGCGCTGGAGGCCGTCGGCGTACGCGTGGGAAAGACGCCCACCGAGACGGCTCGGCTCGTGCTCGACCTCCTGGCGAAGTGACCCCTGATCTCGAGGGGGAGATGACGCCTGATCCCGCCCCGACCGCCCACCGTGAGCGGAGACAACCACATGACACCCCGAAACACCGGCCCGGACCCCCTCGTCGACACCACCCCGGACGCCCCCGTCCTCAAGGCCGGCACCGCCTGGTCCGACGCCTGGCGGCGCTGCCTCACCGCCGCGCCCGAGGCCTTCCGCGACGACCGCGTCCTGAACCTGTGGAACGGCACCTGGCAGGCCGACGGCCGTGCCCTGCCCGCAACCAGCCCCGTCGACGGCACCCCCATCGCGGGACCGCCCCGCCTCGACGCCACCGCCGCACGGCGGGCCGTGCGCGCCGCGCTCGACCAGCACCGCGCCTGGCGGCACATCGCCCTGCCCGAGCGGCGCGCACGCGTCGCGGCCACGCTCGACTCCCTCGCCCGCCACAGGGAGTTGCTCGCGCTGCTCCTCGTCTGGGAGATCGGCAAGCCCTGGCGCCTGGCGCGGTCCGACGTCGACCGGGCCATCGACGGCGTGCGCTGGTACGTCGACGGCATCGAACCGATGGTCGAGGGCAGGGCCCCGCTGGACGGCCCCGTGTCCAACATCGCGAGTTGGAACTATCCGATGAGCGTGCTCGTTCACACCATGCTGGTACAGGCATTGGCAGGGAACGCGGTCATCGCCAAGACCCCGACCGACGGCGGCGTCGCCTGCCTCACCCTGGCCTGCGCCCTCGCCGCCCGCGAAGGGCTCCCCGTCACCCTCGTCAGCGGCAGCGGCGGCGAGCTGTCCGAAGCGCTCGTGCGCGCGCCCGAGATCGGCTGCGTCTCCTTCGTCGGCGGCCGCGACACGGGCGCCGCGGTCGCCACGGCCGTCGCCGACCTCGGCAAGCGGCACATCCTCGAACAGGAAGGTCTGAACACCTGGGGCATCTGGAACCACACCGACTGGGACGCGTTCGCGGCGCTCGTTCCCAAACTCTTCGACTACGGCAAGCAGCGCTGCACCGCGTACCCCCGCTTCGTCGTCCAGCGCACCCTCTTCGACGAGTTCCTCGCCGCGTACCTCCCGGCGGTCCGCACCGTACGCGTCGGGCACCCGCTCGCCGTCGTACACCCCGAGGACCCGTTCCCCGCGCTCGACTTCGGGCCCCTCATCAACGCGGCCAAGGCCAAGGAGCTCGACGACCGGGTCACCGAGGCCGTGGACCGGGGCGCCGTCCCGCTGTACCGCGGCGCGCGGGAGGCGGGGCGCTTCCTGCCGGGCCAGGACACGAGCGCGTACCTCCACCCCGTCACGCTCCTCGACCCGCCGCCGTCCTCACCGCTGCACCACGCGGAGCCGTTCGGTCCGGTCGACACGATCGTCCTGGTCGACACGGAGGCGGAACTGCTCGCCGCCATGAACGCGTCGAACGGCGCGCTCGTCGCCACGCTCTCCACCGACGACCCGGCGACGTACGAACGCCTCGCTCCCCAGATCCGCGCCTTCAAGGTGGGCCGGGGCGCGCCGCGCTCGCGCGGTGACCGCGAGGAGCTCTTCGGCGGCTTCGGCGCGTCCTGGCGCGGTGCGTTCGTCGGCGGCGAGCTCCTTGTGCGTGCCGTCACCCAGGGCTCGGCGGGGGAGCGGCCACCGGGGAACTTCCCGAGCCACCATCTCGTGGCGTGACGCGAGCGCGGCACCGGACGGGCCGGCCTCGCCCGGTGCCCGCCCGACGCGGACGTCACGTCACCCGATGCCCTGCCGGTCGGGCCGCAGTGCGAACGCGCGGTCCGCGGCCTCCGGCACCGAGCGCTCCACGGCCTGCGCGAGGAGCTCCCGGTGCCGCAGGAGCGGCTCGCGCCGCTCCTCGGGGGCGAGCAGCAGCAGGTCGTCGAGCCCGGCCAGCATGCGCCGGGTCACCTGGGGGTTGCCGATCGCGCACCCCCGGATCTCGGCGAACCCGAGATCCACCAGCGCCGTCCAGTCCGGCACCGACTGCACGAGCCGCAGTGCCCCGCGCCGGTCGCGGTGACCGAGCGCCCCGAGTGGGTACGGGGCGACCGACGCGAGGAACTGCACGATGCGGTCCAGGGCCTGCACGGCGGTGGTCGGATCGTTCACGGCGGGGGACAGGGCGCGCAGCGCGATGTCGGACAGCTGCCGCAGGCCGAACCCGAGATCCTGGTGGAAGGTCCGCTCCACCCCCACCGACACGGTGTAGCGGAGGGCACGCCGCGACGGCGCGGCCCCGCCGTGCACCGTGAAGACGGGTGTCCCCGGCACCACGAAGTCCCCGATCCGCGGGATCAGCCGCAGCACGACCCCCTGGCGACGGGCCGCCCGCACGGCGCGTGCGATGTTCACGTCCCGCAGCACGCCCGCCCTGCCGAGATGGGTGATCCGGGCGGTCTCGGGCCCGAGCTGCTCCGTGTCCACCGGCAGCTCCGTGGGCTGCTTCACGGCGACCCGGAACGACTCCCGGGCGATCCGGTCGATGACGAAGCCGATCCGCATCATCCGGACCGTCCCGTTCACGTACGCCACGAACAGCAGCAGGCTCAGCAGCACCATCAGCATCGCGATCAGCGCCTCGATCAGCGGCACGCTCGACACCAGGCGCGGGTCCTGCTCACTGTCGAACGACGTCAGTGTCAGGAGGGAGAAGAGGAACGTCGCCATGAAACCGGTGAGCGTGGCCTTCGTGATCCGCGAGCGGACGTACAGGCGCACCACCCGCGGGCTGAACTGCCCGCTCGCCATCTGCACGGCCACCAGCGAGATGCTGAAGACGACACCGATGAAGGTCATCATCGCGCTGCCGATGGTGTTGATCACCGCCTTGGCGTCCTCGGCGACCCCGATCAGGTCCTTGAGCCAGTCGTACTCCTCGGCGTCCTGCAGCGCCCTGACGATCTCGGCGTCCAGCTCCGCCGCGACCCACCACAGGAGCATGACTCCTACGAGCCCCGCCGTCGGCGCGAACCACATGGTGTCCCGCAGATGCTCCCGCAGAGGAGACAGCATTCGGGGCCGGCGCACCTTCACGTCACCGAGCGCTCCGGCCATCCCCGTAATCAACCCGTCACTCATGGTGAGACTGTAGGGCGGGCGGTCCCGGTGGCCCGGCATTCCACGGTGGGTGGGCGGATACGCAGGTGAAAGGCACTCCGAAACCTTGGTATTGTTGTCCATGTCGCCGCGGGGAACGCCCCGCCAGGCGGCAGACACCTAGTCCGGGTGGCGGAATGGCAGACGCGCTAGCTTGAGGTGCTAGTGCCCTTTATCGGGCGTGGGGGTTCAAGTCCCCCCTCGGACACCAACAGCGATCCCAGGGATCCGCTTGAGGTCCCGGTCGAGCACCATCTCGGCTGGGACCTTTTGTTTTCCCTCAGGTAGCCAGGGCGCCAGGGCGTGTTCGAGGGCGAGCGGCAGGGGCTGGGCCGGTGCCGGTCGTCCCCACCGTGCGGCGCCGAGTTCCCGCTCGCAGGGTGGTGTTTACGCTGGTGAGAGGTGCTCCGAAACCTTGTTATGGTTATGCCTGTCGCTGCGGGGAACGCCCCGCCAAGCGACAGGCATCTGGTCCGGGTGGCGGAATGGCAGACGCGCTAGCTTGAGGTGCTAGTGCCCTTTATCGGGCGTGGGGGTTCAAGTCCCCCCTCGGACACCAACACCAGCAGGGACCCCAGTCGATCTGGGGTTTTTCTGTTTTCTCGGGGTGCGGTGCGACCAATCGCGTGGCCAGCAGTCGAGCAGTCGAGTGGCCGACAGTCGAGCGAACCCCCGAGGTCGGACGCCACCAATACCGACTGTCAGTCGAGGCTCCTACTGTGCGCTCATGAAAGGCAGGGCGCAGAAGCTGACTACGGCTCAGAACTCGGCCCGCCCAGAGGCCATCCAAGAGGGGGTCCGACCCGAAGGGCCGGGAGGCGATGCAAAGCCGAAGGGCATCGCGCTTTATCACGACATGCGGGTTGAAGAGGACTTCACCAAGTGCGCCACGCGCCTCTTCTCGATACTCAAGCAAGCTGCGGCTGCAAGCCCCGGTGCTCCGCGCTACCTCTTCCTCGACATCCAGGGGCACCGCAACGCCGCCGGCGGCTATGACGCCGATGCCTTGGAGATCATCGGTGTCGAGCCATCCGTCGGTTCGACTGGCCGAACGGACGGTGCGCAAGAGGTCTGGGAGCGGTTCCGCGCAGAGCCTTGTCGATGCCGCACGCCGGGCCGACATCGCCACCGAAGCGGCGGTACTCGTACGCGACATCATCGCTTCGGCGGGGGTTTCCAGCGCTGAGGAGGTGCTGCGAGGCGTCAAAGAAGAGGTCGCGGACCGCACCGCGCAATTCGAGCGACTGGCTGATGAGTTAATGGGGTACGCAGTCTGCCGACACTGCGGTTGCGCAATAGCCCAGGTCGGGGGCGATCCCTGGCGTCATGGTGACGCGGCGCCCATGTCCCGTGGCTGCCGGGCCGCCAGTTTCGACCGGGACGGCACTTGGGACGATTCCCTCGACCGGGCGCGGAAGGCGAGCCCGCCGTGGACGCATCGGTGAGCCTGGTGGGTGAGGTGGGTGAGGTGGGTGAGGTGGGTGAGGTGGGGAAGGGGGGGAAGGCCCCCTCGCCCCGCGAGGCGGTCGGTGCCGGGCCGAGGGCCCGGCCGACACCTTGCGTTGATGTCGTGGGGGCGCAGGGCTCAGGACGGCATCATGTCGTTCTTGAGTGTGCGCGTGATCTGGGTGACCCGCTTGAAGCGGCGGTCGTCGGACAGCTCCGCGAACGTGTAGTACTCCATCTGAATCATGCCGCCGGCCTTGAGGGCGCCCTCGAAGGTGAGGCGGACGGCCAGGGTGTCGCCGCTCTGCAGGGCCTCGTGGACCGTGTACTGGGCGCCGTCGAAGGTGTTGCTCGCGGCGGGGGCGTGCTCGGCCAGCGCCGCTCGGTCGAGCTCGGTGCCGTCGCTCACCTGGACGAAGTCCGGGGTGTAGAAGCGGTCGATGCTCTGCTCGGGATCGCCGCCCCCGAAGATGACCTCCTTCACGTACGAGTTGAAGAAGTTGCTGGCAAATTCCTTGGGGGTGGTGCCGAGATCGACGGTCATGCCGGTCCTTTCGTTCTTGTCTGAGGGGGCGTTCTTGTCTGAAGGGGTGTGCTTGTCTGAAGGGGTGTGCTTGCCTGCGGGATCATCTTGTCGCTGTATACCCTCCCCGGGTATACACCCCAACTCCTCGGTGAACCAGTGATGTTGAAGGGGCGTGGCTCAAAGGTGTACGGGGAGGTGGTGCACGCTGCGCAGTGTCATGAGGTGGTGCCAGTCCAACTCGGCGGGTTCGACGGCCAGTCGCAAGGCGGGGAAGCGGGTGAGGAGCCGGCTGAGCGCGACCTCCAGTTCGAGGCGTGCCAGCGGGGCGCCCACGCAATGGTGGATGCCGTGGCCGAAAGCCAGGTGGTCGCCCGGCGTTCGGGGGAAGTCGAGCCGCTCGGGCGCGGTGAACCGGCGCCCGTCGCGATTGGCCGCCTGGATCGAGACGACGACGCACTCGCCCTCGGGGATCTCCACGTCGCCCAGGCGCACCGGGGCGGTGGTGTAGCGCAGCGCCGCCGAGTCCCCCGGGCCCTCGAAGCGCAGGAGTTCCTCGATCGCGGCCGGGAGGAGCGCGGGATCGGCGCGCGCGGCCGTCAGTTGGTCGGGGTGGGCCAGGAGGTTGATGACGCCGTTGCACAGGGCGTACGCCACGGTCTCGTAGCCGGTGAAGAGCAACAGGCAGGCCATCGCGACGAGTTCGCCCTCGGCGAGCGGGTCGCCTCTCGCGCCAGTGTCGTGCGCCAGTTCGGAGAGCAGGTCGTCGCCGGGCTCCGCGCGCTTCTCGCGGATCAGCTCGGTCATCACCTCGATGATGTCGGCGGTCGCGTCGCGCACCGCTTCCGGCCCGGCGGTGCGGTGGCATACGGCGATGAGCGCGTCCGCGGACTTCTCCAGGCGGTCGCGCCGGGACGGCGGCACCCCGAGCAGCCTGGCGATCACCGAGAGAGGCACGGGCAGGGCGAACTCGGTGAGCAGGTCTGCCTCCTGGCGGCCCGTCAGGCGGTCCAGGAGTCGGTCGACGGTCCGCTCGATGTGCGGGCGGGGGGACGTCGCGCGGCGCCTGGCGAACGCGCGGTTCACCAGGGCGCGCAGACGCGTGTGGTCGGGAGGGTCGCTGTGCAGCATGTGCCGGTCGACGGCCTCGGCCATCAGGGCGTGCGGAGGGCCGTGCTCCCATGATCCGTGCTTGTTCCTGGGCGCGGCGTGTGCGGACTCGGTGCTCAGCGAGGGGTGCGCGAGGGCCGTGCGGGCCTCCTCGTGCCGGGTGACGAGCCAGCAGGTCGTGCCGTCCGGCAGGCGCGCGCGGGATGGACGGGGTCTGCGTCCCTGAGCCGGGTGTACCGGCCGTGCGGGTCTCCCGGGGAGGGAGCTCCGAGCATGACCGGCAGCGGTTCGCAGGCAGGCGCCATCGTCGCTCCCAAGAGGGTGAGGGCAGATCACGCACTCGTGGTTGTGCAGGGAATGACGTGATGTCATGTCCGCGATTGCTCTGCTGCGCGAGCCGGTTCGGCGCCGCGCGGCCGGAGGCGGGGCATCGGCTGCGGCCCGGCCGGTGGCGGGGGTCGGCCGGCGCTCGGCCGCGGGCGCGGCGTCACGTACGGCTCGGTCCGGCGAGCGGCAGCGCGCTGTCCTGGTCGAGGGCGGTGCGGATCAGCGCGACGGCGTCCGCGCGCTCCAGGGCCCGGCCGCTTTCGTACGCCGCCTTGTGCCCCGCCTCGCCGAGGTCGTCCACCAGGGCCGTCAGGAGCCGGGCCGCGTCGGGGTCGCCGACGTCGCGGGCGCCGCGCAGGACGTGGGAGACGCCGAGCAAGGCCGCCGCCGACTCCGGATCGCGGTAGTGCCACAGGAGTTCCGCGGTCGCGGCGGCGACGATCGAGACCAGCAGCATGTCCGCCGTTTCGAGCGCCAGGCCGAGGGCGTTGCGCAGCGCGGTGTGCCCTGCCGCGAGATCGCCCCTGGCCAGGGCCAGCCTGCCCGTACCCGTCCAGTGCAGGGTGTCGAAGGCCGGGTCGTCGAAGGTGTCGGGGGAGCACGTGCCCCGGGCCAGGGCGTACTGCCGGGCGGCCTCGTCGAGGTCGCCCTCGATGCGGGCGAGGTCGCCCAGGTTCAGCCGCGCCATCCTCAAGTGGGGCGTGGACGAAGGGCTGTTGACGACGCGGAGCAGATCCTCGCGGGCCTGTGCCATCTGCCCGGTGTGCCGGTGGGCGACGGCGATCCAGATCCGTTGCAGGTCGTCGCCGCCGAACTCGCGGGCCGGGCCCATCGCTTCGGTCAGTGCGGCCACCGCATCGTCGTACTCACCCTGGGACATCAGGCCGACCGCCAGATACGTCAGGGACGTGGCGAGGCCCCAGCGCTCCCGTGCGATGCGGAACTCCTGGGCGCAGCGGCGCAGTTCGAGGCAGCCCTGCTGCAGGTCCCCTTCGTTCAGACGGAACATCGAGCGCATGAGCCACAGCATCGCCCGGGTCCACGGATCGGGCGCGGGGGAGTGCTCGTCGATCGCCCGCAGGCCGCGCTCCACGTCGCCGCCGACCATGGCGAGCAGCGGCGTCGTCAGGGCGAGCGCGGGGTGGCCGCCGGGCCGCGGCGGCGGGAGCGCGCCGGGACGGGGATCAATCGGAACGCTCCGGGCGCCGACCGAGTCGCCGGAGAGGATGCAGTTGAGGAGACAGCCCGCGGTGGCGACGGCCCGCTTCTCCGGATCGGTCTCGCCGGGCAGGCTCAGGGCGGTGCGCAGGAGGTGCACGGCCTGGGTGTACTCCCCGCGCTGCGTCCAGAAGTACGAGAGTGCCGCGCCGAGCCGCACGGCGGTGTCGGCGTCGCCCGACTCACAGGCGAAGTGCAGCGCGGCGAGGAGGTTGTCCCGGTCGGCGGTGAGCGCGCGGGCCCACTCGATCTGGCCGGGGCCGCCGCGCAGATGGGGCTCAGCGCTCTCGGCGAGGGCGAGGAAGCAGTGGGCGTGCGCGCGCTGTGCCGCGTCCACGCCGCCGCTCTCGGCGAGCCGTTCCATGCCGTAGGCGCGGATCGTCTCCAGCATGCGGAAGCGCGGAACGGGGCCGTCCGTGACCTGGCCGTCCACGGCCAGACCGTCCGTGACCAGACCGTCCACAACCTGGCCGTCCACAACCTGGCCGTCCGTGACCAGACCGCCCACGACCTGGCTGTCCACGACCTGGCTGTCCACGACCTGGACGACCGACTTCTCGACGAGCGAGGTGAGCGTGTCGAGCGTGCGGGCACCGAGGCCGCCCATCGTCTCCGCCGCCTCCAGGGTGATCGCGGCGGGCGAGACCGAGAGTGTCTGGGCGAGGCCGCGCTCGTCGTCGGTCAGAAGGTCCCAGCCCCAGGCCACGACGGCGCGCAGGGTGCGGTGCCGGGGCCGTGCGGTGCGGCTGCCGCCGGTCAGGACCTGGAAGCGGTCGTCGAGGCGGGCGGCCAACTGCTCGACGGACAGCGTACGCAGCCGGGCCGCGGCCAGTTCGATGGCCAGCGGTAGTCCGTCGAGCCTGCGGCAGACGTCGGCCACCGCCAAGGCGTTGTCGTCGGTCACCGCGAACCCGGGGCGGACGGCCGAGGCGCGGGCGCTGAACAGCTGCACGGCGGGGCAGCCGGCGACCGCGGCGGCGGGCGAGTGCGGCGCGGGCAGGCCCAGCGGCGGCACCGGGAACAGCGCCTCGCCGAGGATGTCGAGCGGCTCCCTGCTCGTCACGAGGATCCTCAACCGCGGGCAGCGGCCCAGGAGTTCGTCGACGAGGCGGGCCGCGGCCTCGACGATGTGCTCGCAGTTGTCCAGGATCAGCAGCGTCTCCGCGGCCGACACCACCTCGATCAGCCGGTTCGTGCTGTCGCGCGGGGTGCCCGCGGATTCGGACATGCTGATGCCGCGCGTGCCGAGCGCGGCGAGCACGGCCGGTGCCACGTCCTCGTCGTCGGTGACCGGGGCGAGCTCGACCAGCCACACCCCGCCGGGCACGCCGTCCGCCAACTCGCCCGCGACCGCGGTGGCCAGGCGCGTCTTGCCGGTTCCACCGGTGCCGACGAGCGTGACGAGACGGTGCTCCGCGAGCTGCTTGGCGAGCTGCCGGCTCTCCTGGCCGCGGCCGACGAAACTGGTCAGCTCCGCGCGCAGATTGTCGCGCCGCCGTTCCGCGGGCGGGCCGAGCCGCGCGGACGCGTCCCGCTGCCCGCGCAGCACTTCGAGGTGCGTCTCCTGCAGCTCCGGCGACGGATCGGTGCCCAACTGGTCGGCGAGCCAGGAGCGGAACTGTTCGTACGCGCCAAGGGCCTCGGCGGACCTGCCGTCCGCGTGCAGGGCCCGCACCAGGAGTGAACGCAGGCGCTCGCGGTGCGGATGCTGTGCGACGTGCGACTCCAACTCGGCTATCAGGTACGGCAGTTCGGTGCGCAGTGCGAGTCCGGCCGCCGCGCAGTCCTCCAGGGCTGTGAGCCTCAGCTCGGTCAGGCGCACCGCGGTGCCGGTCGCGAACGCCGAATCGGCCATGTCCGTGAGCGGTTCACCGCGCCACAGGCCGATCGCCTCGTTCAGGGAATCCGTCGCGGCACGGGCGTCGCCCTCCTGGAGCAGCCGACTGCCCTCGCGCGCAAGGGACTCGAAGCGCAGCGCGTCCACCGCGTCGGACGCGATGTCCAGGACGTACCCGCCGTGGGCGAAGTGCAGGGGGATGTCTTCGGGCAGCGCCTTGCGCAGGCGGCTGACCAACGCCTGTACGGCGTGGCCGCAGTTGACGGGCGGCTCCTGGGGCCACAGCGCCAGGGACAGCGAACCGACCGGAACGGGACGGCCCGCCTCCAGCGCCAGCCTGATCAGGAGCGTACGGAGCCGGATGCCGCCCACGGCGACGGGCTTCACCCCGACCCGGACCTCCAGCGGTCCGAGAAATCCAACATGCATTCCCACATGGTGACATCCGGATCCCCGGCGCGAGCTGCGAATGATTGCCCAATGTGAGCGATTTGAGCGTCAGTTGTGAGCGGGTGCGTGCAGCCTCGGTGGCGTTGGCCGTCCAGCCGACAGGTGAGAGGGGGAGGCACGGAGCAGGACTGCTTTCCCCCGGGCGGCCCGGCGTCCGCATCGCCCCCTCCCTCGACCTTTTCGACCGACCTTTTCGACCTAACTTTTCGAGGTGCCCGACCTCTTCGGTCGGTTGATCGGTTCCTTGATCGATCCCCCTGATCCCCCTGATCCTCTGATCCCCTGATCCCCTGATACCTGTCGTGAGATACGAGGATTCACATGACTGCCCTGGCGCGTTGGTGCTTCAGACACCGGATCGTGGTTCTCCTCCTATGGCTTGCGGCACTGCTCGGCACAGCGGCCGCCTCGGCGGGAGGCAGTGCCTACTCCAACGACTTCGACGTGCCCGGCACCGAGTCGACCCGCGCCATGGAACGCATGGAGAAGGTCTTCCCCGAGGTCTCGGGCGACGTGGACACGGTGGTGTGGCGGACCGAGGAAGGAACGGTCCGTGACGTCGCGGTGCGCGAGCGCATGACGGACGCTCTGCGGGACATCGAGAAGATGCCCGACGTGGGCGGCGTACTGAGCCCCTACGACAAGGCGGGCGCCACCCACATCAGCGAGGACGGCAGGACCGCCTACGCCGAGGTCACCTTCGCCGAGCAGGCCTACGACCTCGACAAGGACGACACCGAGAAGGTCATCGACCGCGCTCACGACGCCCGCACCGACGGCCTCGACGTCGAACTGGGCGGCATGGCGATCGAGTACGCGCAGCAGCCGCCGGAGGGTGCCTCCGAGCTCGTGGGCATCCTGGCCGCGGCCGTCGTCCTGCTGCTCGCCTTCGGTTCGCTCTTCGGCATGCTGCTGCCCATCCTCACCGCGCTCTTCTCGGTCGGTACCGGCATCTCCCTGCTCGGCGTGTTCAGCAACGCCTTCGCGCTGCCCGCCTCCGCACCGGTCATCGGTTCGCTGGTCGGGCTCGGCGTGGGCATCGACTACGCGCTGTTTGTGGTGACGCGGCACCACAAGGGGCTGAAGGCAGGGCTGGCCCCGGAGGCCGCCGCCGAACGGGCCCTCAACACCTCGGGGCGCGCGGTGGTGTTCGCCGGCGGCACGGTGTGCGTGGCGTTCCTCGCCATGTTCGCGCTCGACATGGAGTTCCTGAACGGCCTGGCCATCGCGATGATCATCATTGTGCTGCTCAGCGTGCTGTGCGCGGCCACCCTGCTGCCCGCGCTGCTCGGGCTGTTCAAGATGAAGGTGCTCAGCCGCCGCGAGCGCCGCGCACTCGCCGCGGACGGGCCGCGGTCCGATGAGGGCGCGAGCTCGTTCGCGGTGCGCTGGGCGGCCTTCGTGGAGAGCAAGCCGCGCATGGTCGCCCTCGTCGCCGTCGCGGCGATGGTGGTGCTCGCGCTGCCCGCGCTCTCGCTGCGGCTCGGTGCGAGCGACCAGGGCAACCAGCCCGAGTCGCAGACCACACGGCAGGCCTACGACCTGCTCGCCGACGGCTTCGGCCCCGGGTTCAACGGACCGCTGCAGCTGGTCGCGGACGTTCCCGGTGGCGATGGCGACGTACGCGCCTTGGAGGGTCTCGTCGACCGGGTGAAGGGCATGGACGGCGTCGAGGAGGTCGCCGAACTGCCCACGCCCGACGGCGCCGAGACGCGGGTCTACCAGGTGATCCCCACGCACTCGCCGCAGGACGAGGCCACCGACGACCTCATCACGGAGCTGCGGGACACGGCCGTGCCGCAGGCCCGGGGCGACAGCACGCTCGATGTGCACATCGGCGGCAACACCGCGGTCCAGAAGGACTTCGCGGCGGAGATCAGCGACCGACTGCCCTTGTTCATCGCGTTGATCGCCGTACTGGGCGCGCTGCTCCTGATGGTGGCCTTCCGCAGCGTGGTGGTGCCGCTGATCGCGGCGCTGATGAACCTGCTCGCCGCGGGCGCCGCGTTCGGCATCATCGTCGCCGTCTTCCAGTGGGGCTGGGGCATCGACCTGCTCGGCCTCGGCAAGGAGGGGCCGATCACCTCCTTCATCCCGGCGTTCATGCTGCCCCTGCTGTTCGGCCTCTCCATGGATTACCAGGTGTTCCTGGTGAGCCGGATGCACGAGGAGTGGGTGCACATCAAGGACAACGCGCGCGCCGTGCGCGTCGGCCTGACGGACACCAGCCGCGTCATCAACTGTGCCGCACTGATCATGGTGTGCGTCTTCGCCTCCTTCGTCCTGAGCGCGGAACAGTCCGCCGTGATGACGGGTGTCGCGCTCGCCGGGGCCGTCGCCGTGGACGCCTTCGTCCTGCGGATGCTGCTCGTGCCCGCCCTCATGCACGTGATCGGCCGCGCCAACTGGTGGCTGCCGGGGCCGCTGGACAAGGTCCTGCCGCGGGTCGCCATCGAGGTGCCGGAGGCCGAGGCGCGGCAGGCGGAGCCCGCGGCGGAGAAGGATCTCGTCGCCGAGCGGTGAACCTCGTCGCCGAGTGGTAGCCTGTATACCCCCAGAGGGTATTACGCGCAGTGCGATGAACCGAGGCACCGACGACAGGAGTAGCTCATGGCCTCCCCTGCAACTTCCCACGGTGACGCCGAGGCGAACGGGACCGGTGAAGCCTCCGCGGCAGGGGGCGTCACCGTGACCTATCTGGTCGAGGGCATGGTCTGCGGACACTGCGCCGCCTCCGTGACCGAGGCGCTCACCGGCCTCGACGGCGTGCGCGAGGTGGACGTCGACGTAGAGGGCGGCCGTGTGGCCGTGAGCTCCGAGCGCGAACTCGAGGAGGGCGCGGTCAACCAGGCGCTCGACGACATCGGGTACGAGCTCGCGGGACGCGTCTGACGCGTCAGACGCGCCTGATGCGGCATGCAGCATCAGGCGCAGCCTACGCGGCACGGCCCGCGCGGTACGCGCGACGGGAGGGGCGGTGGTGACCAGGTCGCCACCGCCCCTCCCGTTCGAGGACTGAGGCTTACCGCGTGAGCTCCACGGGCAGCGTCTCGAAGCCCCTCAGTCCGAGGCCGATCCGCCGCCGTGGGGCGCCCGCGGGGGCGAACGCGCGCGTCCCGGCGATCAGCCGGTCGAGCAGAACTTCCGCCTCCAGGTTGGCCAGTTGGGCGCCGAGGCAGAAGTGCACCCCTGCCGCGTACGACAGATGGGCGTTCTCGACGCGGCCGACGTCCAGGCTCTCCGCGTCCGCGAACCGTGCGGGGTCCCGGTTGGCCGCGCCGATGACGGTCATGACCGTCTGCCCCGCCTTCAGCTCGACCCCGGCGAACCGCGTCGGCTCCAGGGCCACGCGCGCGTCCAGCTGTGCCGGGGTGTCGTACCGCAGCAACTCCTTTACGGCGGACGGGATCAGGCCCGGGTCCTCGCGCAGCCGCGCGACCTGGTCGGGGTGGTCGAGCAGGGCCCGCAGGCCGTTGCCGAGCAGATGGGTGGTCGTCTTGACGCCCGCGCCGAGGAGCAGCAGAGCGGTGGAGACGATCTCGTCGTCGCTCAGGCCGCTGCCCTCGGGAGCCGTGCCGAGCCGACTCAGCAGGTCGTCGGTCGGCTCCGCCCGCCGCCGCGCGAGGAGTTCGGCGAAGTACGCGCACAGGGCGCGCTGAGCGTTCGCCGCTGTGCGGAACACCTCCGCGTAGGTGACCGGCTCCATCGGGACCGCAAGCGCCTGCGAGTGGGGCAGCACGGAGGCCCTGTCGGCCTCGGGGATGCCCAGCAGGTCGGAGATGACGATCTCGGGCAGCGGCTTGGCCGCGGCCGCCATGAAGTCGCCGCCGGGCGAGCCGAAGTCGCCGCCGGGCGAGCCGAAGTCGCCATCGGGCGAGCCGAAGTCGCCATCGGGCGAGCCGAAGTCGCCATCGGGCGAGCCGAAGTCGCCATCGGGCGAGCCGAAGTCGCCATCGGACGGCCCGTCGAGGCCCGCGAGGAGCCGGTCGACGTGTGCCGTCACGGCCGGGCGCAGCGCCTCGACCTGACGGTGCGTGAAGACGGAGTTGACCGGCCTGCGCAGGCGCGCGTGCCGGGGCGGGTCCACGAAGGCCATGCTGCGCTTGAGCGTGGACATCACCTCCGCGACCTGCTCCTGGGGCACGGACGCGATACGGAACCCGTCCATGTCGTCGTTGCGGCCCAGCGAGCGGTGCCGCAGCGCGGCGTCGCACTCGGTGTGGCCGGTCAGGACCAGCGTGCCGTCGCCCGTGATCAGCGCGGGTGCCGACTCCCGCAGCGTGCGGTATCCCGTGTACGGGTCGTCGACCGCGGGGTTCTGCATGATCTCCAGGAAGACGGCCTCGGCGGCTTCGTCACGGCGGGCCGTGACCGTCGGCGTTGCGGGTGGTGTCGGATTCATGCTTCTCAGGCCTCCGTGCGGTGCGCCGCGACGCGTACGTGGCCCAGCGCGGCGATGTCGTTCAGTCGCGCGGGGTCCAGCTGGTGGGCCGGGTCGAGCGGGCGGCTGCGGACCGTGGGCAGGGCCGCCGGTTCCGGGGAGGTCTGTGTCATCTGGAGCCCCTCTGGTCGGCCTGATGCGGCATCAGAGTGGCACCGCGGAATCCGGTCCCTCAACTCCTGTATTGCGCTGGCATGTTGTGGGATCCCGGAGGGGGAGAGGGGGCGGGGGCTTCGGTAGGGGAGGGGCGGTGGTTCGGAACCATGCGGTCCGGGCCACCGCGGGCGCGCGGCCGCCGGGCAGTCGCCGAGCGCGCGGCAGATCTTGTCGGTGTCGGAAATCCTGCCCACCAGAACCTTGAATTCCTCGAATTCGCCCGCGTGGATGGCGGCTTCGCCCGACTGCGCGGTCCAGGTGAAGGAGACGACGTTCTCGCCCGGGTTTCCGCCGCTTCCGGACTTCTCGATGGTGTGCTTCCAGCCGGGAGTCCGCTTCGCCAGAGCGTTCGTGATCTTTGACGCGGATTCCTTGGGGAGGATTGTCTGCGGCTTCTTGGTGTGGGCCTCGGTGCGCTCGTTCGGGACGATGAAGGTGAGCGTCGGGAAGGTGCCCACGGTGGCCTCGGCCGGGTCCTTGATGTTCACATGGGCCGAGGCGGGGAGTGTGGCGGCGCAGACGACCGCCAGGACTCCGGCGAACGCGGCGGCGGCTCTTGTCGAGGTTCGGAACATGATGCCCTCTCACGGAAATCCAGCCTGGGCCCGCTGGCCCAGGACAGGGACTCTCCGCCGCGAGTCACCGTGCGGGCATCTCTCAAGTTGCCACGGTCGGAGGGCAATTGAGGAGATGGCGGCGGGGGCGTGGCGGCCACGGCGACCTCGGGTGCCGCGCCGCCGGGAGAGGTCAGCCCTTGATGGTGCGGGTGATCTGGTCGATGCGTGCGAACCGGCCGTCGTCCGTCATCTCGCAGAACATGTGGACCTCGTTCTCCGACTCCTTGCCCTGCTTGGTGACCGCGCGAATCACAAAGCGGGCCGCGAGCCGATTGCCGTCCGCGATGGCTTCGAGAACTTCGTAACTGCCGCTCTGAATGCTCTTCTTCACCGGGCGAATGTGCTTGACGAGACGGTCCCTGTCGATCTCGATTCCGTCACTCACCTGAAGGAAACCAGGAGCGTAGTAGCGGTCGATGACCTCACCCGCGTCCTCGTCGCTGAAGATCTCGTCCTGAAAATTGTTGTAGAGCTTCTCGAGGAAGCCCCGCGGGTCGTCCGCAATGGTGGTGTTCATGACGCTCCTTGAGCTCCGACGGTACTCCCAGGGGGTATGCGTACGGCGCGATCAGTAAAACAGGGACGGAGAAGCCCTGCAACCACTTCGCACGGAGTCCGCGGCCCCGCCCGACCCCGGCAACGTGGGAGATGCCGCGCCCCGCGCCGAGGATGCCTTGCCGGTGCTGTCTGCGAGGGGACGTGGGTGTGATCGGCGGAAGCGGGACGGCCACCGTGCGGGAGCAGGACCAGGGGCGGGCCGTGGCGGTCGTCGGGATGGCCTGCCGACTGCCCGGAGCCCCCGACCCCGACAGCTTCTGGCGGCTGCTGCGCGAAGGCCGCGACGCCGTCACGAACGTACCGGAAGGAGGCTGGACCCTGCCGGGCACGAAGATGGCGGAGGATGTGCCCGTGGACGCCCCGGGCACCCTGCGCGGCGGCTTCCTCGACCAAGTCGACCGGTTCGACGCCGAGTTCATCGGCATCTCGCCCAGGGAAGCCACCGCGATGGACCCCCAGCAGCGCCTGCTCCTGGAGTCTGCCTGGCGCGCCCTAGAGGACGGCGGCATCGACCCGCGCCGCCTGAGGGACACCAGGACGGGTGTCTTCGTCGGCGTCAGCTATGCCGACTACGCCCGGCTCCTCGCCCAGGCGGGCCCCGGCGACCTCGACGCGTACTACAGCACGGGCACCGCCCTGAACGCCGCGGCCGGACGCCTCGCCTACGTCCTCGGCCTGAACGGGCCCGCCCTCGCCGTGGACACCGCGTGCTCGTCCTCGCTCGTCGCGCTCCACCTGGGCATACGGTCGCTGCGCTCCGGCGAGAGCGGCACGGTGCTCGCGGGCGGCGTCAACGTCATCCTCGACCCGACCGCGTCCATCGCCGTCAGCCGCGCCCACATGCTGTCGCCCGACGGACGCCGCCGCACCTTCTCCGCCGACGCCGACGGCTTCGTGCGCTCCGAGGGCTGTGGCGTGCTCGTCCTGAAGCGGCTCGCCGACGCCCGGCGCGACGGCGACCGCGTCCTCGCCGTGGTGCGCGGCAGCGCCGTCAACCAGGACGGCGCGGCCTCCGGGCTCACCGCGCCCAGCGGAACCGCGCAGGAGCGGATGCTCGCGGCCGCCCTCGCCGACGCGGGCACCGAAGGCGCCGAGGTCTCCTACCTGGAGGCGCACGGCACCGGCACCGCGCTCGGCGACCCCATCGAGATCGGCGCCGCCTGGCGGGTCCTCGGCGCCGACCGCAGGCCCGGTGCGCCCCTGCGGGTCGGCTCCGTCAAGAGCAACATCGGGCACTGCGAGTCCGCCGCCGGCATGGCCGCCGTCATCAAGACGGTGCTCGCCCTGCGGCACGGAGTGCTCTCCGCCAACCTCCACTTCAACGAGCCCAATCCGCGCATCGACTGGGTGTCGATGAACGTGCAGGTCGTGGAGAGCGCCACCCCGTGGCGCGCCACGGCGGGACCGCGCGTGGCCGGCGTCTCGGGCTTCGGCTTCACCGGCACCAACGCACATGTGATCCTCGCCGAGGCACCCGAACTGCCGACACCCGGAGCCGGGACGGGCGCCGCGCGGGGACCAGCGCCCGCCGCCGGGTCGGGCCGCAGGCGGGGAGCCGTACCCGCCGATGGGTCGGGTCGCAGTCTGGGAGCTGTACCCGCGTCCGGGTCGGGTGCCGGGTCGGAAGCCGCGCCCGGCGTCGCCGATTCGGGCGCCGCGCGGGGAGCCGTATCCGCCGCCGGGTCGGGCCGCAGGCGCTGGCACCGCAGCCTGGAGCGGCGCGCCATCTGGCGCCTGGACAGCGGTGTGAGGCTCCCCGCGGTCAAGGTGGGCCTGCGGGCGCACGTCGCGATCCCCGGCATCTGGAAGCTGCCGCTCAAGCAGCGTCCTGGCGCGGTCGACATGACGATGCCCGCGCCCACGAGGGAGCCGGAGTTCCTTCAGGTCAAGGGCGACGAGCACCGGCCCGTGCACATGGCGGTGTCCGGCACGGCGCTGCTCACGCTGGCGTCCGTCGCCACGCTCGTGGACATCGCCGACACGCAGGTGCGGAAACTGCGCGCTCTGGGCAGCGTGCTGCGCGGGCGCGCAAGGCGGGCCGGTGACGCCCGGCGCCTGACTTCCGAGGTCCGACTGAGGGCCGAGGCCCGTCGGCCGTGCGGCCCTACCGTGCGGCCGACGTCTCGTCCTCGGCCCACAGCGACCGTACGTGCCCCAGGTGCTTGGCCATGCACTTCTCCGCGGCCTTGGCCTCGCCCGCGAGCATCAGGTCGAGGAGTTCGATGTGCTCCTCGGCCGAGGGGGTCAGCTGGTCGCGCTCGTCGAGGGCGGTGAGGCCGTAGAGGCGGGAGCGCTTGCGCAGGTCGCCGACGGTCTCGACGAGGCGGTCGTTGCCCGAGAGGGCGAGCAGGGAGAGGTGGAAGCGCCGGTCGGCCTCCAGGTAGGCGATGAGGTCGTGCTCGCGGGCGGCGCGGACGATCTCCTCCGCGACCGGACGCAGGGCCTCCAAGTCCTCGCGGGCGGCGTTCTTCGTGATCCGGCCGATCATGGGGACTTCGATCAGGGCGCGGATCTCCGTGTACTGGTCGAGGTCGCGTTCGTCGACCTCGGTGACCCGGAACCCCTTGTTGCGTACGGGTTCGACAAGGCCCTCCCGTGCCAGGTCCAGCATCGCCTCGCGCACCGGCGTCGCCGAGATGCCGAAGTCCTCGGCGAGGCCGGGCGCGGAGTAGATCTCGCCGGGGCGCAGTTCGCCGGAGATCAGGGTGGCGCGCAGGGCGTGGCCGACCTGGTCCCGCAGCCGCTCCCTGGTGGTGATGAGGTTCTTCTGCTTCAGGTGGCCCATGGTGATCCCTCCGGTGGTCCCCGCGCCCGAGCTGATCACCAAAGTACAATGTCACGTGGCCAGTTGGGGGTTCAGTCGCGCCGGTTGTGGGTGCCGGGCGTATAGCCGTGGGCCCGGCGGAACACATCGATGAAGGCGCTGGTCGACGACCAGCCGCAGCGGTGCGCGACCGAGGTGACCGGTGTGCCGTCGGCCAGCATGCGCAGCGCGTGGTAGAGCCGCAGCTGGGTGCGCCACTGCGGGAAGGTCATGCCGAGGTCGCGGCGGAAGAGCCGGCTGAGGGTGCGCTCGCCCGCGCCCGCCTCCGAGGCGAGTTCGGCAAGGCCGCGCGGGTCGGCCGGGTCATGGTGCAGCAGGTCGCAGACGGCCGCGAGGCGGGGGTCCGAGGGGGCGGGCAACTGGACGGGCTGCTGCGGCGAGGCGCGCAGCTGGTCCAGGAGCACGGCGCGCAGCCGACGGTGCTCGGGGGAGTCGTCGTGCGGGTCCCGGGTGCAGGCGAGGATCAGTTCGCGCAGCAGCGGGCCCACGGCGAGGACGGTCGGGGCGTCGAGCCCGAGCGGGTTCGTGCGCGCGGGCAGGCCGAGCAGATGCAGGGCTAGGTGCCCGTGGGCGCGGTGCGCGTGGACGCACCCGGCGGGGACCCAGATGGCCCGCGTCCCCGGCGCGAACCACGTACCGGCGTCGGTGGTGACGGCCACGACGCCCGAGCCCGCGTAGATGATCTGGTGGTCGTCGTGGCGGTGCGCGTCGATGAGCTCGCCGGGAGCGAGCTCGCGGACGGTGGTGGGTGCCTCGGGGGTGTGGCGGATGTTCGACACGGATTGGCACTTTATCGGAAGCGCGCCAGGGCAGGGCGTGGCGACGATGGGACGGTGTCAGCGAATCAGACCCCACATACGCACGGGAGTTCAGCCGAGGCCCGGATCGATGCCCAGGTCAAGGCCCAGGCCGAAGTCAGCGGCAAAGCCGAGGCCAAGCCGCCCCGCACCGGCCCGATCCCTCTCCTCTCCCTCGGTCACGCCTGCGTCGACGTCTATCAGGGAGCCGTCGCCGCCCTCGTCCCGTACTTCGTGTCCGAACGTGCCTATACCTACGCCGCCGCGTCCGGCATCGTCCTCGCCGCGTCGCTGCTCTCCTCGGTGGTGCAGCCGCTGTTCGGCGCGCTCACCGACAAGTGGTCCCTGCCCTGGCTGCTTCCGGTGAGCACGCTGGTGGGCGGCGCAGGCGTCGCCCTCGCCGGGGTCGGCGGAAACTACGTCCTGACCCTGCTGGTCGTCGCCGTGTCCGGCATCGGCGTCGCCGCCTACCACCCGGAGGCCGCGCGCGTGGCCCGGCAGGCGAGCCGGGGCAGCCACACCGCCATGAGCTGGTTCTCGCTCGGCGGCAACCTCGGCTTCGCCGCAGCGCCGCTCATGGTCTCCGCGGTCGTCGCCACCGGCGGACTGCGCGCGTCGCCGCTCCTCGTCGTGCCCGCCCTCGCGGGGGCGGCGCTGTGCGCGGCCGCGCTGCGCGGCGTGCGGGCCGCGCAGGCGGCATCCGCCGAGAGCGTGGCGCGGACCCCGGCCGAGGCCGAGGACGACTGGCGGTCCTTCATCAGGCTGACCGGCGCCGTCGTCTGCCGTTCGGTCGTCTTCACCGGACTGAGCACGTTCATCGCCCTGTACGTGCGCGAGCGCACCGGCGGGGGCGAAGTCTTTGGCACCGTCGCGCTGTTCGTGCTCTACATCGGCGGCGCCGTCGGCACCATGGCCGGCGGGAGGCTCGCCGCGCGGCACGGCCGCCTTCCGGTCGTGCGGTGGTCGTACGCCCTGACGGTCCTCGCGGTGGCGGGTGTCGTGCTCGTCCCGGGACCGCCGCTCTTCCTGTTCGTCGCGCTCGCCTCGGCCGGCCTGTACGTGCCGTTCTCCCTCCACATCACCCTCGGCCAGGACTACTTGCCCCGCCGCATGGGCACCGCGAGCGGTGTCACCCTGGGGCTCACCGTGAGCGTCGGCGGCCTGATGAGCCCGGTGATCGGAGCCGTCGCCGACGCCTCGTCGCTGCGGACGGCCCTGATGCCGCTGATCGCGCTGCCCGCCCTCGGCTGGCTCCTGCTGCGCACCTTGCGCGAACCGCAATCCCGTTGAGGTTGTCGGGTCCCCAGGGGTTGTCAGTGCAATTTCACATTACTACGTTACGCATCACATAACTCGGAGGTGAGCCTTCAACTACCTCTGAGTGCGCCGCGGTTGACCGACGCGGCGCCCTCCGTCCCTCCACCCACCCAGGAGCCATCCGTGTCCCGACCACGTCGAAGAACCTGTCGAAGATCCCTGCGCAGATCCGTGCTCGCCGGTGCGATAGCGGCGACCCTCTGTGTCACGGCCGCCCAGTACTCGCAGGCGGCCGAACCCTCGTCCGCGGCGGACAAGTCCCGTACGGCTGCGGCCCCCGCGGCCACCGCGCCCGCCGGGCCGAACCCCCTGGACGTCGTCGAACGCAAGGCGAAGGCCCCCAAGCCGAGCGCCTTCAAGATCCCCGCACCCGGCGGCCTCACGGGCGGCGGCACCCCGGGCGCCCGCACACCGAAGCCGAAGACCACCGAGGCGAAGGCCAACGAGGCGAAGACCGCCAAGGCGAAAACCGCCGAGCCGACGGCCGCGCCCTGCACCCTCGACGGCGTCACCGGTCTGACGCCCGAGCGGTTCGCCGACTTCCTCGCCGACCCCGCCGTCACCGCCGACGGCTGTCTGCGCACGCTCATCTGGACCTGGGACGCGCGCCTGGCGCCCGTCATGTCGGACGCCCACGTCCAGGCGGTCTCCGGACGCGTCGCCCGGCTCGCCGCCGCCCACGACGGCAGGGACGGCAGCAACCTCCTGGAGATGCTCACCTATCTCCACGCCGTCGCGTACCAGGACTTCTCGCACGACGAGATCGACGTCACCGACGGCCCGACCGTGGACGCCATGCGCCGTGCCGTCGAGGCATTCGGCACGGCACCCCGCACCTTCGACGTCACCCGGACCAACGCCGAGTCGCTGCGCGAGGCTCTCTACGCGGCGAGCGCGCCCGGCCTGCGTCAGCACCAACTCCCCCTGATCAAGCGGGTCCTTGCCACGATGGACGCCGCCCACCCCGAGACGGCCAAGGACACTGCCTGGGCGGGCTCCGCGCTCGCCGCGCTCTCCGTGAGCTACCTCGGCGTGTACCCCGGCAACCGGGACACCGCCTTCCACGCGGCGGTCAAGGGCGACGCCTCCTACCGCGCGGCCTTCAAGGCATTCGCCGGGTACACCCACCTCAAGGGCGCCGACAACGCCTGGGTGGTGCGCGACGCGCTCCTCGAGTACGGCAGGTTCGGCCAGATCGACGGGCTCACCGCCGAGATCGTCTCCGGCCTCGGCGGCCTCGTCGACGTCACGGCCCGCAACTTCGGCGAGGGCAGCGCCCCTTGGGCGAAGGTCGCCACGTGGCTGAACGAGTTCGACGCCTGCGCGCCGTACAAGGTCTGCAGGGCGGACATCGAGCGCCGTCTGTTCCCGTACACGTACACGTACGACAAGGGCGGCATGAAGGTCCGCACGGCGCTCGACCGGGGCACCGTCGACCAGCTCTACTACGCGAGCAAGCAGGTCAAGGCGCAGTTCCACCGGGTCGTCGGCACCGAGGAGCCGCTCGCGGGCGACCCCAACACCACGCTGACGACGGTCCTTTACGCCTCGCGCGCCGAGTACGAGAACTACCACCCGCTGCTCACCGGGATGGACACGAACAACGGCGGCATCTACATCGAGCGCGGCGCGACCTTCTACACCTACCAGCGGCGCGTCCCGCAGGACTCCTCGCTGACGCTGGAGGAACTGTTCCGCCACGAGTACACGCACTACCTCAACGGCCGCTGGGCGGTGCCCGGTTTCTTCGGCGAGGGCGCGTGGTACCAGGGCGACCGGACCACCGCCATGGACGAGGGCACCGCCGAGTTCTTCGACGGCGCCACCCGCGACGACGGCATCAAGGTCCGCAAGTCGCTGGTCAAGGGCATCATCGCCGACACGGCGAACGGCGGTCCTCGGATGAGCGTGGACCGGATCCTGCACGCCACGTACGACGGCGACGGCTTCCGCTTCTACAACTACGCGGGCACGTTCTTCGAGTTCCTGTGGACCGAACGCCCCGCGTTGCTCAAGGAGATGTACGGGTACCTGCGGGCGGACGACCCGGCGGGCTTCGACGCGTGGCGCAATCGGCTCGGCAGGGACGGCGGTCTGCAGAGCGCGTACGACGCCTTCCTCGACAAGCAGATCGCGCGGGTCGACGACCTCTTCGTGCCCGACACGACGTACGTGCCGGTCGGCGAGTTGCGTGACACCTCGGCCGACCAGGTGCGCGCCTCCTTCACGGCGACGACGGGCATCACCCCCGTGTGCACGTCGAACGGGGCGCCGGAGCGTCCGCGGTTCACCTGCAGGAGCAGGATCACCGCGAACCTCAGCGCGTCCGGCGATCCCGACGCCGTCTTCAAGGACATGTCCGAGACCGTGGACTACTTCGTCCTGGACCGGGCCGCGTCCGGTGACAACAACCTGACCGACATGAACTGCTCGTTCGGCAGGGTGGACATCTGGTCCAACGGCCGCGCGGGCACGTCGGACTTCAGCTGCGAGGGCCCGTTGAAGGGGTGAGCTCGGTCTCCGAGGTCTCCGGGGCTCCCGCGGCGGGCGCGGGGGCCCCGGAGGCGTTCCGCAGCCGGCCGCGCAGCATCGGCAGACTGCACAGCGCGAGCAGCAGCGCCGCCGCTCCGGCGCCGATACCGACCGAGAAGCCCGCGGTGGAGCCCCAGTTGTCGTGGACGACGCCCGTGGCGGCGGCGCCGATCGCGACGCCGCTCTGCAGGCCCGCGATCATCCACGTCATGGCCTCGGTGAGCCGGTGCTCGGGCGTCGTGCGCTCCACGATCCCCATGATCACCACCATGGTGGGCGCGAAGAAGACACCGGCGGCGAACACCACGGCCGCCATGGCGGCGATCGAGTCCACCCAGAGGAAAGGCAGCGTGGTCAGGGCGGTGCCCGTGACGCCGATCAGGAGCAGGCGGGGCAGCGGGACGTTCGGGCTGCGGGCGCCGAAGAGCAGCCCCGCGATGCCGGAGCCGATGGCGTACGCCGCGAAGACGATGCCGGACAGCGCCTTGTCGCCCTGCCGTTCGGCGAAGGCCAGGCCCATGGTGTCGACCATGCCGGGTATCGCGCCGCCGAAGAGCAGGGTGAGCGCGAGCAGCAGCACCGGCGGCGACCAGATCACCGACGAGGAGCCGCCCGGGGCGGACTGCTCGGCGCGGGGCGGCACCGGCGGCTCGGTGCGCCTCTGCGGCACGAACAGCGCGACGCCGACGACGAGCAGGACGCCCGCGGCCAGGGGCGCGGCCTGCGGGAAGAGCGCGGTGGACAGGACGACCGCGAGCGCCGGGCTGATGACGTAGGTCAGCTCGTCGACCACGGACTCCAGCGAGTACGCGGTGTTGAGCCGGGGCGAGCCGCGGTGCAGCTCCGTCCAGCGGGCCCTGACCATCGCGCCCATGCTCGGCATCAGGCCGGAGAGCAGCGCGAAGAGGAACAGCGTCCAGGTGGGGGCTTCGGTGGTGGCGCAGAGCAGCAGGGCCGCGAGCGCGAGCACGCTGATCCCTGTGGCGATCGGCAGGACCCGGCTCTGCCCGTGCCGGTCGACGGCGCGCGAGACCTGCGGTCCGAGCAGGGCCATGGAGAAGGTGAAGGTGCCTGCGACCAGGCCGGAGAGCGCGTACTCGCCGGTGGTCTCGGAGAGCATCGTGAGGATGCCCATGTGAGTGAGAGGCAGGGGGAGCCGGGCGACGAGACCGGCGGAGCTGAAGGCCTTCGCGCCCGGGGCGGCGAAGATCTCGCGGTACGGGTTCGGCATGGAATGACCTGTTTCCGGGGTCGGTTCTCCGGGCGCGCGGGCATGCGGGGGCCCCGCGCGCCGCACGAAAAGCAAGTGGGACGTATGTTCCACTTTCTATCACGTGGATCCGTCGGGGTACCGTCGGCGAGGAAGTAGGCACCGGCCAGGGGAGTCACACGGACCATGTCGGACACCGCGCCGATCACCGACGGGCGCCGCGCCAAGGGAGAGCTCCGGCGCCGCGCGCTGATCGAGGCAACCGTGCGCGTGATCGCACGCGAGGGGGCGTCGGGCGTCACGCACCGCAGCGTCGCCAAGGAGGCGGGGCTGCCCACCACCGCCACGACGTACTACTTCGACGGCATCGGCGACCTGCTGACCGCGGCGCTGACCAGTTGCATGGAGGAGGACTCGGCGCGCATCGAGCACCTGGTCGATGCGCCCCTGGGCGAAGTGGTGGGCGCCGACCGGATCAGGGCGCTGGCCCTGCTGATGGCGAACCTGTTCACCGCCCCCGGCCATCTCCTCGCCGAGTTCGAGATGTGTCTGCTCGCCGTGCGCCGCCCGGAGCAGCGCACGGCGACGCGGCGCTGGAAGGAAGGGCTTGCGGCCTTCGCGCGGCACTTCACCGACGACCCGGTACGCGTCAAGCTCTTCACGCACGCCTACGACGGCCTGCTCCTCCAGGGCCTCCTGGCCGAGGAGCCGCCCACGGCGGACGAGTTCGAGGAGATGCTGAGGGAGCTCCTGCCGGTCCGTTGACCGGCGGGGCGCCCCGCGAGGAGGCGGCGCGGGGGTGGATCAGCCCGCCGCGCCCGCCAGGAGCTCCGCCGCCGCGATGCCCGAGACGCGGGTCGCGCCGTGGGTGATCAGATGGGTGGCGCCGAGCGCGTCGCCCGCGGGGACGCCCATCTCGACGACCAGGGCGTCCGGGCGGCTGCGCAGCAGGCGGGTCAGGGTGTCGGTCATCCAGCGGTGTCGGGCCGCGTCGCGGACCACGACCACCAGGGGGCGGCCCGCCGCCGGGGCCAGGGCCTCGCGGTCCAGGATGTCCGCGCCGTGGGAGAGCTCGGGCTCCGTCAGACGCACGGACGTGGTGCCGGGGCGCAGGTCACGCAGCGGTTCCGCGACGCCCCACGGGGTGCGGCCGTCGACGGCGAGGCTCATCGTCGGGGACAGCTCCACCACGTGCGCGGCGCCCGTGAGGGGGAGCACGGCGTCCGCCGAGTCCGAGCGGTGGCGCACCCGCACGGCGCGGCGCGCCGCGACCAGGCCGATGTCGGAGGGCTCCGCGGCGCGGCCCACCGCCCGGGAGCGCTCGCCGGACCAGACCGCGAACTCCCGTACGCGCAGGCTCGCTTCGGCGAGCCGCTCCTCGGGGAGCGTGCCGTCGAGCACGGCCTTGACCAGGGCCGTGGAGAGCAGGTCGAACGTGGCCTCGTCGGCGCTCTCGCCGCCCACGCACACCGCGTCCACGCCGCCCGCGACCGCCTTGACCGTGGCGCCGTCGATGCCGTAGCGGTCGGTCACCGCGCCCATCTCGATGCCGTCCGTGACCAGGAGGCCGTCGAAGCGGAGCTCGCCGCGGAGCAGTTCCACCAGGATGCGGTGGCTGAGGGTCGCGGGCAGGTCGGGGTCGTAGGCGGGGGCGAGCAGATGTGCGGTCATCACCGCGCGGACGCCCGCCTCCATCGCGGCGATGAACGGCGGCAGGGCGGTGAGCGCGATCTCCTCGGCGGAGCCCTGGATCTGGGGCAGGCCGTGGTGCGAGTCGACGATCGTGTCGCCGTGACCGGGGAAGTGCTTGGCGCAGGCGGCCACACCGGCCTGCTGCAGACCGCGGATCCAGGCGGCGGTGTGCCGTGAGACGAGGTCGGTGCGGGAGCCGAAGGAGCGTACGCCGATCACCGGGTTGAGCGGATTGGAGTTCACGTCGGCGCTGGGCGCGAAGTTGAGCGAGACGCCCGCGGCGTGCAGGTCACGGCCGATGTCGTGGGCCACGCTCTCGGTGAGGTCGATGTCGTCGACCGCGCCGAGGGCGAGGTTGCCGGGCCGTGACGAGCCGGTCCAGGCCTCCAGGCGGGTCACGTCGCCCGCCTCCTCGTCGATGGCGACGATCAGGTCGGGGTTCTCCGCGCGCAGCGAGGCGGTGAGCCGCGCGACCTGCTCGGGCGTGTGGATGTTCCGCGAGAACAGCACGACGGAGCCCAGGCCCTCGGCGATCCTGCGGCGCAGCCAGTCGGGGGCCGTGGTGCCCTCGAAGCCTGGTTGCAGCACGGAGTTGGCGAGGCGCTCCAGGGTCGGGTCACTGCTCGGTGCCATGGCGCGACCTCCGAAGGTGTGGGTACGTGGCTCGTGGGACATGGGGTGTGTGACGAGGCTCTTGCCGATTGGTCCAGGCCAATCGGATAGTGGATATTGGCTCGGCCCCATCAGGGCTGTCAAGAAGACGGAACCGGTCGCGACGGGCGAATTCAACATCATGGGCCAGGAGTTGGGGAATCCTTGGGGCTTCCGGCACGGCATTCACCGAGGGGAGTGGCTCATGCGCAGGTACGAGCTCGTAGGCAGGCGCGACATCCGGCTGGTCACCGACGTCGCGGTGCCGGAACCCGGGCCGCGGGAGGTGCTCGTGCGGGTGCGGGCCTGCACCGTCTGCAACCGCAGCGACCTCGCGTACTTCCACTACCACGGGCTGCGCGAACACTGCGCGCAGGGCTGCTTCGGTCATGAGATCGCCGGGGTCGTCGAGGCGACGGGCGCGGGCGTGCGCCGGGTCGTGCCCGGACAGCGCGTCTTCGTGCGCACCCCCCTCACCACCGGATACGCCGAATTCGCCCTGGCCCGCGAGATATCCGTGGGCGCCCTGCCCGACGAGGTGCCCTTCGAGCAGGGTGCGATCCTGCAGCTCCTGCCGCTGGCCGTGCACGCCACGCGCGGCATCCGGCTCGGCGACCGCGTCGCGATCGTCGGCCAGGGACCCGTCGGACAGATGGCGCTGCGGGTCGCGGTGGCCCGCGGCGCCGCCGAGGTCGTCGCCGTCGACCTCGACGACTGGCGCCTTGAGCGGTCGGCCGCCGCGGGCGCGGACGCCGTGCGCCGCGTGGACGGCAGCCGCGAGCAACTGTCCGCCGTCGGCGCGGACTTCGACGTCGCCGTCGACGCCGTCGGCACCCCCACGACCCTCAACGCCTGCGTCGGTCTCGTACGCCGGAACGGCCTCGTCGTCCTCCTCGGCACGCACCACGTCGACACCCACGTCACCGTCGACCTCGTCACCTGGGAACGCAAGGGGCTGCGGGTGCACAGCTCCGCCGAACCCGTGGACACCGCCCGCGAGGAGGCGCTCGCCGTGGCCGAACGGCTCGCCCACCGCCGCACCGACGCCCTGCGCCTGCCCGATCTGCACACGCACACCTATCCCCTCGACGAACTCCCCAAGGCCATGGAGCAGCTCTCCGCGAGCCGCTCCCTCTACCCCGACGCCGAACACGCCCCCTACGACGGCCCGCCGCGCGAGACGCTGAAGGTGGCGATCGTCCCCTGAGGCAGGTGACCGTCGCGTGAAGTGGGGCATCGCAGGATACGGCGACATCGTGACGCGCCGCGTGCTGCCCGCCCTGCACGCGCTCGGCGAGGAACCGACGGTGCTGTGGGGCCGTGACCCGCACCGCGCCGCCCGCACCGCCGAGGAGTACGGCATCGCCGGGTCGGGCGCCGACCCGGCGGTCCTGCTCTCCGGCGTCGACGCGGTGTACGTCGCCACACCCGTCGCCCATCATGTGCCGCTCGCCCAGGCCGTGTCGGGCGCCGGGCTCCCCGTCCTGATCGAGAAGCCGCTCGCCGGGGGACTCGCGGTCGACGGGGCCCTCGACACCATCGGGCCGTGCGCGGGCGTCGCCTACTACCGCAGGCTCGCGCCCGCCGTGCGACGGCTGCGCGAGGAGCTGGGCGTGTGGACGCCCGCGCGGGTGGAGGTGCGGTTCCGATGCCCCTTCGATCCGGGCCCGGACGATCCGATGCGCTGGCGCACCGACCCCGCCGTGGCGGGCGGCGGGGTCCTCGCCGACGCCGGAAGCCACCGGGTCGACCTGCTGCTCCACTTGTTCGGGCGGCCGTACGAGATCACGGCTCGGCTCGACCGCCGGTTCCCCGAAGGGGCCGAGCGGCGGGCCGACCTCACCCTGCGCTGGCGGTCCGGAACGCGGGCCCACTGCCTCATCGAGTGGGATGACGGGCCCCCGCTCGACCACGTCGAACTCACCGCGGAGGACCGCACGGTGACGCTCGACCCGCTCGACTCGGGCCGCCTCGCCGGAGTGACCGGCCGGCCGCTGCACCTCCCTCCGGCCCCCAACCCGCACCAACCCCTGCTCGCCGACTTCACGACGGCGGTCACGACCGGCGCGCCGCCGGTGTGCCCGCTGTCCGAGGCCCGCCTGGTCGACGACGTGATCGTCGCGGCGGAACGCTCGGCCGCGGCGGGCGGTCTTCCGGTGCGGCCCTGGTCCTGAACATCCGCTGGAATTCCAGTGGTTCACGCTCCGTCGTCCGCCGCCCAAGGAAGCAGCCACCGCGGATCCGGGGTGTCGCCGGTGCGGACGAAGCGGGTGTCGACGGAAAGCCGCATGGCGTCCGTCGTCGTGTCCAGGGACGCGTGGATGATGCGCGGCAGATGCACCATCACGTCGCCCGCCGCGAAGTCCGCGTACAGCCAGCGTCGGCCGAGCGTGCGCGCGGTCAGCTCAAGGTCGTGGCAGATCTGGCGGCGCTCGCCCGGCCGGTCGGTGACGTCGCGCAGCGGTGCGTACGCCTCGGGCGGCAGCCGGTGCGAGCCCTCCAGATACACCAGCGCACCGGTCCGCGGCGGGCAGTCCCCGACCGGGATCCACAGCGTGACGACGCGCGGCGAGCCCTCGTCCATGTAGTCGAAGTCGACATGGGCCCGGGAGGCGCGCCGCGTGCCCCGGTGGAAGTGGCGCAGGATGCGGCGCGGCAGCATCTCGGCCTTGGCGTACAGGAGTTGGGAGGCCAGCTCGGACAGGGCAGGGTTGCTCACGAAGTGGTCGAAGGGTGCCGAGCGCACGAACGCGTACGCCGGATGCCCGGCCACCCCGTACTCCGGAACGCCCGCAGGCACCCGCCCGGAGAACACACCGTCCTCGGGCCCGCTGCCCGGCGCGAGCAGCCCCGGCGGGAAGAGCGAGAAGTACGAGCCGCGCAGCCGCAACACCTCCGCGCGGTCGAGCAGCCCCGGCAGATACAGATAGCCGTCGGCGTGCAGCCGCGCCCGCAGCGCCGCCGGATCCCTCGGCTCCAGCAGGTCCGCGCTGGGGCGCAGCGGGCCGAAGAGCTCCGGTGTGAAGGGTATGGGCAGGCCGTTCGACGACAGGTTCACGATGCGTGTCCCTCGATCCTCGGGTCAGTAGACGCCTTCCACCGCCTCCTGCGCGTCCGCGGCGTCGCGGAAGGGGCGCACCGCGGCCACCCCGTCCCAGGGGAACCAGGGGTGCGGTCCTGTCCTGATCGCGCTGTCCCGCTCCAGGAGATTCGGCAGGAAGAGGTCTTCCAGGAGGGTCGTGGCCCGCACGCGGCCCCGCTGCCCGACCGCGACCTCGCGCCAGGGGTCGGCGGGGTCGACGACCGTCAACACCGCGAAGGGCGGCGGCAGATGGTAGGAGTGCCCGGTGCCGTCGGGCAGCTCGGGCGCGCCCGCCACCGTGCCCGCCGACGCGTCGGCCTGCAGGGCGTGACCGACGAGCGTGTTGCCGTACGTGTCGATCCACTGCACGCCCCGCAGGTGCTCCTCGCGCAGGAACTCCGCCTCGGCGGCGGTGCAGGAGGTGCCGCCCGTGCACACGGCGCGGATGCCGTACGTGTGCAGGGGCCGCGGCAGCCGCATCGCGAGCTCCAGGAGCAGCCGGGGGGTGGTGAACAGGAGCGAGGGGCGCTCGGCGGCCAGCAGGACGAGGGTCTGGTCGACGAGGTGCGCGGTGTACGCGTCCGCCTCGCCGCCCGACCGCAGCGCGGCCTTCACCCAGCGCGGGTCGAAGTCGATGGCGTGCACCGCGCCCCGCCAGCTGTCGGCGAGGCCCTCCACGAAGTGCCCGTACGCGTGCGGCCCGCTCGGCGTCATCGCGAGCACGTCGCCGCCGGCCACCCCGCGCGCTTCGAGCATCGTGCGGTAGATCTCCACGTCGTACGCGAGGCGCGTGACGTTGACGATCCGGCAGGGCGCGCCGGTCGTACCGCCGGTCTCGAAGACCCGGAAGGGCCGGTCGCGGTAGCCGCGCGGGCGCAGGTCGCGGGCGTTCGCGGCGCGCAGCTCGGCCTTGTCGAAGAGGCCGAAGCGCGCCAGGTCGGCGAAGCCGCCGATGTCCTTCACCGGGTCGAAGCCGAGCTTCTCGCGCCGCGCGACCCAGAAGGGGCTGCCGGTCTCCGGCTCGAAGTGCCAGCGCATCATGCGGCGGGTCCAGGTGTCGAGGTCGACGCCCAGCTCGGGGACGCGGGCGCGCAGCGTGTCGGGGAGCGTGCCGAAGGTGGTCGTCATGCGGGGCCTCACTTCGCTGGGCGGTGCACGAACAGGGACGCGGCGGTGATGGCCCGCACGGCCTCGGGGGACGCGCTCAGGACGGCGGCGAAGGGGAAGGGGACCTCGTGGCCGACCAGGGGGTGGGTCGCGGCGGTGCCGTCCCCGAAATGACCGTCCAGCAGGGCGAGTTGCGGCCTGGCGTAGACCTCGCTCGCGGGGCCGAGGACGACGGCGGGGCGGCGGGTGAGGATGCGGTCGCCGGGGCGGAGGCGGTCGCGGACGGCGCCTTGGATCATGTCCACCGCGCCGAACTCGCGGAAGGCGACCAGCTCTTGATGGAACCCCGGTTGCGGGTGGAGCGCGTCGAGCGCCGCGGCCAGCGCGGTCGCCAGGGGTTCGGGATCCTGGCGCGAACCGTCCGGGGCGTCCGCGCACGCCACCGTGTGTACGTTGCTGCAGAACCGCCCGGAGTCCGCGGCGATCAGCGGCAGAAGCCAGTCCGCCGCCTCCTTGGCGGGCATCCCCGCGGGGACGACCGCGCAGCCGCGCCCCGGCCCGTGCAGCGTCAGGGTCTCGGAGTCGAGGGCCGATGCCGCGAGCCCCGCGCCGCCGTACACGACCTGCCGGTCGGTCAGGCGCACCAGGCCGTGCAGGGTGCGCTGCTCGGTGGGGTAGAGGCCGATCCGGTCCGGGGGCCAGCCCGCCGTGAGCATCGAGGCCACGAGCCGGGCGGCGGACAGCGGTTCGCGGCGGCTGGGGCGCACCCACACGCCCGCGGAGCGCTCCGCCTGGTCGAGGACGGAGTCCAGGCAGGTGAAGGTGTTGCCGGGCAGCGACACCAGGGCCAGCGCGTCGTCCGGGCGGGGAGCCTTGCGGCGGGACAGGCCCTCGCGCAGCATCCCGGTCCAGCGCCGCGCCAGCGGGCGGGGCACTCCGGCGGTCTGCCACAGCGCCATGTGGAAGTCGCCCGCGCCCTGCGGTCCGAGGCCGCCGACGGTGACGGTGCCGTGTTCGAACAAGTCCAGGGCGAACAGCAGGAGTTCACGGCGGCTGCCCGGTGCGAGCGTCGTGGCGGCGAAGGGGGAGTGGCGCCCGGTGTCGTCCCACCACCGGCGGTCGGCGTGCGCGACGATCTCCGGGACCAGGGCGAGGCCGTGCCCGGACTCCCAGGGGCCCGGCAGCGCGACAGTGTCCAGCGACGTCCGCCACTCCCCCCTGCGGAACGCGGAGACCACCGCTGTCACGACAGCTCGCTGCGGAGCGCGGCGACCACCCGAATCTGCTCGGCCTCCGTGAGGGACGGATACAGCGGCAGTGCCACGTGGTGGCGGGCGAACCAGCGGCCCCGCTCGAACGCGCCCTCCTGCGCGTGCTGTTGGCGCCTCGGCGCGAAGTGGGGGTGGTCGCACAGCAGATGGTCGTAGACCTCCCCGGCCAGGGCCACGCCGTGCCGCTCCCGCAGCCGCTTCTTGAGCAGCGCGCGGTCCAGCGGCCCGTCGGGGTCGGGATAGGCGAGGTACTTGTAGTAGTTGCTGCCGGCCGCCGTGGGCACGGCGTGCGGCCGGATGCCGGGCACGTCGGCCAGCAACGCGTCGTAGCGCGCGGCGAGTTCGCGGCGCACCGCCAGGGTGCGGCCGAAGCGCTCCAGGTCCACCGTGCCGACGGCGGCGTGCAGTTCGCTCAGGCGCCAGTTGCCGCCGGGGCGGTCGTGCAGCGTGGAGCCCTGCGCGCTCTTGCCGTGGTCGCGCCAGCGCCGCACCTGCTCCAGGTCGTCCGCGAGCGCGGCGGAAACGAGCCCGCCCTCGCCGCTGACCGCGACCTTCGTGGGGAAGAAGGAGAACGCGCCGAACCGCCCGAAGCTCCCTGCCGGGCGCCCGTCGAGCGTGGCGCCGAAGGCGTGCGCGGCGTCCTCCACCACGGGGACGCCCTGCCCGCGGCAGAGCGCGAGCACCGCGTCGAGTGCGGGCGAGACGATGCCGCCGATGTGCACCGGCAGGACGGCGGCTGTGTCGGGGTGCCGGTCGAGGGCGGCGCGCAGGGCATCCGGGTCCACGCCGAGGCCGTCGAGCTCGATGTCGACGAAGCGCACGGACGCCCCGGCGCGCACCGCGGCGGCCGCCGTCGCGAAGAACGTGTTGACCGGCACGAGCACCGTGCGGCCCGCCACGCCGATGATCCGCAGCGCGATCTCCAGGGCCGCCGAACCCGAAGCGACCGCCGCGGTGTCCCTGCCGGTCCACGGGCGGGCGAGCTCCTCGAAGCGGGCCACCTGCGGGCCCTGGGTGAGGATGCCGGAGGCGAGCGCCGCGTCGACGCGGTCCAGGACGGCACGCCGCTCCAACACCTCGAAGTGGATGCGCTGGGCGGGCACTTCGGCGCCCGCTGCGTCGGGCGCGGCCAGCGTGCGGGTGAAGAAGTCCGCCGCGTGGCCCACATGGGTGCCGTGCCCCATGGGGAGTTCGTGGATCTCCGCTTCGGCGTCGGCCGCCGCGTACGCCTCGCGGACCGTCCCGGCCGCCTCCCGCGCGTCGGCCGGGTCCAGGTAGGAGTCGGCGGTGCCGTACTGGAGGTGGAGCGGGGCGGGGGCCAGCGCGCCGTACAGGTCCGGCAGGTCGGCGTACTCCAGGATGCCGGGGAGCACCGCGCCCTCGTGGCCGGTCAACAGCCTTTCGTACAGGGCTCGGTAGCTGCCGAGGTGGCTCGCCGTGCAGAGCGGGACGGTGCGGCGGTCGGTGAGCAGCGCGGTGTGCAGGGCGACCGCGGCGCCCAGGCTGTGGCCGAACAGACCGACGCGGTCGGGGTCGACGAGCGGATGCGCGGCGAGGACGTCCAGCGCGGCGAGGGCGTCGCCGGTGAGGGCGCCGAGCAGGGAGCGGCCGGTCAGCGCGAACGCGTGCGCAAGGAGCGTCCCTTCGTCCCGCCCCGCCCTGCGCCCGGCGTCCATGCCGCCGCCGATGCCGTGGTCGTAGGAGAGCGTGACGAAACCCGCCCGTGCCAGGTGCTCGGCGACGTTGCGGTCGGGGTGGTCGGGAGGCACGTCGCCGGTGAGCTGGTCCAGGCGCGCGTTCTTGCCGCCGAGGACGAGCACGGCGGGGCCCGGCGTGGTGTCCGCCGGTGCGAGGAGGGTGGCGTGGAAGGAGCCGCGTACGGAAGAGGCGAGCACCAGATGCTCGCGGTGCAGGCCGTCACGTACGGAAACGGTGGACTCGGCGGTGGTGAGCGGTGCCCGCTCGACGCGCGCCAACCGCTCGACGACGGCGCGTAGTCGGCGTGCACGGGCCGTGTGCTCCGCGGCCGCCTTGGTGTGCCGCAGGGCGGGCTCGGCGGCCAGGAGCGCGCGGAGGTGACGTAGTTGCATGCGCGCTCAGACGAAATCGCCGTGCAGGGTGCTCGGCACTTCCAAGGCGTACGCGTCCAGGGCCTCGTCGAGTTTGATCTGGCCGCGTTTGAGGAGTTCGAGGAGTTCGTTCTGCGGGCGGTAGAAGCACGACTTGCACAGATCGGTCCTGCGCGGGTTGGACGCCTCCCACTCGGCGCGCGGGCCGCCCTCCAGGACCTCGGCATAGCCCTGCTCGACGACATTGCCGATCAGATAGCGGCTGTTGAGATGCACCTGCGGGCAGGGGTAGAGATTTCCGTCGGCGCCGACCGCCGTGACGAAACGGCTGTAATGGCAGCGCTCGAAGTCGCCCTCGACGTCCTCTACCTGGTCCATGGGGCCGCGGTCCAGTTTCGGCACCGACACTTCGAAGGCTTCGGTGGAGAGCGCGGCGGCCTCGACGAGGGATGCGGAGATCTCCGGCATCACGGATTCGATGGTCTCGTGACCGAGGGCGCTGTAGAACTCGGGCTCGAAGCGCACGTAATGTGCCCCGGAATCACGGGCGATATGGGCCGCCTCCATGATTTCCCGGTAGTTCTGCAGGGTGATGACGTAGTTGAAGCCGATGCGGAAGTCCGGGTCGACGGCCCGTTCCCTGAGCCTGCCGACCGATCCGATGAATTTCGAGAACGTCTGCTCGCGGTCCCGCGTGATGTCGTCGAAGGTCGCCTCGGTGCCCGCGTTCAGGCCGATGCGGACCCAGGTGTGCGTCTCGGCCACGCAGTCGGCGACCTTGGGGCGGCCCAGGCGCGAGCCGTTGGTGATCAGGCCGATGCGCAGCCCCGCCTCGTGCCCGGCGCGGCAGATCTCCGTGTACCCGGGGTGGATGGTGCACTCGCCGCTGCCGCAGAAGGTCACGGCGCGCCCGTCGTTCGCGGCGAACTCGCGCAGCAGCGTGACCGCCTTGTCGGTGGAGATGGAGTCCTTGAACGAAAACAGGTCGTAGAACTGCTCTTCGTTCGGTGAGTGGAAGTTGCAGAAATTGCACCGCATGTTGCAGGCACCCATGATGCCGATCCGCATATGGACCGGCTTGATCTCCTCGTCCGCCACGAAGCGCCGCAGTAATTCTCCGTGGGCGAGGACCTTCTGGGGCGAGTGCGCCTGGTCGAGACTGACGTCGGGCAGTCCTTCTCGATTCTGGGGGGCTGCCATTTTGATGTCGCCGGAACCGGATGTGCTGTTCACGAACCCCCCACGCATGATCGATGTGCGGTGACGTTGTTCGAGGCGGTCCTTGGGACCCTAGGGAGCCGCACAAAGGCTGTCAATGGGTCTAGACAACACGGGAGTTGGTGGCGGAATCCGCGCCGCCGGTCTGTCCGAAGATCCGTCCGGCGTGGTAATCGAGCGCCTCCCGGACATCGTCCAGACAGCGGCGTCCGTGTACGACGTCCATGCCGAGTCCGGTGGCTCCGGACACCAGCAGATCGGCCTCGTGCCGCGGGTCGAGGCCCGTCACGGCCCCGCCGCCCGCCGCGATGAGGTCGGCGACGGGCCGCTCCAGCGGCTGTTCGTCGTGGAGGAAGACGGCCGAGAGCTCGGGGTCGGTGAGGCTGCGTGCGTAGTAGGCGGCGAACACCCTGAGCGCGGCGGCCCGTTGGCCGTCAAGAGGGAGAAACTCGTCGAGTACGGCACGCAGGAGGGCGCGGGGGTCGGTGAGGTCGGCCGGGATGCGGGAGCGCGCGCTGCGGTCGTTGTCCTCGTGCAGCAGACGCAGGGCGGAGACGAGCAGCTGGTGCTTGCTGTCGAAGTGGTACTGCACGACGCGCAGCGAGACCCCCGCCTCGGCCGCGATCTCGCGCATGCTGGCCGCCTCCAGGCCCCGCTCGGCGGCGATGCGCCAGACCGCCTCGGCGATCAGGCGGCGCCTGCGGGCCCTGGTGTCCGTGGTACAGCGTCCGCCCCGGTACGGCGCCCGCTCCGGTACAGCGGCCGCCCACACCCCATCGCCGTGCACTGTGGTGGCCGCGACCATGGGAGGAGGCCGCCCCGGCTCCTTAGCGTTCCTGGCATGACGAGCGAACACGACCTCACCGGCCGCACCGTCCTGGTGACCGGCGGCGGCAGCGGCATCGGGCGGGCCTGCGCCGAGGCGTTCGCCGCCGCGGGCGCCCTGGTCCATGTCGTCGACATCGACGCGGAGTCGGCGAAGGCCGTGGCCGGCGCGACCGGCGGCGTGCCGCACGCCGTGGACCTCACCGACGGCGGCGCGATCCCCGCGCTGCCCACCGCCGTCGACATCCTGGTCAACAGCGCGGGCACCCAACACGTCGCCCCCATCGAGGAGTTCGAGCCCGCGCGCTTCGAGTTGATCCAGCGCCTGATGGTCACCGCGCCCTTCCTGCTCCTGCGCCACACCCTGCCGCACATGTACCGGCAGGGCTGGGGGCGCGTCGTGAACATCTCCAGCGTGCACGGGCTGCGCGCCAGCCCCTACAAATCCGCGTACGTCGCCGCCAAGCACGGCCTGGAGGGGCTCAGCAAGGTCGCCGCCCTCGAAGGCGCCGCGCACGGCGTGACCAGCAACTGCGTCAACCCCGGCTATGTGCGCACGCCGTTGGTCGAGGGGCAGATCGCCGATCAGGCCGCCGTGCACGGCATCGCCCCCGAGGACGTCGTCACGGATGTCCTCCTCGACCGCTCCGCCATCAAGCGGCTCATCGAACCGGCCGAGGTCGCCGCCCTCGCGCTCTGGCTCTGCGGACCGCACACCGCACACCTCACCGGCGCCTCGCTGCCCCTCGACGGCGGCTGGGGAGCGAGCTGAGCACCCCGGGCCGCCCGAGGAAAACCCTGGGTTCGTCCCCCGTGCGCAGTGGTTGAACGACGGAACCACCGGCTCATCGAGCCCCGGTGCGTGCGGTTCCGTCCCGCCCGTACCGTCCGGCCCGCCCACCCCGGCCGCCCACCCCGGCCCCCGTCGCCAGACCCCAGGGTTTTCACGGTCGCCCCCACCCCTGTAGGGGGCCAAGGTGGAGCCACGGTCGCGGAGCCGCGGCGGACCTGGAAACACCGATACGGGGGAGAAGGAAGCCGGTGACCGGACGTACTACGGGGGTGTACGCCTGGACGGGCCGCCCGGGACCGGGGGAGCGACCGTCACGAGGGCGGGGGACGGGGGTGCCCGGGGAAGGCACCCCCGCTCGGGTGCGCGACGTCTCCGGGATCGGGCGCACTCCCCTGCTCACCGTGCGGCTGCGGGTGGCCGGGCGGTGGCGTGAAGTGGGCCTGAAACTGGAGCAGTTCAACCCCGGCGGTTCGGTCAAGGACCGGACCGCCTACGCCCTGGTCGAGGACATGGAGGACCGCGGACTGCTCGGCCCGGGTCACACCGTGGTCGAGTCCACGTCGGGGAACCTCGGCGCGGCCCTCGCCTATGTGTGCCGCAGCCGCGGCTATCCGTTCGTCGCCGTCGTCGACCCCAGGACCAGCCGCCGCAACCTCGACGGCATGACCGACCTGTCGGCCCTCGTGGAACGCGTCGACCGCCCGGACGCGCACGGCGGCTACCTCCAGACCAGGCTCGACCGCGTCCGTGACCTGCTCGCGTCCGACGCGTCCCTGGTCTGGCCCGACCAGTACCGCAACCCGGCCAACCCGCGGGTCCACCGCGAGCAGACCGGGCCCGAGATCCTGCGCCACGGGGACGGCATGCCGGACGCGGTGTTCGTGGCCGTCTCCACCGGGGGCACCCTCGCCGGTGTCTCCCAGTACCTGCGCATGGTCGCCCCCGAGTGCCGCGTCGTCGCGGTGGACGTCCGCGGCTCCGTGGCGCTCGGCGGCCCGCCGGGACGCCGCGTGCTGACCGGCATCGGCGCGGGCAGGCCCTCCGCGTTCGCCCGCCCCGCCGACTGCGACGAGGTGCGGCACGTGCCGGACGCCGAGGCCGTCGCTGCCTGCCACCGGCTGCGCGCGGCGACCGGCGTGGGCGTCGGCGGTTCCTCCGGCGCGGTGCTCGCCGCGGCGGCCCGGCATCTCGCCGAACACCCGGACACCGGACGCGTCGTCTGCCTCTGCGCGGACGGCGCCGACCGCTACGAGGACACCGTGTACAGCACGGCCTGGCTGCGCGACCAAGGACTCACGGACACCGCGGCCGAGCGCCCCGCCTTCGACGCGGCGCTCCTCGCCTGACAGGGAGCCACTACGTACGACAGAAGACCATCGCGCACGACGAAGACCATCGCGCACGACAAAGACCATCGCGCACGACAAAGAACACCGTCGCGTACGACAAAGACCGCTCACCGCAAGAACCGCTGAAGACAAGCAACGGGCACCACACGCATTGCGCACCACAACGGGGGACCAGATCACCATGCCCGCTCACGGCACCATCACGCGCCATCCCGACACGCTCACCTATCTCTGCGGCGAGGAGGTCCGCCAGGCCTGCGCCGAGATCGACCCGCTGGCCTGCATGCACGAGACGCTCGTCGCGCACGCCGAGGGAAGGACGATCCTGCCGCCCGAGGCCTACCTCGGCTGGGAGCCGCCCGGTGGCGGCGAGGCCCGCAGCATCAACATGCCCGGCCTCGTGAACGGCGGCCTCACCGCCGCGGGGACGAAGATCATCAACGCCAACCCGGGCAACGTCGAGCACGGCCTGCCGCGCGCCAGCGGCCTGACCGTGCTCTTCGACCCGCGGACCGCGCGCCCGCTGTGCGTCATGGAGGGCGCGCACATCAGCGCCCTGCGCACCGCCGCCGTGTCCGTGCTCGCCGTCCGCCGCCTCGTGCGGCCCGGCGCGCGCACCGCCGCGCTCTACGGCGCGGGCGTCATCGCCCGCGAGCACGCCCTGATGCTCGCACGCCGCCTGCCGGGCCTGGAACAGATCGCGGTGTACGACGCCGTGCCGGGCCGCGTCGCCGAGTTCGAACGGGACAACGGAGCCGCCCTCGCCGGGTACGGCGTGAAGATCACTGCGGCTGACGACGCGCGGAGCGCCGCGCGGGACGCCGACGTGGTGATCGCCTGCACCAGCACCCGGCGCGGCTACATCGAGCGCTCGTGGCTGGCCCCCGGCACCCTCGCGGTGAACGTCTCGCTCGACGACCTCACCGAGGAAGTCCTGCTCGGCGCCGACAAGTTGTACGTCGACGACTGGGGCCTCATCCGCGACGACCCGCACCGCCTGCTCGGCAGGCTCCTGCGCGAAGGGCGCGTACGCGAGGAGGGCGCCGCCACCATCGGCGAGCTGCTCTCGGGCGCGCGCCCCGGTCGGGAGTCCGAGGACGAGCTGATCGTCGTCAACCCCTTCGGCCTCGCCGTCGAGGACATCGCGCTGGCCCACCGGGTGTTCCGGATCGCCCGCCACCGGGGCCTGGGGACCGCGCTGAAGCGCTGACGCCGCCCGCGTCTGAAGTGCTGACGCCGCCCGTGTTCCCACGGACCCGCATCCCGTACGCCATGGACAAGGCACCACGGAGAAGACTGTGAAACGACTGCTGTTCGTCGCGGGCCGGAGCGGCCCGTCCCTGGACTACGCCCTGCCTCTGCTCGCCGCCACCGCGTCCGTGCACGCGGTGATCCTCTCGCCCGTCGACGCCTTCGCCCACGGTCAGCTCGACCGGTACTGCGTCGATGTCACCGACCGCGGCGACGACCCCGACCCGGTCGCCGCGCTCACCGAACACGCCGAACTGATCGGCGCGCACGGCCTGTTGACGTTCTCCGAGTACGCCGTGCGGCCGGTCGCCGAGGCCTGTCTGCGGCTCGGCCTGCCCGGCCCCGGCGTCAACGCCGTCCGCGCGCGTGACAAGTGGCTGATGCGGCTGCGCTGGCAGCGCGCGGGCGTGCCCGTGCCGCGCTTCCGCCGGGTCGGCAGCCTCGGCGACCTGCAGCGCGCCAAGGACCGGCTCGCCGCGCCCTTCCTGCTCAAGCGCGCCGACGGCGCGGGCTCGATCGGCCACGTCGTCGTCGACGGGGACACCGACATCGCCGCAGTCTGGCACCGGTCCCTGGAGGTCGACCGGGCCGCGTGCCGCGACGGGTTCGGCGACTACGCGCAGGGCGAGCACGCGCCCTCGTTCGTCGCCGAGGAGCTCATCGCCTCCACCACCGCTTCCTGGTACGACGCCGAGGGCGAAGGGACGCGCGGCTACGGCGACTACGTGAGCGTCGAGGGGATGGTCGCGGGCGGGGTCTACCACCCCGTCTGCGTCACCGGCCGGCTGCCCACCGTCGCCCCCTTCACCGAGCTGAGCAACCAGGCGCCGTGCGTCCTGCCCGAACGGCTGCAGCGCGTCGTCGAGGAGCACGCGCGCCGCGCCGTCGACGCGCTCGGCCTGGACACCTGCGCGACGCACACCGAGCTCAAGCTGATGGCGGGCGAACGCGTCAGCCTCCTGGAGACGGCCGCCCGGGTCGGCGGCGCGATGGTCACCCGCGAGGTGGCGGAGGTCTTCGGCGTCGACCTGATCACCCTCCAGGCGCGCGAGGCGCTCGGCGAGCCCCAGAAGTACCCCGAGCGGATGCTGGTGACGGCGCACGGCAGGGCCGCGGCGTCGCTCGCGCTCATCGCCACCGACTCCCGCGGCACTCCGTGGAGGACGCTGCCGCGCTTCGACTGGCGTACGTTCGGCTGGAGTTCGCTGGTGTCGCCCGGCACCACGGTGGAGGTCGCCGAGGGCAGCACCGTGCCCGACGGGGCGGCGATGCCCCGCTACGACGCCGCGTCCGCCGCGCTGAGCATCGGCGGCATCGCGTACGTCACCGCCAAGGACGCGGCCACCCTCAAGGACGACACCTACCGCATCCTCGACGGCCTGGAGGCCGGTCTCGTCGCCGCCGAGGAAGGGCGGCGGGAGCAGACCCGGTCGGGAGCCCGGCCGATGGCGCTCGCGCCGTCCCCGCCCGCCGCTGACGCCGAGGAGCTTCCCGCTGACGCCGAGGAGCTTCCCGCGTACGCCGAGGAGCTCCCCGAGGCGGCCGAGGTGGCGGAGCTCTTCCGCGCCGCCGAACTGAACGGGCCGCTCGACGACCCCGACCGCATGCGCCGGATGCTGGAGACCTCCCAGTGCATCCTCACCGCTCGCGTGGCCGGACAACTGGTCGGCCTCATCCGGGTGTTGACCGACCTGTCGTTCAACGCCTTCGTCGCCGACCTGGCCGTCCACCCCGACCGGCAGCGCCGCGGCATCGGCACCGAGCTGCTGCGCCGGGCCACCCAGCCGCACCCGGGCGTCAAGTTCGTCGTGCACCCCGGCAACCACTCCGGCGACTTCTACCGCAAGCAGGGGTTCGAGTCCGCGCCCGAGTGCGTGGCCCTGCCCCGGCGCGAGACGCCGGTCGAGGAGGACTGATGAAGCCCGTCGACGGAACGGTCCTGGTGGTCGGCAGCGGCACCCAGGAGTACCGCGAGTACCTGTTGCGCTCGGCCGCGCTCCGCGCCGACCTCTGGCTCCTGGACGCGGCGGCCCCCACCTGGCAGTCGCCGCACCTCTCCGGATCGACCGAGGCCGAACCGAGCGACGCCAACTCCCTGATCAGAGCGGCCCGTTCGGTCGCCGCGAGCAGGAAGGTGCGGGGCGTCCTCTGCTACGACGAGGCGCTGATCCTGCCCGCGGCCCAGGTCGCCGAGGCCCTCGACCTGCCCGGCCCCTCCGTGACCGCCGTGCGCAACTGCCGCGACAAGCACCGCACCCGCGCCCTGCTGCGCGACGCGGGACTGCCGCAGCCGCGCTACGCCCTGGTCGCCGACCTCGCGGAGGCGGCGGCCGCCGCCGAGTGGATCGGCTACCCCGTCGTGCTCAAACCCCGTGGCCTGGGCGCCAGTCGGGGCGTGTCCCTCGTCCGCTCGGCGGCCGACCTGACGGGTCTGTTCGCCGACGCGCGGGCGGCCCACTACCCGGGCGTTCCGACCTACCGCGCGGGCATCCTCGTCGAGGAGTACCTGGACGGGCCCGAGATCAGCGTCGACGGCGCCGTCCACGACGGCCGCTACACGCCGATGTTCCTCGCCCGCAAGGAGATCGGCCTCTCCCCGTACTTCGAGGAGACCGGCCACATGGTGAGCGCGGGCGACCCGCTCCTGGCCGACCAGGCCCTGCGCTGGGTGCTCGCGGAGACCCATCGCGCGCTCGGCTTCGCCGACGGCATCACCCACACCGAACTCCGCCTGACCGCACGGGGGTTCGTGGTCATCGAGGTGAACGGCAGGCTCGGCGGGGACCTCATCCCCTACCTCGGCTCGCTCGCCACCGGCGTCGACCCCGGCCTGGTGGCCGTGGACGTCGCCATGCGCACCCCGCCCGACCTCACGCAGGACCGGGCGCGCACCACCGGCATCCGGTTCCTCTACCCGCCGGAGCACTGCCGCGTGGAGGACGTCACCGTGCCCGAGGCCGACGCGGCGAAGGGGCTGCTGCGCTCCGTCGCCCTCGCCGGGCCCGGTGACGAGCTCCGGCTGCCGCCGCTGGACTACCTCCAGCGCTACGCGTACGTCCTGTGCGAGGCAGGCACGCCCGCTGCCTGCGCCGCCCGGCTGGACGCGGCGACGGCCGAAGTGCGCCTGGAGCGACGGCCGTTGGACCTCGCCCTCGGTGAACGGGCCGCGACATGACCGCCACCGACCCCACCGCAGGGAAGCCCGGAGCCACTCAGAAGCCCGGAGCCGCCGAGCAGGAGGTCACCGATCCCGGCATCCGCGCCTCCCTGCGCGCGCTGCCGGGACCCGCGCGGCTGCTCCTCGCCGGTGTGGCCCTGAACCGCATGGGCTCCTACGTCCAGGTCTTCGTGGTCCTGTACGTCATGTCCCTCGGCCACACGGCGGCCCAGGCAGGCCTCGTCCTCACCGGCTACGGCGCGGGCTCCGTACTCGGCACCCTGCTCGGCGGCACCCTCGCCGAACGGGTCGGCAACCGCCTCGCCATCGCCGGATCGGTGCTCGTCACCGGGCTGCTCACCGCGGCCCTGCCCGCGGTGCCCGGCTATCCGGCGCTGCTCCTGACCGTCACCGCGATCGGCGTCGCCTCCCAGGTCTACCGGCCCGCCGCGTCCGCGCTGCTCGCCGAACTCCTTCCGCCGCGCCGCCTGGTGGTCGCCTCCGCGGCGTTCCGCCTCGCGCTGAACGCCGGCGCGGCGCTCGGCCCGCTCGTCGGCGCGGCCCTGCTCACCGGCTCGTACACGCTGATGTTCGAGGTCAACGCGGCGGTCTCCGTGCTCTTCGGGCTCCTGGCGCTCGCGGTGCTGCCCGACGGCAGGCCCGCGCCCGCCGCATCCGGCCAACGCGCCCGTGCCCGCTACGCCGACGTGCTGCGCGACCGGCGGTTCGCGCTCGTGGTCCTCGCCCTGTTCCTGATCGCCCTCGTCGAGTCGCAGTACCTGTCCGCGCTCCCGCTCTCCTTGCGCGAACAGGGCGTACCGACGGCCGTGTACACCGCGCTCGTCGCGCTCAACGGCCTTCTCGTCATCGTCGGCGAACTGCCGCTGACCCGCTATGTGCAGCACTGGCCCATGCGCGTCTCCATCGCGGGCGGCATCGCCCTGATCGGCGTCGGCATCGGTCTGTACGGGGCGCGGGGCGGGGCCGCGCTGCTCGTCGTCGCCACCGTCGTGTGGACGCTGGGCGAGATGGTCGCGGCGCCCTCGACCCTCGCCTACCCGGCGCTCACCGCTCCCGAGGGTGCCCGCGGCCGTTACATCGCCGCGCTCTCCGCGGGCCAGAGCGTCGGCTACGCCGCGGGCCCCGCCCTCGGCGCGCTCCTGTTCCAGGGGATCGGCGCCGCCGTCTGGCCCGTCTTCGCGGCCGTCGGCCTGCTCGCCGCCGCGGCGGCCCGCTCCGGGGTGCGCCAGCCGAAGGCGCTGGCTCCCGCACCCGCCACGACCGGACACATGTGATCCGTCAACTGCCCGAGATCCGAGAAGAGATGACGAACAACGCCACACCGGACTGGTACGAGCGGTCGGGGGTGCGCAGCGGTCCGCACCGGACCGTGAGCGGCCCCCTGGACCCCGCCACCCGGTTCTTCCCGCACCACCTCGTCCCGTACTGGGACCATCCGTTGGTCCGCGCGCTGCCCGACCGGCGGCGCCACGAACTCCTCGCCCGGCACCTCTACCATTACCTGACGTTCACCGCGCACTTCGAGACGCGCGTGGTCAACCGCGCCACCGAGCGCATCGCGGACGGCCGCACGGGCCTCGCCCTGCCCGCGTCGGTGCGCCTGGACGCGTACCGCATCTACTGCGACGAGGGCTACCACGCCCTGTTCAGCCTGGAGGTCGTCGAGCAGATCGCCGAGGCGACCGGCATCCCGCCGCTGCCCTACGCCTTCGACCCGTTCCTGAGCCAGCTCGACGGCATCGGCGCCGAACTCCTCGCGGGGGAGCCGGTGTTGGCACAGCTCCTCCAGGTCGTCGTCTTCGAGACGCTCGTCACCTCGGTCCTGAGCGAAGTGCCCAAGGACCGCGCGGTGCTGCCCGTGGTCCGGGAGATCGTCCGCGACCACGCCCGGGACGAGGGGCACCACCACGTGTACTTCTCCCGCTTCTTCGAACGGCTGTGGAGCGACCTGTCGACACCGCTCAAACGGCGCGCGGCGCGGTGCCTGCCCGAGCTGATCGTCTCCAGCCTCACGCCGGACCTGCGGCCCGTGGGCGCCGCGCTGACCGTGGCGGGACTCGACCAGGACGCCGTGCGGGAGGTCATCGCCGACAGCTACCGCACTCCGCGGAGCAAGGCGGCGCTGCGCTCCACCGCACGCCACGGCGTCCGCCTGTTCCGGGACACCGGAGTCCTCGAACTGCCGGGCGCGACCGAGGCGTTCGCCGCCGCGGGCCTGCTCGCCGACGTACCCGACGTACCCGACCTGCCGGAAGCACCGGAAGCACCCGTGCCGTCCCTGGAGGACACCCCATGACCACCGCGACCACCACCGTCCCCCGTGGCGCCCCGCCCCGCGCCCCCGAGACCGGCCTGTTCTCGCTGGCCGACCTGTCCGCCGAGAGGGTCACCCGCCTCGCGGAGCGCTCCGTGGAGCTGTACCGCGACCGCGCCGCGCACGCCGCCCCGCTGGCCGGCGCCACGGTCGGCGTCCTGTTCACCAAGCCGTCGACCCGCACCCGGACCGCCTTCACCGTCGCGGCAGTCCGCCTCGGCGGCACGCCCGTCACCTACGGCCCCGGCGACCTGCAGCTGTCGACCGGCGAGGCCGTCGCGGACACCGGGCGGGTCTTCGGCAGCATGCTGGACGGCCTCGTCGCGCGCACCGCGGGCCCCCTGGACGAGCTGCGGCAGCTCTCCCGTTACGGGCGCCTCCCGGTGGTCAACGCCATGGCCACGGAGGAACACCCCTCCCAAGGCCTGTGCGACCTGGCCACCTTGATGCTCTGCCTCGGCGATCTGCGCGGGCTGCGGCTGTTGTACGTGGGGGAGGGCAACAACACCGCGGCGGCCCTCGCGCTCGCCCTGTCCGGCGTACCCGGCTGCGAGGTCACCTTCGCCTGCCCGCCCGGCTACGGCCTGCCCGAGGACCTCCTGACGGCCGCGCGGAAGCGGGCCGCTCAGGCGGGGGCGACGATCTCCCTGCGGGACTCGGCCAAGGCCCTGCCGACCGGCGTCGACGTCGTCTACACCACGCGCTGGCAGACCACGGGCACCAGCAAGGGCGACGCGGCGTGGCGCGAGCGGTTCCGGCCCTTCCACGTCGACGAGGAGTTCATGACGCGCAGGCCGGGCGCGCTGTTCCTGCACGACCTGCCCGCGCACCGGGGCGACGAGGTCTCCGGCGCGGTCCTCGAAGGGCCGAGGTCCGTGGCGTGGACGCAGGCGTCGATGAAGCTCAGCGGCGCGATGGCGGTCCTGGAGTGGGCCATCGACGGTCGGACGGGGCAGGCGGGCCGGACGGGCCGGAAAGGTCGGACAGGTCAGACGGGGGACGCCTCCGAGGCCTGAGCGAGCAGCCGCACCAGCTGCGCCCTGCGGTGCACCCCGTCGAGCTTGCGGTAGATGTTGCTCAGGTGGAACTCGACGGTCTTGACGCTGAGGAAAAGCCGCTCCGCCACCTCGTGGTTGGTCAGGCCCCGCCCGACCACCAGGGCGACCTGCAGCTCCTGCGGGGTCAGCCGCTCCAACGGGGCTCGCTCCGGGCGCACTTCGGTGCCGCCCGCGGCGTGCAGCTCGGCGGCCACCCGCGCCGCCCACCCGGACGCGCCGAGCCGCTCGAACGTGGCGAGGGCCCGCTCCAGGAGCCGCCGGGCCTCGCTGCGCCTGCCCTGCCTGCGCAGCTGCTCGCCCCACGCGAACTCGGTGCGCGCCCGTTCGAAGGGCACCGGACGCTCGGAAAGGAGCGCGAGGGAACGCCTCATGTGCCCCTCGGCGTCGTCCGGTTCGAGCAGCCCGCGGCAGCGCGCCGCCGCGCCCGCGGTGACGGGACGGTGCCCGCGGCCCCCCTCGTACTCCAGGACGGCGAGGACCTCGCGCGCCTCCGCGGTCATGTGCAGGTGGACGTACGCGTCCGCCAGGTCGGCGGCCCAGGTGAGGTAGAGACCGTCGCCCCGGCCGTGACTCCGGGAGAAGGCCCGCACGTCCTCCAGATGGCGCACCGCCTCCTCGAAGCGGCCGAGGCCCAGCTCCAGGAGGCCGAGCGCGCCGCTCGCCCGTGCCGCGTCCATCGGCAGCTCGGTGGAGGCAGCCCACTCCATCGCCTGCGCCGCGTGCCGTCGGCAGTCGTCCTCGCGGTTGAGGGCGGCCTCGGTCCTGGCAAGGGCCGCGAGCCCGCGCGGCACCTCGATGAGGCGGCCCGTGGCCTCGGCGAGCCGCACCGCCTCGTCGGCATGGGCGAGCGACGGCGTCCAGCGGCCCCGCCAGAACTCCACGACCGACAGCGTGCACAGCAGGTGCGAGAGCAGCCCCACCGCACTGGAGCCGCGCGCGGTGTACGCGGCGCGGTCCAACAGGCCGTGCGCCTCGTCGAGTTCCTCGGCCGCCAGGTGGCACAGGCCACCCACACCGGAGAGCGGGTAGGGGAAGGCGGGGTCGGGCGAGGCGAGGGGCTCGGCCAGCTCGCGCAGCAGGGCACGGCCCGCCTCCGCGTCCCCGCCGAGCAGCAGCACCAGGGTGCGCAGCAGACGCACGGGCAGCAGCGTCTCGTGCGCGGAGTCGGCCAGTTCCATGGCCGCGGCCGAGCTGCCGCGCGCCGCCGTGAGGTCGCCGACCGCCAGTTCGGTGAGGGCGATGCCGCCCAGCATGACGGCGGCGAGCGCCGGGTCGACCTTCTCGGCCTCGTCGACCGCCGACTTGAGCAGTTCACGCGAGCGCAGGGGCTGGCCGCGCTGCACGTCGAGGTAGCAGCGCAGCTGGCGGATGTCGAGCTGGGTGCCGAGCTGCTCGGCGTGTTCCAGGGCGCGGTCCAGGATCGCCGCCGCCTCGTTCAGCGACCCGGCGGCCTGGGAGGCCCGGGCCGCGCACAGCAGCCGCTCCGCCTTGCGCTGCCCCTCCGGCGTGAACCGCGCCGCCCGCTCGTACAGCCGTGAGGCCAGAGGGTAGGCGAGGGTCTCCGGGGCTCCGGCGGCGGCGTTCTCCAGGAGCGAGGCGACGTGCTCGTCGGGCTCCGCGCCCGAGGCGGCCAGATGCCAGGCGTACTGCTCCAGGGCGGGGGCGGTGGCTCCCTGCAGGGAGCGGGCGATGGCGTGGTGGGCCCGCCGCCTGCGCACGGGCGTCGCGCCGTGGTAGACCGCCGAGCGGACCAGCGGGTGCCGGAAGGCGTACCCGTCCTGCTCCTCGACGACCAGGCCCGCGGCCTCGGCGGTCTCCAGCGATTCGTAGCTGAGCCCGTGCGCCCGCAGCGCCGCCTCGGTGCCTGCCAGCGGCCGCGTGCCGAGCACCGCGAGCAGCAGCATCGCGTCCTGTGCCTCGGAGGGCAGCTTGGCCACCGCGCTGCCGAAGGTGTGGGCCAGCATCTCGCCGATGGGCAGGGGCGCTCCGGAGTCGGCCTCCGCGTCGCCCGCGCCGCTGCCGGCGAGGAGCGCGGGCAGCTCGATCAGGGCCAGGGGGTTGCCGCGCGCCTCGGTGAGCAGCCGGGCGGTCTCCTGCTCGGTCAGTTCGGCGGTGCCCTCCTCGGCGACGAGGCGCTGCGCGGACTCGGGGTCGAGGCCGACGAGGGTGAGCGTGTCGATGGCGGCGAGCCTGGTCGCGGCCTCCTCCAGTTCGTCGCGCGTGGTGAACAGGACGACGACACCCTCGCGGCCCAGCCTGCGGGTGGCGAAGGCGAGCGCGTCCAGCGAGTACGGGTCGAGCCACTGCGCGTCGTCGACGGTGACGAGGACCGGACCTTCCTCGGCGAGCGCGCCGAGCAGGCTGAGCGTGCCCGCGGCCACCGCGAAGCGGTCCTGGGCCACGGCTGGTCCGAGCGCCAACGCGCCGGTGAGCGCGGCGGCTTGGCGCTCGGGGATGCGGTCGAGGAAGTGCAGCACGGGCCGCAGCAGATCGGCGAGGCCCACATAGGGCAGGTCCGACTCGACCTCGACGCCGCGCGTGCCGAGCCGCAGCAGGTCGTCGGCCTGTCCGGCGACGTAACTCACCAGGCTGGTCTTGCCGATCCCGGCTTCCCCGCGAATGAGCAGGGCGCCGCTCTCGCCCCCGCGTGCCTTGTCGATGAGGGCGAGAAGACGAGCACATTCCGCGGAACGCCCCAGGAGCATGCGTTCAGCGTACCGGCGGTACACGACTTCGGAGAGGCGTGGAGGCGGACGTTTCTTTTCTTCTCGGGGCGTGCCTCTGTCAACCGAAGGCACCCCTCGCTACCCTCCGCGCATGATTCCCACGGTGGTCTGGGGCACCGGCAATGTCGGCCGTGCGGCCGTCCGCGCCGTCGAGGCCCATCCCGCGCTCTCGCTCGCTTCCGTACTCGTCCGCAGCAAGGCCAAGGTCGGCCGTGACGCCGGTGAACTCGCGGGGCTCGAAAGGCAGTTGGGGGTCACGGCGACCGATGACGTCGACGCGGTCCTCGCCGCGCGCCCGCGCGCCGTGGTGTACGCGGCCTCCGGCGACCTGCGCCCCGACGAGGCCCTCGCCGACGTCGTCAGGGCGGTGCGGGCCGGTGCGGTCGTCGTCACGCCCGCGCTCTATCCGCTCTACGACCAGCGCGGCGCGCCACCGGAGTTCAGGGACCCGGTGCTCGCGGCCGTCGCGGAGGGCGGGGGCTCGCTGTTCGTCTCCGGGGTCGACCCGGGCTGGGGCAACGACGTGCTGCCGCTGCTGATCAGCGGCCTCGGCTCCACCGTCGACGCGATCCGCTGCCAGGAGATCTTCGACTACTCCACGTACGACCAGGAGGACGCGGTCCGCGACCTGATCGGCATGGGACACCCGATGGAGTACGAGCCGCTGATGCTCGCGCCCTCGGTGCCGACGATGGTGTGGGGCGGGCAGATACGCCTGATGGCGCGGGCGCTCGGCGTCGAACTCGACGGGATGCGCGAGACGTTGGAGCGGCACGCCCTGGACACGGGGGTGCGCACGCGGACGATGGGGGAGTTCGCCGCGGGCACCCAGGGTGCGGTGCGCTTCGAGGTGCAGGGCATCGTCGGCGGCGAACCCCGCATCGTCATCGAGCACATCACCCGCATCCACCCCTCCTGCGCACCCCACTGGCCCACCCCGCCCGGCGACGGCGACGGCGCCCATCGCGTGATCGTCGAGGGCCGCCCGCGCATCGAGGTCACGGTCGAGGCCACCGACGAGGGCGAGAACCGCTCCGCGGGCGGCAACGCCACCGCGGCGGGCCGCCTGGTGAACGCGGTCGACTGGCTCGTGGACGCCGAACCCGGCCTGTACGACGCGCTCGACGTCCCGCTGCGCCCGGCGGCGGGCCGACTCGGAAGGAAGTGACCCATGGGTTCAGCGCTGCGCATCGACATCCCCGAGGGGCAGGACCCGATCCCCTACGTGTGGGGCGACATGGTCCCGGAGATCGGGGCGGCCGCGTCGAACTTCTCGCTCGCGGTGTACGCCCACACGACGCTCGGCCTGCGCGAGTTCGAGGCGGCCCGGCTGCGCGTGGCGCAGATCAACGGCTGCGCGTTCTGCCTGGACTGGCGCACCGAGCGGGACGGGCACAAGGTCGAGGAGGGGTTCGCCGACGCGGTGACCCAGTGGCGCACCACCGACGCCTTCGACGACCGCACGAGGCTGGCCGCGGAGTACGCCGAGCGGTACGCCCTGGATCACCTGGGCCTGGACGAGGAGTTCTGGGCGCGGATGACCGCGCACTACAGCCAGGCCGAGATCGTGGAGCTGAGCATGAGCATCGGGTCCTGGCTCGCGTTCGGCCGGCTCAACCACGTGCTGGGCCTCGACACGGTGTGCGCACTGCCCAAGCCCTGATGCCGCGATCCCTCAATCCTTGGTGCGGCAAGGGAAGTTCGCTCACAGATCGGTGGCGATGATCTTCTCGATGTTCCGCTCGGCGAGTGCCGTGATGGTGACGAACGGATTGACGCTGGTGTTGCCGGGGATCAGCGCGCCGTCGATGACGTAGAGCCCTGGATGCCCGTGCAGGCGGCCGTAGTTGTCGGTCGCCTTGTCGAGCACCGCGCCACCGAGGGGGTGGTACGTGAGGTGGTCGCCCCAGATCTTGTACGTGCCGAAGAGGTCGGTCCGGTAGATCGTCCCCTCCTTGGCGTTGATCTTGTCGAAGATCGTCTTGGCCGCGTCGATCGAGGGCTGCTTCCAGGCGGTCTGCCAGTTCAGCTCGGCCCTGCGGGCCGCCGCGTTCCAGGTGAACTGGGCGCGGTGGGGGTTCTTGGTGATCGACAGGTAGAACGACGCGTACGTCTCGATGCCGGTGGGCAGCGGAGCGACCTCGGCGAAGGCGCCGCCCGCGGTCCAGTTGTCGATCCCGGCCGTGGGGATGGACGACTGGAGCTTGCCGGTCGCGTCCCACATGTGGTTGGCGCGGCCGCACATGACGTTGCCGTTGTCGCCCCAGCCCTTGCCGATCTCGCCGTTGAGCCCCGGCAGCGCGCCGGTGGCCTTCAGCTCGACCAGGAGTTTGCTGGTGCCGACGCTGCCCGCGGCGAAGAAGACCTTGTCGGCGGTGACTTCCTCGGTGGCGACGGTGGCGCCGCCGGTGTCGAGCTGGTCGATGGTGACGCGGTAGCCGCCGCCGGAGGCGGGTGTGACCGAAGTGACCCTGTGCAGCGGCGAGATGGTGACCCGCCCGGTCGCCCTGGCGCGCGCGAGGTAGGTCTGCTGGAGCGACTTCTTGCCGTGGTTGTTGCCGTAGAGGATCTCGCCGGCGAGCGCGGACTTGGGGACGGTGCCCGCCGCCTCCTGCTTCATGTAGTCCCAGTCGTACACGTCGGGCACGAAGACGAATCCGAAGCCGGAGCGCTGCGCGTGTTTGCGGCCGACCCTGGCGTACTGGTAGCACTCGGCGGTCTCGAACCAGGCGGGGTCGACGGTGCTCACGCCGAGGCCCGCGTTGGCGCGCGGGTAGTAGGTCCCGTACATCTGCGCCGCGTCCACGGAAGGCAGCACGGCGGCGAAGTTCTCGCGCTTCGGTGTGACCGCCATGCCGCCGTTGACCAGTGAGCCGCCGCCGACGCCGCGGCCCTGGTAGACGATGATGCCGCCGAACTCCTCGGCGTCGAGGATCCCGGTGTACCGCGGCACGTTCTTGTCGAGAGGGAAGCCGAGGAAGTTGCTGATGGGCTGCTTGGTCCTGGTGCGCAGCCAGTAGGAACGGACGTCCGGGCTCGTGGTGTTGGCGAAGATCTTGCCGTCGGAGCCCGGGGTGTCCCAGGCCATGCCCATCTCGACCATCTGTACGTCCACGCCGGCCTCGGCGAGCCGCAGCGCGGCGACGGAGCCGCCGTACCCGGTGCCGATCACCAGGACGGGGACGCGGGCCGGGACGGCGGCAGCGGCAGCGGGGGCGTGGCCCGCCAGAGCCACGGCCCCCAGAATAGAACTCGTTCCTGTGATGAATCTTCGACGTGACACACCCTCAGGTCCGCTGTCACGCACGGTGAATGCACTCATGTGATCTTCCTCACGTTTGAGTGAACGGAAACGAGTTCTACTGCCGCCCGCGTGGGAAGTCACGCCATACCTATGGGTAATTTCAATCCGCTACTACATGCGCTCGCCTACTGCGTGCAGGTGCCCGCGGGGCGGGCCCGCGTGACGAGGTCGGTGTGGCCGGTCGTGCCGTCGATCCACACCACGCGCCTGCCGGTGTCGGCCGCGCCGTAGCTCTGCTCGCCACGGTTGCAGGACACCCGCTGTGCGCCCTTGCCGTCCAGGTCCGTCTGGACGAGCTTGGTGAGGTTGCTGTTGCTCCAGCCGCGCTCGGGCTTCCACCGGGTCAGCGTCAGCGCCGTGTCGGAGGCGTCCACGCCCCAGAAGTAGGAGTCCTTGCCGTCCTCGGGGATGACGTCGGTCAGCCCCGTGCCGTCCAGCTTCGCGCGGCGCAGGCCCTGCCGGTTGTCGTCGGCGATGTCGTCGACCAGCCAGTACAGGTACTTTCCGTTGATCGTGGGCGTGGAGATGCCGAGGCGGCTCTCCTTGGCCGGGACCAGCGTCTGCTTGCCGGTGCGCACGTCCGTGATCTCGGTCGAGATCTGGTCGATGCCGTCCTTGTCGGTGTAGGCCTTGGCGTAGCCGAGCTTGTCGCCGCTCAGCGTGGGCAGCGCCGTGGCCACCTCGTAGCGGCCGCCGTCCACGAAGTGCGGCTCGCGCTCACCGGGCTTGATGTACGCGACGCGCTGCTGCCCGAAGGGGCTCGACTCCTGCCAGGCCACGGTGTTCCCCGAGACCTTGACGTTGCCGACGGTCGTGCCCGCCGACCAGAGCTTCTTGACCGGCCCGCCCCTGAGCGGGCGCGAGAGGATCTCCACGCTGTCCGCGCCGTACGCCGCCCAGGCCACCGTCTTGCCGTCGGTGTCCGGATGGACGTGGAAACGGCCGTCGTTGGGGCTCAGGAGCTTCGGGGCGCCCTTGCCGTCCGTGCGGCCTGCGTGGACCGAGTACGGCTCGCCGCCCTCCTCGTCGGACTTGGACGTGGCCCACCAGCCGCCGCCCGCGCCCGCGCCGGTCCGCTTGATGTTCAGGTCGCCGAGCAGCTTGTCGGAGTCGGCGCCGATGGCCTTCTCCCAGCCCTTGACGATGCCGTGCGCGTCGAAGGCCCGGTTGACCGCGCGCAGGTCCTTGCCCTTGGTGCCGAGGTCCTTGGCGGCGGCGACCACCGCGCCCCGCGCCTCGGTGAAGCCGTCGAGCGGGGTGAGGTACTCGGTGAGCGCCTTGTAGACGATCCGGTCGGCGCGGTCGCCGCCGAGATCCTCGCGGATGTCCCACAACGCACCCGAGAAGATGGTGGAGTTGAGGTGCACACCGCCGCTGTCGGTGGCGTACGTGACGCCGAGGAAGTCCTTGCCGGTGGTGCGGCCGTCGTTCAGGTCGCGCATCGCGCAGTCCTTCGGCCCCTGCGTACGGCACAGGTTCTCGCCGATCAGCGAGGCCTCGGGGGAGTCCTCGTTGCCGGTGGCGGTGACGTCGATGGCGTTGCCGAAGTAGTCGGCGACCGCCTCGTTCAGGGCGCCGGACTGGCCGGTGTAGACGAGGCCCGCGGTGTGCTCGACGACGCCGTGCGTCATCTCGTGGCCGACCACGTCCAGGTCGGCGGAGAAGACCTTGTTCTCCTCGTCGCCGCCTCCGTAGACCATCTTCTGACCGTCCCAGAAGGCGTTGACGAAGGGCAGGCCCTGATCCGTCACGCCCACCAGGGAGTTGATGGCCATGCCCTTGTCGTCGAGGCTGTCCCTGCCGTGCTTGGTCCTGTAGTAGTCGTAGACCTGCCCGGCCGCCCAGTGCGCGTCGACCGCGCCCGACTCGGTGGCGTCCTTGCCGAACTCCGGCGTGGGCGAGGTGACGTCCTTGAGGCCCTTGGGCCACTTGCCCGAGGCGTCGCCCGCGTCCACGTCGCGCGCGTCGTACGTGGTGATGGGGTTCTTGCTGCCGCCCCACTGGCGGCGCTGGTCGATGAGCCCGTACGCACCGGACTTCGCGTCCTTGGTGACGTCGAGGGCGACCTTGCCGCCGTCCAGCTTCACGCCCGAGCCCTCGGTGCCGGGGTGAGCGGACGGTGCGTCGTCGAAGGCCTGGATGCCGGAGTAGCTGAGCACCGGGAACCCGGCGTCCGCGTCGATGTAGATCTCCTGCTTGACCGGTGCCCCGGTCGCCGGGTCCTCGCCCGTGACGGTGACGTGGTACGTCAGGACGCCCTTGCCCTGGGGCAGGACGACGAGGCCGTGGGACGTGCCCTTGAGCGACGTGCCCTTGAGCGAAGCGCCCCCCTTGAGTGAAGAGCCCTTGCCCCGCTGCTCCTTGGCGGCGCTCTTCCGCTCCGGCGCGTCCGGCCCGCTCAGTCTGGTCAGGCTGCCCGCCCCGCCCTCGGAGAGTCCCGTGAGGGCGGCCGCGGTGGCCCGCTCGACGGCGGTCCCCTCCGACACCTTGGCCCCGGCCCCCACCGTAAGACCGGTGAAGTACTTTCCGGAGGTGCCGGTGACGACCCGGTCGCCGCCCTTCTTCTCCTCCAGGCGCACCAGGTACTGGCCACCGAGCACCGGAATGCCCTTGTGCTTCTGCTGGAAGCGCACCGCCTCACCGGTGCGGCCGCGCACCGTCTTCCCGGCGGTCAGATCACGCCGGGGGTCGGATATGTGGTAGCGGCTCTTTTTCTGTGCGAGGTGCTTCCTGGCGGCGTCCGCCGCGCTGCCGGAGTCCTGCGCGGGCTCCTCGATCCCCTCCACCAGGGCGGGCGTCGCGGTGCGCTGACCGGGTATCAGCTCCGGCGCGGGATCGGGGTCGGCGGCGCGGGCGGCGGCGGGTTGCGCCGCCTGTGCGGCGGGCGCCGCCGCGGACAGCAGTGCCGCGACGCCGAGCAGCGCCGCGCCGGGTATGCCGGATCTGCGAAGTGCCGCCGCTCTCTTGGGTGTTGTACGCATGGGTGACGTGCTCACATTCCCCTCCATGGCAGGGCCGCCGGTCGTGCGGCCCTCGTGATCATGAAGATGCCAGGCGAATGTGGATCAAGTGATAACGCGGTGTCACAACTGTCCGGATGCGGTGCGCGGCACCCGTCCCGCGCGGCACGCATGGCGGTCGCGCACACGGCCGTGACCCGAACCATGGTGCTCCGCCATATACGCCACTGATCTGCGGTTTCCTACCTTGTGCCGGTACGGAGGCATCCCCGTCCCCATCCCCGTCCCCGTCCCCGTCCCCATCCCCGTCCAAGTCCCCGCAGAACTCCTGGAAGTGGTGCACATGGCCTCGCAAGGATCCGCTCCGCAGAGCCGCGCAGGAATCGGCCGCATCGTGGCGGCGAGCCTCGTCGGCACCACCATCGAGTGGTACGACTTCTTTCTCTACGGCTCGGCCGCCGCGCTCGTCTTCAACACCCTCTTCTTCCCGTCCAGCGACCCCCTGGTCGGCACGCTCCTGTCCTTCCTCACCTACGCCGTGGGCTTCGCGGCCCGCCCGCTCGGCGGGGTCGTCTTCGGGCACTACGGCGACCGGATGGGACGCAAGAAGCTGCTCGTCATCAGCCTGTTGATGATGGGCGGCGCCACCTTCGCGATGGGTCTCCTCCCCACCCACGCGAGCATCGGCGTCGGCGCCCCGATCCTGCTCACCGTGCTGCGCCTGGTGCAGGGCTTCGCGCTCGGCGGCGAGTGGGGCGGCGCCGTGCTGCTCGTGTCCGAGCACGGCGGGGACAAGCGGCGCGGCTTCTGGGCCTCCTGGCCGCAGGCCGGCGCCCCCGGCGGAAACCTCCTGGCCACCGGCGTGCTCGCGCTGCTCGCCGCCGTCCAGTCGGACGAGGCCTTCGAGGCATGGGGCTGGCGCATCCCCTTCCTGCTCTCCGGGGTCCTCGTGATGATCGGCCTGTGGATCCGGATCTCCGTCACCGAGTCACCGGTCTTCCTTCAGGCGCAGCAGAAGGCGGAGGCGGCCGCCGCAGCGGGGGTGGCCGAACAGCCGCCGGTGGTCGAGGTGTTCCGCAGGAGCTGGCGCGAGGTGCTCACCGCGATCGGCACCCGCTTCGGCGAGAACATCTCCTACTACATCCTCACGGCCTTCGTCCTCGTCTACGTCACCGTGCACCTGGAGCTCCCCAAGAGCGACGCGCTCAACGCCGTGCTCATCGGCTCCGCGTTCCACTTCGTCACCATTCCGCTGTGGGGCGCGCTCTCCGACCGCATAGGACGCCGCCCGGTCACGCTGATCGGCGCGCTCGGCATGGCGGGCTGGGCCTTCGCCTTCTTCGCCATGCTCGACTCCCGCTCCTTCCCGGTCATCGCGCTCGCCGTCACCGTCGGACTGCTCTTCCACGGCGCGATGTACGGGCCGCAGGCCGCCTTCATCTCCGAGCTCTTCGACACCAAGGTCCGCTACTCGGGAGCCTCGATGGGCTCCCAGCTCGCCTCCATCATCGGCGGCGCGCTTGCCCCGATCATCGCCGTCGAACTGCTCAAGGACTTCGACTCCGCGCTGCCCGTCGCCCTGTACATGTGCTTCGCCGCCCTCGTCACCGCCGTGACCGTACGCCTGGCCAGGGAGACCAGGGGCCGCGACCTGTCCGCGGACGAGACCGGCGGGCCCGCCCCGCGCCCGGCCGCCGAGCGTGAAGGAAAGGTGCGGCTGGGTGGCTGACGCCGGGGCTGTGCTTTTGGCCCGCTGGGCGGCTGACGCCGGGGCTGTGCTTTTGACTCGTTGGGTGGCCGACGCCGAGGCTGCGCCTTTGGCCCGCCGGGTGGCCGACGCCACAGCCTCCACGCCCGACCGCCGCACCTTGGCCCCCTCCTGGAGCCGGGCCCGACCGCCGCACCTTGGCCCCCTCCTGGAGCCGCGCCCGACCGCCGCACCCCGGTCCGCCCCGGATCCGGGGCGGACCATCGACCGCACCCACCCCGCCGGGAGACGATCACCCCATGCTCCCCACCACCAAGGGCGCGGGCGACGCCGACCCCCAGGCCGGCCTGCGCAGCCTGCTCGACCTGCTCGACCGGGGCGCGCCCGCCGAGGAGTTCGCGCGGCCCGCCGCCCGCGCCCGCGAGGCCGGTGCCTCGGCCGCCGACCTCGCGGCACTCGACGAGGCCACCGACGTGGCGCTGCGCGTCCACCGCACCCTGGGCGCGCACCGCCGCCGCGAGGCCGAGCTCACCGCCCTGTTCGACACCGCGAGCGACCTGGCGGCGCTGCGGGACGCGGACGCCGTCCTGCGCGCCATCGTGCGCCGCGCCAAGCTGCTCCTGGGCACGGACGTCACGTATCTCTCGCTCAACGACGAGACCGCGGGCGACACCTATATGCGCGTGACCGACGGCAGCGTGGCCGCCGCCTTCCAGCAGCTGCGGCTCGGCATGGGCGAGGGGCTCGGCGGCCTCGTCGCCCAGACCGCACGCCCCTACGTCACCGGCGACTACCAGCAGGACCCCCGCTTCCACCACACCGACGCCATCGACAGCGCCGTCCTCCAGGAGGGGCTGCGGGCGATCCTCGGTGTGCCGCTGCGGCTCGGCTCGCGCGTCATCGGCGTGCTGTACGCGGCCGACCGCGCCGCCCGCGAGTTCGCCACGGAGGAGATCGTCCTGCTCTCCTCGCTGGCCGACCACGCAGCCATCGCCATCGACGGGGCGCGCCTTCTCGAGGAGACCAGGGCCGCGCTCGTCGACCTCAACGCCGCCACCGAGACCATCCGCGCGCACAGCCAGGTCATGCGCCGTGCCGAGCAGGCCCACGACCAGCTCACCGACCTCGTGCTGCGCGGCGGCGGCGCGGACGACGTCGCCGACGGCATCGCCGCCCTCCTCGACGGCGGCGTCCTCATCCACGACGCGGACGGCGTCGAACTGGCCCGCACCGCCGCCGATCCGCTGCCTCCGCCCGCCCCGGCCGTCGCCGCCTCGCGTGCCAGCGGCCGTGCCGTCCCGCAGGACGGCACCTGGGTGTGCGCGGTCCTCGCCGGACCCGAGCTCCTCGGCAGCATCGCCCTGACCGGACGCGCCGAACTGGCCGACGCGGACCGGCGGTTGTTCGAGCGCGCGAGCGTCGTCACCGCGCTGCTGCTGCTCCTGCGCCGCTCGGTGGCAGAGACCGAGGACCGGGTGCGCGGCGAACTCCTGGGCGACCTGCTCTCCACCACCGGCGACCCCACGGGTCTCGCGGGCCGCGCCCGGCGCCTGGGCGTCCGGCTCGACCGGCCGCACGCGGTGTTCGTCGCCCACAGCGAGAGCGTGCCCCGGCAGCGGCTGCTCGCCGCCGCGCACCGCACGGCCCGCGCGCGCAGCGGCCTCGCCGGGCTCCAGCACGACGACGTGGTGATCGTGACACCCACCGAGGAGCCGGGCCCCGGTGCCCGCACGCTCGCCGTCGAACTGGGCCAGGCCGTCGGCGCCCCGGTCACCGTCGGCGCCGCGGGCCCCGCCGCGGAACCCGCCGGGCTGCCCGCCGCGCACGCCGAGGCCCTGCGCTGCCTCTCCGCGCTGCGGGCCCTCGGCCACACGGGGCACGGTGCCGCCCTCGCGGACCTCGGCTTCGTGGGGCTGCTCATCGGTGAACAGGCCGACCTGGGCGGCTATGTGCGCGCCACCTTGGGGCCCCTCCTGGACTACGACGCCGAACGCGGCACGGAGCTGGTGCGCACCCTGGAGGCGTACTTCGGCAAGGACCGCAGCCTGACCAAGGCCAAGACCGCGCTGCACGTCCACGTGAACACGGTGGTGCAGCGCCTGGAGCGCGTCGCGCGGCTGCTCGGCGACGACTGGAACACGCCCGCGCGCACCCTGGAGATCCAACTCGCCCTCAGGCTCCACCGGTTGACGCCCGGGGGGTGAGGCGTACGAGGAGCCTACCGCGCGGCGCGCTGGGCGAAATCCAGGCCGGCCGAGCGGCGCCCGACCTGGGGTGCCCAGGTCCTCCTCGAAGACGACCGGGTCCCCGATCCCGGCCTCTTCCAGGACGAGGTTCTGCCGGGCGGCGGGCTGCTGGTCGGTCGAGACGCGCTTCTCGTGGACCAGGTTCGCCACGTGTGGGCCCCTTGCGTACGACGGCGGTCTTCTCGTCGGCGGCGAGCGGGGCGACGGTACGGGGGAGCGGGACGACGGTACGGGCGAGCGGGGCGACGGTACGGAGGCACCGTCGCCCGTCGCCCATCAGTTCGTGTGGGTCCGCTTGGGAAGCAGCAGCATCAGCGCCCACATCGTGATCAGTGTGCCGACGACGTACCAGAGGCTGTCCGCGAAGGCGGTGCTCACGGCGGGGCCGCGGGTATCGGCGCTGATGCAGGTGAAGAAGACGACGGTGGTCAGGGCCGTGCCCAGTGCGATGCCCAGCTGGGTGGCGGTGTTGAAGAGGCCGGAGGCCGATCCCGCGTGCTGGTGGGCGACCTTGCCCAGGGTCAGATCGGCGAGAGGCGCGCCGATCATGCCGAGGCCGAAGCCGACGGCGAGCATCGGGGCCGCGGCCGGTACGGTTCCCATGCCTGCGCCCTGGGCGGTGATGAGGTGGTGGTAGCCGCACAGGGTGGCGGCGGCGAGCAGGGCTCCGGCCTGTGGCACGGCTCGTCCGTAGCGCGCGACGAGGCTCATGGCGAGCCAGGCGCCGCCCGTCTCACCGAGCGAGGCGGCAACGAAGCCGACGGCGGCCTGGCCCGGGGTGAGGCCGAGGCCGTTCTGCATGAACAGGACCCAGGAAAGGAAGAAGACGCCGGACAGCAGGCCGAAGGCCAGCTGCGCGGCCAGCCCGGCACTGAAGGTGCGGCCGGTGAAGAGGGAGAGCACGACCAGGGGGGAGCCGTCCTTGCGCATCTTGGTCTTCTGCTGGACCAGGAATACCGTCAGGACAAGCAGGCCGGCGGCCATCGTCGCGAACATCCAGAGGGGCCAACCGCGTTCGCCACCCGTCGTCAGTGGGAGCGTGATCAGCAGCAGGCCGAGCGCGGACAGGAACATGCCGAGCGGGTCCAGGCGCGCGGTGCGGTCGTGGGACTCGGGAAGGAAGCGTCGGCCGAGGATGACGGCGCCGATACCGATGGGCAGGTTGATCAGGAAGATGGGCCGCCAGCCCAGGCCGAACAGGTCGGCCTGGGTCAGGACGCCGCCCAGGACCGGGCCGATGACGCTGCCGAGCGACATGACGGTCCCGTACAGCCCGAATGCCCTCGCCCGGGAGCCCTCGTCGTAGGTGACGTGCAGGGTCGCGAGGACCTGCGGCACCATCACCGCGGCCGCCGCGCCCTGGAGCACCCGGGCGGCGATCAGCAGGTCAGGACCGCTCGCGATCCCGCACAGAAGCGATGACAGCGTGAAAACGGCAGTACCGGCCAAGAAGATCCGCCTGCGGCCGTAGAGGTCGCCGAGCCGGCCGCCGGTGATCAGACCGAGCGCGAAGGTCAGGACGTAGGCGGCGTCGATCCACTGAAGGGCCGCGGTGGTGGCGCCGGTGTCGGCGGCGATGGAGGGCAGCGCGGTGTAGACGACGGAGCCGTCGAGCGCGTTCATCAGCTCGGCGGTCAGGACGACGGCGAGGGTGACGGCACGGGCCCGGCCCGGGGCCGGGTCTCCGGCGCGCGGTGGGTTGCTGGTGGTGGTCCGGTCGGTGTGGTGGGACATGGGAGGAGAGCTCCTGCTTCCGGTGAGCGTCGGGTGAGCGTCGGGGGATACGGGCAGGCCGGGGCCGCGTACGCCGACTGCGCACAGGAAGAGCAGGAGCGGTCCCAGGCCGGGCGAAGAAGACGCCGTCGATGCCGACACTCGGTACGGCACCGCGAGGGTGCCGCCCGTGCCGGAAAGGGGACGGCTATCGGGCCTGGGAGATACGTCATCACCTCACATCGAGGACTGGCGGAACACGTCCGCCCGAGAGGAAGGGAACAGGGGCGGAGCCGGGCCGGAGAATGCACTCAAGCCTGGGGAGGGGCGGCCCTGCCCGGTAAGGGCAGGGCCGCCGACGGTGGTTCAGGCGGCCTTGACCGGCCCCGGCAGTCGGAACATCAGCGCCCACATCACCGCGAGAGCGGCGATGACGTACCGGACGCTGCCCGCGAACGCCTCGGTCACGGCGGTGCCGTGGCTGCCGGCGGGGGCGTGGTTGAAGAACACCACGGAGGCCGTCGCGACACCGAGCGCGGTACCGAGCTGCATGGCGGTGTTGAACAGCCCCGCCGCGGATCCGGCGTCCTCGTGGCCGACCTGGCTGAGGGTGAGACCGGCAAGACCCGCGCCGACCATGCCGAAACCGGCCCCGACGAAGATCATCGGGGCGACGGCGGCCATGAACGGCATCCCGGTCTGCTGGGCGGAGACCAGCAGCTGGTAGCCGACCAGGGTCGCGGCGATGAGCACCGCCCCGGCCTGCGGCACGCGCCGCATGTGGCGTCCCGCCCACTTGGAGGCGAGCATCGCGCCGGCCATGCCGCCGATGGAGATGGCGACGGACGCCGGAGCGAACTGCCCCGGCGAAAGTCCGAGGCCGAACTGCATGAACAGCACCCACGTCAGCAGGAACACCCCAGAGACCAGGCCGAAGACCAGCTGGGCGGCGAGCCCGCCGGCGAACGCCTTGCTCTCGAAGAGCGACAGCGCGACCAGGGCGGAGCTGTCCTTACGGGTCTTCGCCCGCTGCTGGGCCACGAACGCGGCCAGCACCAGGGCGCCCGCGACGAGCATGACGAAGCTCCACACCGGCCAGTGGTTCTCGCCGCCCACGGTGAGCGGGTAGGCGAGAAGGAGCAGGCCGGTGCTGGAGAGCAGCATGCCCAGCGGGTCGAGGCGCCTGGCCTGCCGCTCGCGGGACTCGGGAATGAACCGGAGGGCGAAGAGCACGGTGGCCAGGCCGATGGGCAGGTTGATCAGGAAGATCGCCCGCCAGCCGAGACCGGCGATGTCGGCGGAGGTCAGGACGGCGCCCAGGACGGGCCCGAGGACGCCGCCGAGCGACATGATCATGCCGTACATGCCGAACGCCTTGGCCTGCGACTCGCCCTGGAAGGTGACCGCGATGGTGGCCATGACCTGTGGCACCATCGCCGCCGCCCCGGCGCCCTGGAGGGCCCGCGCGGTCACCAGGAACTCCGGGCCGGTCGCGATCCCGCACAGCAGCGAGGCCAGCGTGAACAGCACGGTGCCGGCGATGAAGACCCGCTTGCGCCCGAAGAGGTCACCCAGGCGTCCACCCGTGATCAGGGCGAGAGCGAAGGTCAGGGTGTAGGCGGCGGGGATCCACTGCACCGCGGCGCTGGACGCGCTGGTGTCCGCCTGGATGGAGGGCAGGGCGGTGTGGACGATCGAACCGTCGAGCGCGTTCATCAGCTCGGCGATCAACACCACGACCAGGATGATCGTGGCGGCACGGCCGGCCCCTGTGGGGCGTGGACGACCGTGGGTGTGGGTGTCGGTGGACACGAGGAAGATTCCTGTTCGCGTACAGAAGGAATGGGGGCGGGGGCAGGCCTGGGCATGCCCCCGCACGCGTACAGCGCGACAGGGGGGAAGCAGGGTGCGACGAGCCCAGGCCATCAGGGAGCACCGCCGTCGAGGCACACGTCGGAAGCCCGCCATCGCGGACAACCGGAAAGAGCCTCGGAACGAGCGGCTGCTTACTTGGCCTGGGAGATACGTCATCACCTCGAAACACAGCGCCGGGCCCCGGAACGGGCACCGGCGGAACCACACGAGGCTAAAACGTTCCCGGACCTCCCAGCAACGCAATAAGTCACGCACCGCCGACGGGGTCGCTGTCCATGGGGTGCCTCAGCGCGCGCTGGTGCTCTCCGGCCGACGGGGTGGATGCGGTGCGCAGCGGCCGAGCGGGTTCAGGTTGCGGTGTTCGAGCGGGGAGGGCCGGGCGACGTCCTCCTCGCGGATCTCGTGCGCCCCGTTGCTGCCACCGGCTTCAGCTCGGCCCGCAGTCTGTCCAGCAGCACGCGCGCCGCGGGGCTCGCGGGACCGTCCGTGCGCCAGGTCAGCGCGATCCTGCCGCGCGAGCACGGATCGGTGAGCGCCAGCATCCGCAGGCCGAGCGCGGCGAGCGCCTCCTCGCTCGGCGCGGGCAGCACGGCCACGCCCATGCCCCGCACGGCGAGCCGCGTCAGGACGGCGGGGGCGGCCGCCTCGAAGGCGATGCGCGGACGGATGCCCGCCTCGGCGAACGCCCGGTCGAGGACCGACCGCACCCCGGTGCCGCGCGGCAGGCTGATCAGCGGCCGGTCGGCGAGCTCGGCCAGCGGGACGCTCGTGCGGCCCTCGGGCTCCAGGAGCCGGTCGCCGGGGGCCACGACGGCGACCAGCGGCTCGTCGATCACGAGGTCCAGCGAGACGTCCGCCGGGGGCTCCTCGGAGCTCAGGCCGAGCAGCGCGATGTCGAGCTCGCCCGCGCGCAGCGCGGCGAGCATGCGGTCCGACGCGTCCTCGGTCACGGATATCTCGACCTGCGGGTGCGCGTCGTGGAAGTCGGCGAGCACCGACACCACGTCGAACTCGTGGACGGCGGCGCCCGACACGAGCCCGAGAGTGACCTGGCCGCGCAGCAGCCCCGTGAACTCGTCCGCCGTCCGCCGCGCCCCCTCGGCGGCGGCGAGCGCCGCGCGTGCGTACGGCAGGACGGCGGCGCCCACCTCCGTCAGTGTCACCGACCGCCCCGACCGGTCCAGGAGCCGGTGCCTCAACTCCCGCTCCAGCTGCCGGATCTGCGCGCTCACACCGGGCTGCGCCAGACGCAGCCGGGCGGCGGCACGGGTGAAGTTGGCCTCCTCGACCACGGCGACGAAATACTGCAGCTGCCGAAGTTCCATAACTGATGATGCTAGTGGCGGGAAGCAACTGCTCTTGGACTTCTGGCTGTTCCTTGATCACCCTGTATCCATGGGTATCCGAAGCACGCGTGACGACACCGACGTCAGGGCCGCGATCGCCGCCGAACGCCGCGACCTTGCCGACCTCTTCGGCGGACTGCGCGCCGACCAGTGGGACGCGCCCTCGCTCTGCGCGGGCTGGCGCGTACGCGAAGTCGTGGCCCATATGTCCCTCGGCTTCCGGCACTCCCTGCCGAAGACGCTCGCCGAACTCGTCAAGGCGCGCGGGAGCCTGCACCGCATGACCGACCGCTGCGCCCGCAAGGACGCCGCCGCCTTCACCACGGCCGAACTGGCCGCGCTGCTCGGGGACAACGCCCACCACCCCTGGACGCCCCCGGTCGGCGGTTACCCCTCGGCCCTCGGCCACGACGTGGTGCACGGCCTCGACGCCACGGTCGCCCTCGGCCTGGACCGGGAGGTTCCGCCCGACCGCGTCCGCATCCTCCTGGACCACATCACCCCCAAGAGCGCCCGCTTCTTCGGTGCCGACCTCACCGGCGTCGAGCTGCGCGCCGACGACCTCGACTGGACCTTCGGCGGCGGCACGTCCGTGCACGGCGCCGCACAGGACCTCCTCCTCGTCGCGTACGGCCGCCGGCTGCCGGAGGGTCGGCTGCGGGGCCAGGGGTGCGAGCGTTACCTCCTGAGGTGAACTCACCTTTCCGGGCCGCCGGTTGTCACATTCGGGCCGTTGGATCCGTCATAAGGGCGACCTAGTCTGGATAGCCGCCTGAAAGGGAGTCGCGCATGAGCGGACGCATCGAGCGAACCGGGGCAAGCGGACGACCCACACGGCCGGGGAAGGGGGAGCGGGTAGCCGACTGGGCGGACGGCAGACTCGGCGTCCACACCCTGGCCAAGACCCAGATGCGCAAGATCTTCCCCGACCACTGGTCGTTCATGTTCGGAGAGATCTGCCTCTACAGCTTCCTCATCCTGATCCTGACCGGTGTCTATCTGACCCTGTTCTTCGAACCGAGCATGGTCGAGGTCGAGTACAACGGCCCCTACGAGCCGCTCAGGGGCCTCCTGGTCTCCCGTGCGTACGAGTCCACGATCGACATCAGCATGGAAGTGCGCGGCGGCCTGCTCATCCGGCAGATCCACCACTGGGCGGCGCTCGTCTTCGTGGCCGGGATGCTCGTGCACATGATGCGGGTGTTCTTCACCGGCGCGTTCCGCAAGCCGCGCGAGCTCAACTGGATGTTCGGCTGGACGCTGCTGTTCCTCGGCATCATCACCGGGCTCACCGGCTACTCACTCCCCGACGACATGCTCTCCGGCACCGGCATCCGCTTCGCGCAGGGCGCCATCCTCTCCATCCCCGTCGTGGGGACGTACATCTCCTTCTTCCTGTTCGGCGGGGAGTTCCCGGGCGACGACATCATCGCGCGGTTCTATCCGATCCACATCCTGCTGCTGCCGGGCATCATGCTCGGGCTCGTCGTCGCGCATCTGATCCTGGTCTTCTACCACAAGCACACGCAGTTCGGCGGTCCCGGCAGAACCGAGAAGAACGTGGTCGGGGCGCCCTTCCTGCCCGTCTACATCGCCAAGGCCGGCGGCTTCTTCTTCCTCGTCTTCGGTGTCCTCGCGCTCATGGCCGCGGTCGCCACCATCAACCCCGTCTGGGCGATCGGCCCCTACCGTCCCGACCTGGTCTCCACCGGCGCTCAACCCGACTGGTACCTCGGCTTCTCCGAGGGTCTGATCCGGGTGATGCCCGCCTGGGAGATCAACGCCTGGGGACACACGCTCAACCTGGGCGTCTTCATCCCCTTCGCGCTCTTCCCGCTGATCCTGCTCGCAATCGGCGTCTATCCGTTCATCGAAGCCTGGATCAAGGGCGACAAACGGGAGCACCACATCGCCGACCGGCCGCGCAACGCCCCGGTGCGCACCGGGCTGGGCGTCGCCTGGCTCTCGCTGTTCGCGGTGCTGATGATCGGCGGCGGCAACGACCTGTGGGCCACCCACTTCCACCTCTCCATCAACGTGATCACGTGGTTCGTACGGATCGGCTTCTTCGTCGTGCCCGTCCTCGCCTTCCTCGTCACGCACCGGATCTGTCTGGGGCTCCAGCACAGGGACCGCGAGAAGGTGCTGCACGGCCGGGAGACCGGCACCATCAAACGCCTGCCGCACGGCGAGTACGTGGAGATCCACGAACCGCTGAGCCAGGCCGAGCTGTACACCCTGACCGCCCACGAACAGCCCCAGCCCTACGAGATCGGACCGCTGGTCGACGCCAACGGCGTGGCCCGCAAGGTGCCCCGCTCCGAACGCCTGCGCTCCCGCCTCTCCCGCGCCATGTACGGGCCCCGCGCCCAGGTGCCCAAGGCGACACCGGAGGAGTACCTCGCGATCCAACGAGGCGACGATCATCACTGACGGCTTCGCCGTGACTCGGTTAGCCTCACACGGTGATGGCATCCGAGAAGACTCCGAAGCTGTTGGCTATCAGCGACCTGCACGTGGCGTACGCCGAGAACAGGACGTACGTCGAATCCATCCGACCACAGACCGAAGGCGACTGGCTCATAGTCGCCGGCGACGTCGCCGAACGCATGGCCGACATCGAGTGGGCGCTGCGCATCCTCGCCGGGCGCTTCGCCAAGGTGGTGTGGTCACCGGGCAACCACGAACTGTGGACGCCCAAGGACGACCCGGTCCAGCTGCGCGGCGAGGAGCGCTACCAGCATCTGGTCGCGCTCTGCCGCGAGTTGGGCATCTCCACCCCTGAGGACCCCTACCCCGTGTGGCGCGGCGAGGGCGGCCCCGCCGTGGTGGCCCCGCTCTTCCTGCTCTACGACTACTCCTTCCGCCCCGAAGGCACGCACAGCAAGGAGTCGGCGCTTGCCGCGGCCCACGAGGCGGGCGTCGTCTGCACGGACGAGTACTTCCTGCACCCCGATCCGTACGCGACCCGCGACGACTGGTCCCGCGCGCGCGTCAAGGTCACCGAGGAGCGCCTCGCCGAGCGTCCCGCGGGCATGCCGACCGTCCTGATCAACCACTGGCCCCTGCTGCGCGAGCCCACCCGGGTCCTGCGGTACCCCGAGTTCGCCCTGTGGTGCGGCACCGAGCTCACCGCCGACTGGCACGTGAAGTACGACGCGGCCGCCGTCGTCTACGGCCATCTGCACATTCCGCGCACCACCTGGCACGACGGCGTGCCGCACATCGAGGCGTCCGTCGGCTATCCGCGCGAGTGGCGCAGGGACTTCCACCCCGACCCGCACCTGCGGCAGGTCCTTCCGCTGCCGGAACGGAGCTGAGGCGGGGCCGAGGTAAGGGGGGATCGGGGTGAGGGGAGGGCTTGGTCAGGACGGGGCGGAAACCGGTCTGCGGGCGAGGAGTTCGGCCAGGCCTTGACGGGTGGCCGCGAGGACGACGCGGTCCTCGGGGCGCAGGACGTAGTCGAGGTCGAGCTCCCACTCCAGGCCCGACGGCGGCCCCGACTCCTGGCCCGCCGAGCGTTCCAGGGCGACCACGCGCCATGCGCCGGGCCGGAACACCTCGGCGATCCTGCGGCCGGTCAACTGCGGCTGGAGGGAGACGTCGAGCGCGGCGAAGAGCAGCACCGAGCGCTCGACGGGCAGTGCGCCCAGGATCTGCCGGCCCATCATCGCCCCGGCGAACGCGGGCGCGGCCAGGGCGGACACGCTGCGAGTGGGGTCTCCCCTGCTCGAACGGAGTTGAGAGCTGGGGGAAGGGTGAGGGCGCCCGGGTGCGCGGCGCGCAGGGTGCGGTGGACGGCGGTCGCGAACTCGTCGTCGTAGAGCCGCAGGGCCACCCGCAGGTCGGGCTTCACCGACCGTGCGTACAGGGCCGCTTCGAGGTTGATGGTGTCCGCGCTGTTCACCGCGAGCAGGGCGTGCGCGCGGTGCACCTTGGCCGCCTCCAGGACGCCCTCCTCCGTGACGTCGCCGATCACGGTGGGCACGCGCAGCCGCCGTGCCGGGGAGATGCCGCGCGCTTCGGGGTCGGCCTCCACGCACACCACGGGGATGTCCAGCTCGCGCAGCCGGGCAAGGACCCTGGTGCCGATCTTGCCGAGGCCGAGCAGGACCACGTGGCCCGAGAGCCCGCGCGGCGGGCGGCGCAGCGAGGATGCGGTGCGGAAGGTGCCGAGGGCCTCCAGGACGGCGGCGAAGAGGATCGGCAGGAGCAGCAGTCCGACGAGTCCCGCGAGGAGCTGCAGGATCTGGCGGCTCATCGGCCCCTCGGTCGCCGGGTCGTTGATGGAGAAGAGGTCGAGGAGCGTCAGATACGTGGCGTGCGGCGGGCTGGTGTCATCGCTGGTGACGATCGAGGCGATGGCCATGCCGACGACGGCGGCCGCGAACCCGGCCACCGACCGGCGCAGGCGCCGCGAGAACAGCTGGCGCAACGGCACGCCGCGCCCCGCGAGGAACCCGGGAGGCGGCGTCGATCCCGCGTACGAGACGGCCTCAAGGACCAGCGCGTCACGCCCGGGAGCGGCGGCGAGGGCGTCGTCGTCCGGCAGCAGCTGCGGGGCCCGCGCCGGTGTCCGCACCGTCCGAACCCTCCGCCCCCGCCGGGTCGTTGGCGGTGGCCGAGAGCAGCGCCAGGGTGGCGAGGCCGCGCGGCGCCACCTGGCCCGGGGCCGGAGGCGTACGCTCCACCGCGCGCAGCAGCAGCCCGTCGGCGTGCACGACCTTGCTGGTCCCCGCGACGGCGGTGGCCGCGAGGGCGGGGGCGGCGGTGTCCGCGTCGGACAGGACGGTGACACCGGCGTCGGTGGTGGCGAGCCCCGCCACGGCGGCGGCCTGGTCGAGCAGCTCCTCCAGGTGCTGGCCCAGCTTGCGGTTGTAGAGCCGGATCACCAGGCGCAGCCGGGGGTTGAGCCGCCGGGCGGCCAGCGCGGTGCGGATGTTGGTCTCGTCGTCGTCATGGACGAGCGCGAGCGCGGAGGCCTGCGGGACACCCGCCTCGACCAGCACCTCATCGGTGAGCTCGGCGGCCTCAAGACTGCAGTGATGCGGGTGATGTGGCAGGCCGACTGACACATCAGTCAGAATCTCAATGCCGTGACTCACCTGTGGATTCATGACCCGTGCGTTGCGTTCATCGCAACGCACGGGTACGGTGGCGCACCATGCAGCACGACCCCGAGGTGGCGGACCGCGTCCGCAAGGTGATCGCCGACGCAGGTGTGACCCAGCGCGAGTTCGCTCGCCGCATCGTCATGGACCCCTCCAAGCTCTCCCGCTCGCTGGGCGGCACCCGGCGCTTCACGGCCGCCGAGCTCGCCCGCATCGCGGACACGGGCGGGGTCGACGCGGGCTGGCTGCTCGGCGCCGCCCGCACCCCGGAGCCCGCGTCGCGGCGCGAGCGCGTCGCGGCGCCCGAGGGCGGCCGTCCCCTGCAGATAGTCCGCGAGACCGTCCGTCTCATCGCCGAGCGAGGCTTCCACGCCGTCCGCGTCCAGGACATCGCCGCGGCCTGCGACACCAGCACCGCCGCCATCCACTACCACTTCCCCGGCCGCGACGACCTCCTCGAAGCCGCCGTGCGCTGGTGCATGGACGAGGACACCGCGCGCCGGGCCGCGCGTATCGCGGACGCCGCCGACACCGCAGACGAGCTGCGCCAGCTCATCGAGCTGCAGATCCCGCGCACCCCGCAGCAGCGCTGGCAGTGGAGCGTCTGGCTCGACCTGTGGGCGGAGGCCGCGCGCTCCACCGCCGTGGGCCGACTGCACGCCGACTACTACCGCCAGTGGCGCACCACCGTCGCCGACGTCATCCGCCGCGGCGTCGCCGAGGGCGTCTTCCGGCTCGCCGACCCCGGGGCCGCGGCGCTGCGCCTGACCGCGCTGATCGACGGCCTCGCCACCCAGGTCCTCGCCTCGGCCCCCGACGGACCCGGCACGAGCCCCGACGACATGCACGAGGCCCTCGTCGCGTACGTGGATGCCACGCTGACCGCGCGCTGACGTCCCGTACGCCCACGTCATCCGTACGCAACACCCCACTCCCGAGGGAGAGTTCTGTATGCCCCCGATGTCCGTGAACGACAACGTCATCATCACCGCCGCCCTGACCGGCGCAGGTGACACGGTGCGCAAGAGCCCGCACGTGCCCGTGACGCCCGAGCAGATAGCCACCTCCGCGGTGGAGGCCGCCGAGGCGGGCGCCGCCGTCGTGCACATCCACGTCCGCGACCCCGAGACCGGTGATCCATCGCGCGACCCGCGCCTGTACCGCGAGGTCGTCGAGCGCATCAAGGAGACCGGTACCGACGTCGTCATCAACCTGACGGCAGGCATGGGCGGCGACCTCGTCATCGACCCCGTCGAGCCGCTGAAGGGCCTCGGCGAGCTGCCCGGCACCGACCTCGTCGGCGGCCTGGACCGCCTCCCGCACGTCGAGGACCTGCTGCCCGACATCTGCACCCTGGACTGCGGCTCCCTCAACTTCGGCGACAACCTCTACATCTCGACGCCCGACATGCTCCGCCAGGGCGCCAAGCGCATCCAGGAGCTGGGTGTCCGCCCGGAGCTGGAGATCTTCGACACCGGACAGCTGTGGTTCGCCAAGCAGCTCCTCGCCGAGGGCCTGCTCGACAACCCCACCGCCTTCCAGCTCTGCATGGGCATTCCGTGGGGCGCGCCCGCCGACCCGGGCGTCCTGCAGTCCATGGTCAACATGCTGCCCGAGGGTGCCCAGTGGGCCAGCTTCGCGCTCGGCCGCATGCAGATGCCGTGGGTCGCCCAGTCGATCCTGCTCGGCGGCCAGGTCCGCGTCGGCCTGGAGGACAACCTCTACCTCGGCAAGGGCAACAAGGTCACCAACGCCCAGCTCGTCGAGCGGGCCGTGCAGATCACGGAGAACCTCGGCTCGCGCGTGGCGACGCCCGACGAGGCCCGACAGAAGCTGGGCCTGAGGCCCCGGGGCTGAACCCCGCTCCCGAAGCCCCGAGTTCGATCCCCCCACGGAGGACAGCAGCATGACCACGACCAACCCTGAGGACGTCCGCCGCGTCGCCTGCATAGGCGCCGGTGTGATCGGCGGCGGCTGGGTCGCCCACTTCCTGGCCCGCGGCTACGACGTCACCGCCTGGGACCCCGCCCCCGACGCGGAGCACAAGCTGCGCCGCCTGGTCGAGGCCGCCTGGCCCGCGCTCACGCAGCTCGGCCTCGCCGATGGCGCGTCGCAGGACCGCCTCACCGTCGCCGCCACGCTCCAGGAGGCCGTCGCCGACGCCCAGTTCGTGCAGGAGAGCGCGCCGGAGAAGCTGGAGCTCAAGCGGAGCCTCCTCGCCGACATCGACGCCGCCGCGCCCGCCGGAGTCGTCGTCGCCTCCTCCACCTCCGGCTACCCGATGACCGACATGCAGACGGAGGCGGCCACTCCCGGACGCCTCGTGGTCGGACACCCCTTCAACCCGCCGTACCTCATCCCGCTGGTCGAGGTCGTCGGCGGCGAGCGCAGCGACGCCGACGCGGTCGCCTGGGCGTCCCGGTTCTACGAGGTCGCGGGCAAGTCCGTGATCACGATGAAGAGCGAGGTCCCCGGCTTCATCGCCAACCGCCTCCAGGAAGCCCTGTGGCGCGAGGCCCTGCACATGGTCGCCAACGGCGAGGCCACCGTCCAGGAGATCGACGACTCCATCACCGAGGGCCCCGGCCTGCGCTGGGCGTTCATGGGCCCCATGCTCACGTTCGCACTCGCGGGCGGCGAGGGCGGCATGGCGCACATGCTCGACCACTTCGGCCCCTCCCTGAAGTCGCCGTGGACGCGCCTGGAAGCCCCCGAGCTCGACAAGAAGCTGTACGACGCCGTGGTCGCCGGATGCGACGAGGAGGCGGCGGGCCGCACCATCGCCGACCTCGTCGCAGAGCGCGACCAGGGCGTCATCGACGTCCTGCGCGCCACCGGCCGGCTGAACGGGGGCAAGAAGTGACCGAGCCCCTTGCTCCGAAGCCGCTGCCGCTGCTCAGGCAGCGGGTCCGCCCCGAGTGGATCGACTACAACGGCCATATGAGCGAGGCCTTCTACGTCCTCGTCTTCGGGTACGCCACCGACGCCATGATGATCGAGACCGGCCTGCACGCGGGGTACCGCGAGTCCACCGGCTGCTCCCTCTACACGGTCGAGGCGCACGTCCGCTATCTGAACGACGTACCCGAAGGTGCCCATCTCGCCGTCCGCACCCGCCTGTTGGGCGCGGACGCCAAGAAGGCGCGCTTCACGCACGAGATGTACGTGGTCGACGCCGCCGGGGAAGGAGCCGTCGACCCGGCGGACGCCTCCCCGGTGGCGACGACGGAGCTGCTCGCCCTGCACGTCGACCGGAACGCGGGCCGCTCGGCACCCTTCCCCGACGCGATCCGCGAGCGCCTCGTCGCCCTGACGGAACCGGCCCCCGAGTGGGCGGGCCGCTCCATCGCCCAGGTGCCGAAGGCGAGTTGACGGACGGGGTGCCGGTGTCCGCTCGGCGGACACCGGCACCCCGCCATGACCGACAGGCGCTCTGGCATCACCGCTTCGGGCGACCTACCTTGGCAGCGGAGTACGCACTACTCGCGCCACGCGAGGCAGTATGCGCACCATACGAACGGCTTGTCATGCACGTGTCCATTTTGTCCCGGCAAGATGCACGAGGTGAGCCATGTTCCTCCGTCACAGACGTCCCCCGCGCGCTCGCAGGCGCCGCGGCCCGGCCCGTCGCGCCACCGTCGTCACCGCCGTCCTCGCCGCCCTGGCGGCCGCCGCCGTCGGCACGGCCCGGGCGACTCCCGATGACACCGGCCAGGCAGCCGAGGCTGACCAGTCCCGGCCGTCCCTGGTCAGCCCCATCGACCCGCAGAACTGGCGCAACCCCGACGACATGACCTGGAGCGAGTACCGCTCCGTGCCCGGCACCGACTGGGCCGATCCCGATGTCGAGCCCACCGACCGGACGTTCAAGGGTGCGCTGGTCCTCCTCGACTACCCCGACGAGGAGTTCACGGTCAGCCAGGCGCCCGGCTCGACCGTCTTCGGGAATCCACAGACGACCGCGTCGGGCGTCCCGCGCGACCGACTGCCCCAGTTCTACGAGGACTTTCTCAACAAGCCGGGCGCACTCAACCGCGGCCACACCATCAACGAGTACTGGATGGAGGACTCCGGCGGCCGCGTCGGCGTCGACCTGAAGGCCTTCGGCGTGTACCGCATGCCGTTCAAGTCCTTCCAGTACGGCATCGAGCCGACGACGATGAACCCCGGGGCCTGCCCGGCAGGCACCACCTGCGGCAAGAACATCCGCACCGACGGCAGGGCGGCCTGGATCGACCAGGTCGGCGAGGCCGAGGCGGCCAAGTACGACTTCGTCTTCTACCTCACCGCGGGCCAGGACGAGTCCTCCACCTGGCAGGAGTTCGGCCAGATGAAGTTCGGCTCCGAGCGCGATGTCCCGGCCACGTGGGGACCGCCCGCCCCCATCCCCACCGGCGGCAACGCCGCCGCCACCCGCTACGTCCCGTGGACCTCCTGGCAGTCCGCGGCCCGCATCTGGCCCAACGCGGTCACCGGCTCCTCCACCCAGGCCGAGAGCTCGGGCATGGGGGTGTACGCCCATGAGCTCAGCCACATCCTGGGCATCGGCGACAACTACAACAACCCCTACGGCAAGCCCCTGAGCCGCGCCTACACCGGCATCTGGAGCATGCTCTCGCGCGGCTCGTTCAACGGCCCCGGCGGGCCGCACACCCGCTGGAAGATCCCGGCCACCGAGGGCGGCTCGATGGGCTCCCAGCACATCCTGCGCGACAAGCTGAAACTCGGCATCGTCGACGAGAAGAACGTGCTGCGCCTGGACCGCGACGCGCTCAAGGACTCCGGCATGGTCGTCGCCAAGGTGACCGCCCGCGCCGCGCCGCCCGGCGCCAAGGGGCTGTCCGGCGTCAACATCGCCATGTCCCGCGACCTCTCGCCCACCTGCGACCGCGACACCGACCCGCTGTGCGACGGCGGCGGCTACCAGAACTACACCGTCGAGGTCGTGGACCGCATGGGCATGGACTCCTTCACGCCGGACAACGGCGTGCTGATCACCAAGACCAAGAACGAGGACCGCGCCCCGTTCGCCTGGGTGATCGACTCCCACCCCGAGGACATCGACATGGTGGACTTCACGCGCCCCGACGGTACGGAGCAGAAGATCACCATGGGCGACTACCGCCAGCTCAGCGACGCCCTCTTCCATGCGGGAGCGGACTCCGGCAGCTCCTACGAGTACGTGGACCGCGCCAACCGCCTGCACTTCTACGTCACCGACATCCACCGCACCCGCGCGGGCGTCCTTTCGTACACCATCGCCGTCAAGTCCCTCGACGGCGCGGGCCCGCAGCGCCGCGGGACGGCACTGCGCCGCGGTGAGGCGGAGGGCAACCCGGTCAAGGGACGCGCCAGTTGCACCTTCCCGCTGTCCAACACCGGCCGTGCGCTCGCCGATCCGCCGGGGGAGCACCCCGAGGACGCCGCGCGATACCTCGACTCCGACGTCTACCGGCTCTCCGCCAAGGCCTCGGGGCGCGGCTGGTCCGCCTGGCTGCCGAGCGAGCTGGCCACCGCAAGGGCGGGCTCCACGGTCGACGTGGACGTCGCCGTCGCCGCGAAGCCGGACGCCCGCCCGCGGGGCCACTTCACCCTCACCGCACGCTCGGTGAGCGACCCGAAGAAGGTCGCGACGGCCACCTGCACCGTCGCGAAGAAGGGCGGAAGTTCCTGAGAGTCGCTCCTCGGGGCCTCTTCCGGGAGTGCCCCGTGATTGCTGGGATCAGGAAAGGACGGACCGGACTTCCTTGCGTATGTGGCCACATGTCATCACGGCACGACCGATGTCGAATGTGCACCATGAACGAGGAAGGCAGTCGCGCACGGGCCACGTCGGGCGCCGGAGGCGCCGGACACCGTCCGGAACGCGCGGACGGGTCGCTGCACTTCTCCATGCCGTCGAACCGACGGACGCCCATGCTCATGGGTGCCGCGTTCTTCGCCCTGTTCTCGGGGGTGTCGATCGTGGTCCCGGGGCCGGTGGAGGGCAAGCGACTCACGCACGCACTCGCCACCGGAAGCCTGTCCGTCCTCCTGGTCCTCGCGTACTTCGTCTTCGCCCGGGACTTCACCACGGCGGACCCGCACGGCATCAGGATCCGCCGCCTGGGATTCCTGCGGAGGTCCTGGTCCTGGGCAGAGGTCCAGGACGTCTACGTCGAGCGGCGGGAATCGGTCGGGCGACGTGGCAGCAGCCGTGCGGTGATCGTCGTCCGGCGCGACGGACACAGGGCCAGGCTGACCGTGCCCGGCAGCGACGACACGACCAGCGCGCAGTTCTCGCTGGAGTCCTCCCAGCTCATCCAATACTGGCAGCGGCACACCGGCCGTCCTCCGCAGGCCTAGCGCTCCAGCTCCTTGTGCGCGGTCTCCGGCAGCCGCAGATACACCACCGACGAGGCGACGCACAGCACGGCCACGTACACGGGGAAGAGCCCGGGGGAGCCGATCTCCTTGAACAGGGTGCCCATGTACGGGGCCGTGCCGCCGAACAGGGCGACCGTCAGCGAGTACGGGAACCCGATCCCCGCGGCCCGCACCCGCGCGGGGAACACCTCCGCGTTCACGGCGGCCGAGATCGAGGTGAAGCCGGTGAGCAGCACCATGCCCGCGCACTGCACGAGCAGCAGCGAACCGAAGGAACCGGTCAGGGACTTGAGCAGCGGCACGCTCAGTACGGCGAACCCGATGCCGAAGAACAGCAGCAGCGGCCTGCGCCCGAACCGGTCGGAGAGCAGCCCGCCGACGGGCTGCAGCAGCGCGAAGAAAGCGAGTGAGATCGTCCCGGCGAGCAGCGCCTCGCTCTTGCCGATGTCGGTGTTCAGCTCGGCGTACGTCGGCAGGTACGACGTCCATGTGTAGTACGCGATGGTGCCGCCCGCGGTGATGCCGCAGATCAGCAGCGACTGGCGCGGATGGTGGCGCAGCGCGTCGAACAGGCCCGGCCGCTCGGCGGGTTCGGCGGGCGCGTCGTGCGTCTCGTACGCGCCCTGCCTGATCCAGAAGCCCACCAGGCTGAGCACCGCGCCGAGCAGGAACGGCAGCCGCCAGCCCCAGCCGTCCATCTGCCCGTCGGAGAGCGTGGCGACGAGCAGGGCCGCGATGCCGGACGCCGCGAGCTGGCCCGCGCTCGTGGAGACGTACTGGAAACTGGAGAAGAGGCCGCGCCGCCCGGGGCCCGCCGACTCCACGAGGAACGTCGTCGATGCGGCGAACTCCCCGCCCACGGACAGGCCTTGGAGCAGCCGCGCGCAGACGAGCACCACCGGCGCGAGCACGCCCACGGACGCGTAGGTCGGGGTGAGGCCGACCAGCAGGCTGCTGCCGCCCATCAGCAGGATCGTGACGGTCAGCGCGGCGCGTCGGCCGCGCCGGTCGGCGACCGCGCCCATGAGCAGTCCGCCGACGGGCCGCATGAAGAAGCCCACCGCGAAGACGGCGAACGTGGAGAGCAGCGGCACCAGGGAGTTGCCCGACCCCTTGGGGAAGACCTGGTCGGCGATGTACGTGGCGAGGAAGGTGTACGCGTACCAGTCGTACCACTCCACGGCGTTGCCGACCGACGCGGCGAGCAACTGCCGTATCGGGCGCCGCGCGTGGGCGGGTGCGGTGTCGGTCACCTGCTGGTCGTGCTGTGTCATGATCACGACTTTCCCCCACTCGGCGGCGCCCCACACGTACCGTCCGTCAGCCGGACACCGGCCCCGCCGTCAGCCCGTCGTCGGCTTGTAGGCGTACACGGCCGTCGTCACCAGGCACGGCGCCGGCGGCACCACCTCGACGCGCAGGGTGCGGCGCGCGGAGTCGTAGTCGACGCCCTCCGTCTCGAAGGTGCCCGAGCAGATGCTGCGCTGCGGTGCGGCGAAGAGGCTGGAGACGCGGCCCGTCACCGGCCTGCCGTCCAGCGGGCGCTCCAGGTCGACCTGGAGGACCGGGCGGTCCACGGGGAACAGCTCCTTGGACGCGTCGTTGGAGGCGCACACCAGGCGCGTGTCCGAGACGAAGTCGCAGCCCTGGATGTCCCGCACGGGCTTGTCGAGGGAGATCTGCCCGGCCTGGGGGAGCGCGCCCCCGGTCGGCGGGGTCGAGGAATTGAGCAGCGGGGCGGGGAAGACCTGGAGGCGGCTCTGGTCGCCCCACTCGCCCGAGACCAGCCACCGCGCGTCGGGCGAGACGGCGGCGAAGGAGTTGTTGAGCTTCTCGCCCGCGTCGAGCGCGTGCTCGTAGAGGTAGCGCTGCCCGCCCGGCGTGGTGACCGCGAACATCTTCGACTTCGCGTCGTCGCCGCCCTGGTAGGCGTCGAAGGTGTGGCCGTTCGCGATGTCGGGGTCGCCTATGTGCCCCCAGCCCTTGACGCGCAGATCGAGGGGTATGGAACCGAGCCCTCGGTACAGGAGGCTGCCGTCCGCGCGGCCGGCCAGGCCCTGGCTGCCCGTGAGGGAGTTGACGTGTGAGGTGCCGGACTCCTGCCAGCCGCCGGGCGATGTGGGCGCGGCCGATGCCGTGCCGCCCGTGATCACCGCCAGGGCGACGGCGCCGAGCAGGGCGGTTGGGGTCTTCAGTGATCTTTTCGGGCTCATCGCTTCGCGTTCCTCCGTGGGGGGTCGGGTCGCTGCGGCGCCATCGTACGTAACGTGAGGGCAGCCGATACGTGTTCTGACAGAAGGTGGTTGAGGCGTGAAGCTGGTCATTCTCGGCGGCGGTGGATTCCGCGTCCCGCTCGTGTACCGGGCGCTGCTCGGCGACCACGCGGAGGGCCGCGTCACCGACGTCGTCCTGCACGACCTGGACGCGGCACGGCTCGGCGCCGTCGCCCGTGTCCTCGCCGAACAGGCCGCCGGAGTGCCGGACGCGCCCGCCGTCACCGCCACCACCGACCTCGACGAGGCGCTGCGCGGCGCCGACTTCGTGTTCTCCGCGATCCGCGTCGGCGGCCTGGAGGGGCGCGCCGCCGACGAGCGCGTCGCCCTCGCCGAGGACGTCCTCGGCCAGGAGACGGTCGGCGCGGGCGGCATCGCGTACGGCCTGCGCACGGTGCCCGTCGCGGTGGACATCGCGCGCCGCGTCGCCCGGCTCGCCCCGGACGCCTGGGTCATCAACTTCACCAACCCCGCGGGCCTGGTCACCGAAGCCATGGCCCGCCACCTCGGCGAGCGCGTCATCGGCATCTGCGACTCGCCCGTGGGCCTCGGCCGCCGGGTCGCGCGGGTGCTCGGCGGCAACCCGGACGAGGCATTCATCGACTACATCGGGCTCAACCACCTCGGCTGGCTGCGCGGTCTGCGCATCGCGGGCCGCGACGAACTGCCGCGCCTGCTCGCCGACCCCGCGCTCCTCGGCTCCTTCGAGGAGGGCAGGCTCTTCGGCACGGAGTGGCTCCAGTCACTCGGCGCGATCCCCAACGAATACCTGCATTACTACTACTTCAACCGCGAGGCGGTGCGCGCCTACCAGGAGGCCGAGCAGACCCGCGGTGCCTTCCTCCGCGACCAACAGGCCCGTTTCTACGCGGAGATGGACCGCGCGGACGCCCCCGCGCTCAAGACCTGGGACGCCACCCGGGCCGAGCGCGAGGCGACGTACATGGCGGAGAACAGGGAAGCGGCGGGCGTGGGGGAGCGCGCCGAGGAGGACCTGGAGTCCGGCGGGTACGAACAGGTCGCCCTCGCCCTGATGCGGGCCGTCGCGCGGAACGAACGGGCCACGCTGATCCTCAACGTCCGCAACGGCACGACGCTTTCCGCCCTGGACGCCGACGCCGTCATCGAGGTGCCGTGCTCCGTCGACGCCAACGGCGCCCACCCCATGGCGGTGGCGCCGCTGCCCGGCCACGCCACCGGGCTGGTGTGCGCGGTCAAGGCAGTGGAGCGCGAGGTGCTCGCCGCGGCGGACAGCGGCTCCCTGGCCACCGCCGTCAAGGCGTTCGCGCTGCATCCGCTGGTCGACTCGGTGACGGTGGCGCGGCGCCTCGTGGCCGGTTACCGCGAGGCACACCCCGGGCTCGCCTACCTGGGCCGCGGGTAGCGGGCCCGGCCTGACATGATCATGGGATGAGCCCCGTCGTCTCCATCGGAGCAGCCGCCCGCCGCCCCTGCACCCTCGTCGTCTGCCGGGGGTGCTGCTGCGGCGACGCCCGCAAGAACCCCGGCATCGACCACGCCTGGCAGCTGGAGCGGATGCGCGCCGCGGCAGCGGCCTCGCGCGGACGCTTCGCGGTGCGTACGAGCGACTGCCTCGGGCCGTGCGGCCAGGCGAACATCGTGGTCGTCCAGCCGTCCCCCGAGGGCCGCAGGCGCGGCGGCCGCGCCTCCTGGGTCGGCTTCGTCACGGACGACGCCTCGCTGGACGGGATACTCGCCTGGGCGGAGGCGGGTGGTCCGGGGATCGCGAAGCCGCCGTCGGCGCTGGAGCTTCAGATGGTGGATCCCCGGACGGTCTGAGCCGGGCTCCGGGCAAGCGGTCAGCCTGCGAGTACCTGGTCCAGGAAGCCGTTCAGGTTCTCCACGGTCCTCGCGTTCTGCTCCTCCAGCGTCAGGCTCTCCTCGAAGCGACGGGCGAGCGCCGTCGTCTTCTTCCCGCGCACATAGAGGGAACAGGCCAGATCCGCGCAGATGTACAGACCGACCGAGTTGCCCTGCCGCCCAGCCGCCCCCGCCTTCGGCGCCACGAGGAGCGTGATGCCGGAGCCGGACTGCGGCGTGACGCAGACCGAGCAGATGCTGGACTTCAGCAGGCTCTTGCGCGCCCCCGTCGAGGCGCGCAGGGCGATGCCCACGGGCTCGTCGTCGCGCCACGTCACCACATAGCCACGGTCGGGCGCCTTGGGGTCCCGCCAGCCGAGGAAGTCCAGGTCGGACCAGGGGGTGTCGGCGAACCCCGCAGGGAGGGTGAGTCTGCGGGCCTCGCCCTTCGAACAGTTCACAAAGGACGCGCGGATCTCGTTCTCACTGACGGGCTTCATGATCCGGAAGGTACCAACGCGCCGGTCGAACCGTCGTGTCATTTTTCCCCGACGGCCACCCCTCCCGGCACGCGCGCGGCACGGAACTCGGTGGTGCGCCGCAGCCGGAAGCCCAGCGACTCGTAGAGGCGGATGGCGTTGGTGTTCCGCGCCGAGGTGTGCAGGAACGGGACCTCGCCCCGGGCCCTGACGTCGTGCGCGACCGCGAGGACGAGCCGCGTCGCGAGGCCGTGGCCGCGGTACGCCGCGTCGGTGCAGACCGCGCTGATCTCCGTGAACCCCGGCGGGCGCAGCCGCTCCCCGGCCATCGCGACCAGGGCGCCTTCCCTGCGGATGCCCAGATATGTGCCGAGCTCGACGGTGCGGGGCAGGAAAGGACCCGGTTGCGTGCGCTCGACCAGGTCCAGCATCTCCGGCACGTCGGCGGCACCGAGCCGCACGGCCTCGGCGTCGGGCGCGGCGGCGACCCCGTCGTCCACGAGCTGTACGCCGGGCATCTCGAAGGTCAGCTCCCAGCCGTCGGGCGGATCCAGCGTCACGCCGGGCAGCGGCACCTCGGCCCCGGGCCCGGCGAGCGCCGCCAGGTCCGCCCAGTCGGCATCGGTGACGTCATCGGGCAGCGCAAGCCAGGGCGACACATCAAGCGGATACCGCGCCACGCGCCCTCGCCATTCGGCGAAGTGCGCGTGCGGGCCGGTGAGGGCGGCGTAGGCGGGGTTGTCGAGGGGGTGCGAGGCGCTGACGGCGCGCGCGGAGCCGACCCGTCGACCGCCTTTGCTCCCCACGCTGCCGCCGACGGATCCTTTCGCGTCCGCCGTATCCCGCGCGACATCCGCCACGTCTGCGACATCTGCCGCGTCTGCGACCTGGGCTGTGTTTGCGACGTGTTCCGTGTGTGCGACCTGGGCTGTGTTTGCGACGTGTTCCGTGTGTGCGACCTGGGCTGTGTTTGCGACGTGTTCCGTGTGTGCGACCTGGGCCGTGTCTGCGACGTGTTCCGTGTCCGCGATCTGCGCCGTGCCCCCGACCTCCGCCGCGCTGAGCCCCGTCCCGGGGCCTGCGCCGCCGCTCCTGGGTCCTGCCGCGGTCGGGGCCGGTCGGGGCGTGGTCGCCGTGTCCACCGTTGCCCCGGATCCCAGGGCGTCCACCGCGACCGTGCCCCCTGCCGTGCACCGCCGGCTTCCGGGCGCCGTGCCCTCGCTCACGGGGTCACCTCGATCACGATCTTGCCGCGTGCGTGGCCGGTCTCCACCGCGCGCAGCGCCTCGTCCGCGCGGTCCAGGGGGTACGTCGCCGTCACGTGCGGGCGCAGCACGCCCGCCACGGCGAGCAGTGCCACCTCGTCCAGGACCGCGGCCGTGCGGGCGCGGGCGACCGGGGCGCCGCCCAGTTCGGCCACGGTCTCCTTGGCGGCCGCAGTGATCAGCTTCTTTCGGTCGGTCAGGAGCTCCGCGACCTCCGCCAGGCCCGCGCCGCCGACCAGGTCGAAGACCGCGTCGATACGTCCTCCCGGCACCGCCTCGCGTATGCGCTCGGCAAGGCGCGGCCCGCGCGCCACATGGATCGCGCCGAGCGACTCGACGAACTCCTTCTTGCCCTCGCTCGCCGTGCCCACCACGCGCAGCCCGAAGTGCACGGCGATCTGCGTCGCGGCCACCCCGACACCGCCACCGGCCCCGGTGATCAGGAGCGTCGAACCGGTGGGCAGATCCAGCTGACGCACCCCGTCGTACGCGGTAGCCGCCGCGACCGGCAGCGCGGCCGCGTCCGTGAAGGAGAGCGCGTCCGGCTTGTGCGCGGCGATGTCGGCGGGGACCAGCGTGACCTCCGTGTATCCGCCCGTGACCGGGTTGCCGAACACCGGGTCGCCGACCGCGAACCCCTCGACGCCGGGCCCGACCGCCTTCACGACACCCGCGACCTCGCTGCCCAGGGCCTCAGGGCCGACCAGCGGTCCCTGCCCGGGGCGCCGCTTGCCCGCCCGGAGCTTCCAGTCGACCGGGTTGACGCCCGCCGCGCGCACCGCGACGAGCAGCTGTCCCGGGCCCGGCTCCGGTTCGGGGAGGTCGAGGAAGGTTTCCACCTCGGGACCGCCGTGTTCGGTGAATGCGTAGGCCTTGGGCATGGTGCTCCCTCACGTTCGGATCGGTCGACTTCCTCGGCCGACTTCTTCGGTCGATTTCCTCCAAGGATGACGAGCAAGATCGCTCGGCTATTCCCGGCCCGGCGCAGCGTTCACGAGGTCGCAACGCGGGTGACGACGCGCTCAGGGCACGTTCATGGGTCCGCAATCCACAGAAATCGAACGAGTCGAAAACTTTGCGCCGACGACCCCTTGACCTTCGCCGTTCAACCAATCAACACTCAGGCCCCGTATCCCCGCACTGGAGCGGATGACGCGTTCGGGTCTTGGCGTCGCCGACCAGTCAGGCATGCCCAAGAGCCGCGTTCCGGAGGTCATTTCGCCATGCCCGCCAGCACTCGACGTGAACTTCTGAAGCAACTGGGCGGCGCCGCAGCCGCCTTCGCCTTCGTGGCCGCCGCAGGCCCGCTCGCCACCGAGGCCCCCGCGGCGGCAGCCCCCCACCAAGGCCACGCCCACGACAGCCACCCCCACCAAAGCCACGCCCCGCGTCCGTAAGCTCCTCGCCCGCCTCACGCTCGACGAGAAGATCGGCCTGGTGCACGGCGCCACCGACCCCAGGAGACTGGGCCAGGCCGGTTACCTGCCCGGTGTCGCCCGCCTCGGCATCCCCGAACTGCGCCTGTCCGACGGCCCCGCGGGCGTGAACGTCGCCACGTCCGCCACCGGACTCCCGCCGGTCTCCACGCTGGGCGCCGCCTTCAACCCCGAACTCGCCCGCGCGTACGGTGCGGTGATGGGCCGCGAGGGCCGCACCCTCGGCCAGGACGTGCTGCTCGCCCCGCAGATCGAGCTGTCCCGTACCCCGTTCTTCAGCCGCAACAAGGACCAGTCGGGCGAGGACCCCTACCTCAACGCGCTCATCGGCGCCGCCCAGGTCGAGGGCGTCCAGGCGCGGGGCATGCTCGCCCAGGCCAAGCACTTCCTCGCCAACAACCAGCGCCTGCACGAGTTCGACCGCGAACGGCCCGATAACTCCTACGACTTCGTGGTCGACGACCGCACCCTGCACGAGCTGTACCTGCCTGCCTTCGAAGCCGTCGTCCGCGCGGGCTGCGCCTCGGTGATGTCCGCGTACAACCACCTCAACGGCCCCTGGAACAGCGAGAACCACACCGCCCTCACCGACATCCTGCGCGGTGAGCTCGGCTTCGAGGGCTTGGTGACATCCGACTGGGGTGCCACCCACACCACGGCCGCACTCGAAGCGGGCCTGGACATGCAGATGTGGGACGGCTCGCACTTCGGCGAGCCCTTGAAGCGGGCGATCGAGGACGGCGCCGTCCCGCTCTGTGCCGTCGACACCGCCGTCTCCCGCATCCTCGGCCAGTACGACGCCTTCGGCATGCTGGACGGCACCCGCGTCCCCGCCCGTGGGAGGATCGACGTCGAGGAGGGTGCCCGCGTCGCCCGCGAAGTCGCCGTCCAGGGCGCCGTGTTGCTCACCAACGACGGCGGCCTCCCGCTCTCCCCGGCCGCCCTGCGCGGCCTCGCGCTCATCGGCCCCACCGCGGCCCAGGTCGCCGTCTCGGTCTCCGGCGAGCGCGCGTACGGCTTCGAGGACCGCATGGTCGGCCCCCTCGACGCGCTGCGGCGCACGACGGGACGGAAGATCGCGTACGAGGTAGGGGTCGACCTCACCGGCACGGCCGTGCCCGCCTCCGCGTTCCCCGACGGCCTCGCGCGCAAGGGCGGCGGCACCGACGGGAAGGTCGACTTCACCGGCGACAAGGCGCTGCCCATCGGGACGGCCGTCGAGTGGACCGGGACCTTCGTGCCGCCCGCGACGGGGGAGTACGCCCTGAACATCCAGGGCCGGGGTGCCGCCGTCTCGCTGAGCCTGGACGGCGAGGAACTCGCGACCGCGTCCGGCGTGCGCGACAGCTTCACCCGCAAGTGGTCCTCGATCGTCCCGACGACGGACGGCCTCGACAACGGCCGCGCGGCGCCGCGCAAGCTCACCGAGGGCCGCGCCCACCGGATCACGGTCAAGGCCACGGGCTGGGACACGTCCGTCGTCGGACGCCTCCCCGTCCAGGTGCGGTTCGCCTGGGTCACACCGCGGCAGAGGGCCGCGCGCATCGACGCCGCGGCGCGCCTCGCCCGCCGCGTCCACACCCCCGTCGTCTTCGCCTGCAACGGCGAGGGCGGCGCGCTCGGCGGCAGCGGCGACCTCACCACGCTCGCGCTCCCCGCCCACCAGGACGAGCTGATCGCCGCGGTCGCCGCCGCCAATCCGCGCACCGTCGTCGTCCTCAACACCAAAGGCCCCGTCACGATGCCGTGGCGCCGCTCCGTCGGCACGGTCCTGCACGCCGGCTACGTCGGCCAGGAGGGCGGCTGGTCCACCGCCGACCTGCTCCTCGGCCGGGCCAACCCGAGCGGCAAGTCCGTGGTCACCTGGCCGAAGAAGGAGGCCGACCACCCGACGCTCGACCCCGCACACCCCGAGCGCTACTACGGCGTCGACAAGACCGTCACGTACAGCGAGGGCGTCTTCACCGGATACCGAGGCTTCGACAAGGCGGGCACCGTTCCCCTCTTCCCCTTCGGGCACGGCCTGTCGTACACCGAGTTCGGCTACTCGGGGCTCACCGTGCGGCGCGCGGGCCAGGGGTACGAGGTGAGCTTCACGGTGACCAACCAGGGGCGCCGCACCGGCACCGAGGTGCCGCAGATCTACGTCGGACCGCCCCGCCACGCCGACGTGGAGATGCCCGTGCGCACCCTCGCCGCCTTCGACCGCGTGGAGCTGCGGCCGGGCCGCTCGCGGCGGATCACCGTGAAGGTGGCCGAGCGGCAGCTGTCGTACTGGGACACGGGCCGTGCCCGCTGGGTGCGCCCGAAGGGGCGGCGCGCGGTGTACGTCGGGTCGTCGTCCCGCGACATCCGGCTGACCGGCGCCGCCGACTAGCCGAGGTCTCCCGGCACTTCGTCCAGGCCCGCGCCGTCCACGGTGAGGGCCCGCGCTAGCCGGTCCAGGTGTGCCCGGTACAACTCCACGAAGTCCAGGGGCCCTTCGGCGAACGCCCACTGCACCTGGAGCCCGTCCGAGACGGCGAGGATCTCGCGGGCCACGCTGTCCGGATCGGTGCCGGGCCGCAACTGACCTGCGTCCAGGGAGCGTTGCAGCGCCCCGGAGATCAGGCCCGCGATGCGATCGTACCGCTCGACGAAGTAACCGTGCGCGGGATGGCCAGGGTCCCCGGCCTCGGCGGACAGGCGCGTGTAGAGCTGGATGAGGCCCGGCTGGGTGAGGTTGTAGGCGGCGAGCGCGAGGATCGCGCGGAACAGCTCGCGCACGTCGTCGCCGCGCGTCGCGTCCTGGAGCGGCCCGAACGTCGCGGCTGTGCGGTCCTCGCGGGCCTTGAGGGCGGCCGTCAACAGGCCCTCCTTGGAGCCGAAGTGGTGCACGACCACCGGCGCGGACGTGCCCGCGTCCGCGGCGATCCGCGCGAGCGAGGCGTTCAGATAGCCCGCCTGCGCGAAGCGGGCCAGGGCCGCCGCCACGATGGCGGCCCTGCGCGGGTCGGCGGCCGTGTACCGCCGTCCCGCCGGTTGTGTCACAGGCCCACCGCGCCGTCGATGCGCTCCCTGATGAGATCGGCGTGGCCGTTGTGGCGCGCGTACTCCTCGACCATGTGCATGAGCACCCAGCGCAGCGACACCGCGCCGAGCCAGGAGTCCTGCCCCTCGACGTCCAGGTCGGCCGCCGCCTCGACGAACTTCTCGGCGAACTCCACCTCGGCGCGCCACGCCTGCCACGCCGCGGCGACGGCTCCTGGCCCGGCGACCGCGCCGTCGAAGTCCTGGTCGGGGTTGTCGGGCGTGGCGTACAGCGGCTGCGCGTCCTGCCCGGCCAGGTCCCGCCGGAACCAGCGGCGCTCCACGTCGGTGAGGTGCCGCACCAGGCCGAGCAGGGAAAGGGTGGAGGGCGCCACGGACTGCCGGTCCAACTCTCCTTCCAGTCCTGCGCACTTGAGCTCCAGGGTCGCGCGCTGGGCCCGCAGGAAGGTGACGAGCATGGCGCGTTCGTCCCCGGTGGTGGGCGTGCCGTACCGGGGGTCGGGCTCCTCGCCGGTGAAGAAGGTGGCTCTTCTGCGTGAACTCATGCCCCCATCATCGGCCCCCGAGCTCGGCGCCGGTCGCTCACCCCTGGTTGCTCACCCCCCGGTCGCTCACCCCCGGTCGCGCAGCCCCTTGTAGAGCGCGCCGACCAGATGGATGCTGCGCAGGTCCTCACCCGAGGTCCCGGCGCCCATGCGGTTCATCGTGTACGCGTATCCGATGCCGTTCTCCGGGTCGGCGAAGGCGTAGGAGCCGCCGAGGCCGCCGTGTCCGAACGCCCGGGGGTTGGGGCCCGCCTGCCCGAACTGGTTGAGCATGTAGCCGAGGCCCCACGACCAGGTCTCGGCGAGCGGGGTGCCCGCCCGCAGCACCAGGTCCGGTTCGTCGGCCGTGCTCTGCGGCGTGCGCAGGCGTTCGAGGGCGTCGGCGGACAGCAGCCCGCCGCCCGCCAACTCCGCGTACACGGCGGCAAGTCCGCGCGCGGTGGCGTGGCCGTTGGTCGCGGGGATCTCCGCGCTGCGGTAGGGCGCGCCGTTCACGTCGCCGAGCGGCAGATACCGCATGGCGAGCGTGACCGGCGCCAGCGGGTGCTCGGTGATCCCGCCGACCGGCGGCTCGGGGGAGTCGCCGAACGCACGGCGCGACGACGACGTCCCGCCGGTCGCGGGCACGGGTGGCGCCATGTCCGCGCACCGCCCGTGCTCGCTCGCTGGCGTGCCCACGAAGACGTCGGCGCCGAGGGGGCCCGTCACCTCGGTGCGCAGGAAGGAGCCGGGCGAGACACCGCTGACGCGCCGCACCAGCTCGCCGACCAGGAAGCCGAAGGTCACCGCGTGATAGCCCTGCGCGGTGCCCGGTTTCCACCAGGGCCGCGTCGCCGCGAGGGCCTCGGTCACCTTCTCCCAGTCGTACACCGCGCCCGCCTCCATGGGCTCGCCCGGCGCGATGAGACCGGAGCGGTGGCTGAGCAGCCAGCGCACCGGGATGTCGGCCTTGCCCGCCCGCGCGAACTCGGGCCAGTACCGCGCGACCGGCGCGTCCAGGTCCAACTCGCCCCGGTCCACGAGGAGATGGGCGCAGAGCGCGGTCATCCCCTTGGTGGTGGAGTAGACGTGCGCCAGGGTGTCCCGCTCCCAGGGACGGGTGCCCGTCCGGTCGGCGTCGCCGCCCCACAGGTCGACGACGAGCTCGCCGCCGAGGCTGACGGCGACGGCCGCCCCGAGGTCGCCGCGTTCGGTGAAGTTCCGCTCGAACTCCTCGCGCACACCCTCGAATCCGGGGGCGCAGGTGCCGTGGACGCGTAGTGTCATGACGCGCATGGTTGCCCACGGCACCTACCTTTGCAAGACGGCCGTCACCCCCGGCCGTGCGGGACGCCCGTCACAGCCAGCTGTGGTAACGCCGGACGTACCAGCCCTTCACCACCTGGGTGAGCGCGCAGTACGCGAGCAGCGTCCCGATCAGCCACGGGAAGTAGCTCATCGGCAGCGGCTCCATCGAGAGTGCCGACGCGAGCGGCGAGAACGGCAGCCACAGGCCGAACACCATCACCGCGCCCGTCATCACCAGGACCGGCAGGGACGCGCGGGACTGGATGAACGGGATCTTCCGCGTACGGATCATGTGCACGATGAGGGTCTGGGAGAGCAGCCCCTCCACGAACCAGCCCGTCTGGAACAGGGTCTGCTCCGCGGGAGAGTTGGCCTGGAAGACGTACCACATCACCAGGAACGTCGAGATGTCGAAGACCGAGCTGATCGGACCGACCCGGATCATGAACCGGCCGATGCCCTTCGCGTCCCAGGTCCGCGGCTTCTTCAGGTACTCCTTGTCCATGCGGTCCCAGGGGATCGCCAGCTGGCTGATGTCGTAGCAGAGGTTCTGCACGAGCAGGTGGATGGCGAGCATCGGCTGGAAGGGGATGAACGCCGATGCCACCAGGACCGAGAAGACATTGCCGAAGTTCGACGACGCCGTCATCTTGATGTACTTGATGGTGTTGCCGAAGGTCTGACGCCCCATCAGCACGCCCTGCTCCAGGACCATCAGGTCCTTCTCCAGCAGGATGATGTCCGCGGACTCCTTCGCGATGTCCACGGCCGTGTCGACGGAGACGCCCACGTCGGCCTCGCGCAGCGCCGCCGCGTCGTTGATGCCGTCACCGAGGAAGCCGACCGTGCGCCCGTCGGCCTTCAGGGCGCGCACGATCCGCGCCTTCTGGACCGGGTTGACCTTCGCGAACACCGTGGTCGTACGGGCCAGTTCGATCAGCTCGACGTCGTCGACCAGGTCGATCGTGGCGCCGGTGACCAGCTCGCTCGCGTCCAGACCGACGTCGGCGCAGACGCGCGCCGCGACCAGTTCGTTGTCCCCCGTGACGACCTTGACCGCCACGCCGTTGTCGGCGAGCGCGCGCAGCGCGTCCGACGCGTCCTGCTTCGGCGGGTCGAGGAAGGCGAGGAAGCCGATGAGCGTCAGCTCCGTCTCGTCCGCCACCGAGTAGGTCTCGCGCTCCGCCGCGTCGGGGTCGACGGGGAAGGTACGGGTGGCGACCGCGAGGACCCGCAGCCCCTCGCGGTTGTGACGCTCGCTCAGGTGCCTGACGTGCGCGCGCAGTTTGCCGGTGAGCTCGACGCGCTCGCCGCGGTCCATCATGTGGCCGCACCGGTCGAGCACTTCCTCGACCGCGCCCTTGGTGACGAGCGTGTGCTCGGCTGCAGGGCCCGTCAGTCCGTTGCGGCGCAGGACCACGGACATCCTGCGGCGGGCGAAGTCGAAGGGGATCTCGTCGACCTTCGTGAAGAGGTGGTCGACGACAACCTCCTCGGCCTCGTCCACGCGGTCGATGACCGCCTGGTCCATGAGGTTGCGCAGTCCCGTCTGGAAGTGCGCGTTGAGGTAGGCGTACTCGAGGACCTCGCGGTCCTCCTCGCCGCGCCCGTCGAGGTAGCGGTCGAGGACGATGCGGTCCTCGGTGAGCGTGCCCGTCTTGTCGGTGCACAGCACGTCCATCGCGCCGAGGTTCTGGATCGCGTTGAGCTGCTTGACGACGACCTTGTGCTTGGACATCGCGACGGCGCCGCGCGCCAGGTTCGCCGAGACCACCATCGGCAGCATCTCGGGGGTGAGCCCGACCGCCACGGAGATGGAGAACAGCAGCGCCTGGTCCCAGTCGCCCTTGGTGAAGCCGTTGATGGCGAAGACGACGGGGACCATCACCAACATGAAGCGGATCAGCAGGAAGCTGACCCGGCGCACGCCGAGGTCGAAGGCGGTCTGCGGGCGCTCACCCGACAGCGCGCTCGCCATCGAGCCGAAGTAGGTGTGCGAGCCCGTCGCGACGACCACGCCGGTCGCCGTGCCGGAGGTCACCGACGTACCCATCAGACAGAGGTTGTCCGCCTCGACGGGGTCCGCGGTCTCCTGCTGGCCCAGGTCGTGGGCGCGCGTGTCGGCCTTGGCGACCGGCAGCGACTCGCCGGACAGCGTGGCCTGACCGACCATCAGGTCCTTGGCGGTGAGCAGCCGCAGATCGGCGGGGACCATGTCGCCGGCCGCGAGCCCGACCAGGTCCCCGGGAACGACCTGCTCCATGGGGATCTCTTCGGTCTCGGCGGTCTCGCTCCAGCGCCGCCGCACCGCGCAGGAGGTGGTGACCAGGGCCTTGAGGGCCTCGGCGGAGCGGGTGGAGCGGTACTCCTGCCAGAACCGCAGGAGCGCGCTGATCAGCACCATCGAGGTGAGGATGTAGACGCCGGGGTCGGCGGGGTCCTGCCAGTACATGACGGCGGCGAGGACGACGAGCACCCCGATGAAGGGGTTCCAGAAGGACTTGGCGAGCTGCGTGCTCCAGTGCGGGACGCGCTCGTGGGCGACGGTGTTCTCGCCGAACCGCTCGATGCGCTCGAGGACCTGGTCCTGACGCAGGCCGCGCGTGGTGGAGTTGACCTCGCGCAGCACGTCGCGGGCGGGCAGCGAGCTCAACCTGGCGAGCCTGGCGCCGACTTCACGGGTGCGGGCGTCCAGCTCCGCGGCCTTGCGGGTGCGAGGGGTGGGACGGGGGTTTGCGCCTGGCGGGGCCAGGCGCACCTGGGGAATCAGCTTGTTCATGGCAGACCTCCCTCCGTGCGGGGCATGACGAGGCAGGCCCGGGCACGAGGACGTGACGGTGTGAATGTGGTGTGAAAGAAACCTGGGTGTGCCGAGGGCGCAGGGCCGTCGGCAGGCCAGGGGTCAGCTCCGCGGCATCAGTACGGCGGAGTGAGGGAAGGGGCGGCGCGAGGCGGCCTCGGAAGCGGCGGAACGCGGCTTTCAGAAAAGGTCACCGCTGGCGCAAGGACTTCCTTCGGGACTCATCCCGAACACCTCCTTGCGCTCGCGGGACGGAGAAGAACGCACCACGGATCGGTGCACGGCCAAGTGAGTCACGCCTCTTCCCCTATGTCAAATGTGGGACTTTGGTCCCGAAAAGTCCGGGACTTGTGTCCTGCCCATCAGAGGTTGGACTTCTCTTCACACGCCCGTCACAGGCCCTTCCGTAGCCCTTGCTCCCCTTGGCACACTTCACCCCGCTCGCGTCCCCCACAAAACACGAGGTCGGAATACTCATGCCTGAACTCAATCGGCGCCGCTTCATGCAGCTGGCCGGAGGCACCGCGACGTTCGCCATGCTCAACCAGAGCATCGCCCGCGCCGCGTCCCTGCCCGCCAGGCGCGCCACCGGCACCATCAAGGACGTCGAGCACGTCGTGGTGCTGATGCAGGAGAACCGGTCCTTCGACCACTACTTCGGCACCATGAAGGGCGTACGCGGCTTCGGCGACCCGCGCCCGGTGACCCTGCCCAGCGGCAAGCCGGTCTGGCACCAGCAGGGTGGCGGCAAGGAGATCCTGCCCTTCCACCCCGACGCCGAGAACCTCGGCATGCAGTTCATCGCGGGCCTGGACCACGACTGGGCCGGCGGCCACAAGGCGTTCAACAACGGCGCGTACGACCAGTGGATCCCCGCGAAGTCCGAGCGCACGATGGCCTACCTGGAGCGGAACGACATCCCCTTCCACTACGCCCTCGCCGACGCCTTCACGGTCTGCGACGACTACCACTGCTCGTTCATCGGGGCCACCGACCCCAACCGCTACTACATGCTCACGGGCCACGTCGGCAACGACGGCAAGGGCGGCGGTCCGGTCCTCGGCAACCAGGAGGCGGGCTACGACTGGACGACGTACGCCGAGCGCCTGGAGCAGGCGGGCATCTCCTGGAAGGTGTACCAGGACATCGGCGACGGCCTGGACGCCGCGGGCAAGTGGGGCTGGATCGACGACGCCTACCGCGGCAACTACGGCGACAACTCGCTGCTCTACTTCAACAAGTACCGGGGTGCCAAGCCGGGCGACCCGCTCTACGACAAGGCCCGCACCGGCACCAACGCCAAGGCGGGCGACGGCTACTTCGACATCCTCAAGGCCGACGTCAAGGCGGACAAGCTTCCTCAGGTCTCCTACATCGCCGCCCCCGAGGCGTTCTGCGAGCACCCCAACTGGCCCGTGAACTACGGCGCCTGGTACATCGCGCAGGTCCTGGACGCCCTCACGTCCAACCCCGACGTGTGGGCCAAGACGGCGCTGTTCATCACGTACGACGAGAACGACGGCTACTTCGACCACGTCGTCCCGCCGTACACCCCAAAGGACGCGGGCCAGGGCAAGTCCACTGTCGACACGACGCTCGACTACTTCCCCGGCAACACCTCCTACGCCGCCGGGCACTACGGCCTCGGGCAGCGCGTCCCGATGATCGTCGTCTCGCCGTGGAGCACCGGCGGCTTCGTGAACTCCGAGGTCTTCGACCACACGTCGATCATCCGGTTCATGGAGAAGCGCTTCGGCGTCGAGGAGCCGGGCATCTCGCCGTGGCGCCGCGCGATCTGCGGTGACCTCACCTCCGCCTTCGACTTCGGCGGCAAGGACACCGACCCGGCCGAGCTCCCCGACACGGCCGCCTACGAGCCGCCGGACCACGAGCGCCACCCCGACTACTTCCCCAAGGCTCCCGCCAACCCGGCGCTGCCCAAGCAGGAGGCAGGCTCCCGGCCCACCCGCGCGCTGCCGTACGCGCCGCTGGTGGACGGCGCGGCGGACGCCGCCGCAGGGAAGTTCACGCTCACCTTCAGCGGCGGCGACAAGGCGGGCGTCTGCTTCCACGTCCGCTCCGCCAACCGCACCGACGGCCCCTGGACGTACACCACGGAGGCCGGCAAGACGCTCTCCGACACCTGGAACTCGGCGTACTCCAAGGACGTCTACGACCTGTCGGTATTCGGCCCCAACGGCTTCCTGCGCACCTTCAAGGGCCCCGGCAGGAAGGCGGGCCCCGAGGTCGTCGCCCGCCACGACGCGACGACCGGCAACATCGAGCTGACCCTGAAGAACGCGGGCAGTGCGGATGTGAACCTCACGGTCACCAACGCCTACGGCGGCGCGGGGCAGACCTTCAAGGTCAAGGCGGGCGGCTCCGTCGAGCACACCGTCGACCTGCGCGGGACCAAGCGCTGGTACGACCTGACCGTGAAGTCCGACCTGGACGCGGGCTTCCTGCGGCGTCTCGCGGGCCACGTCGAGACCGGCGAGAAGGGCGTCAGCGACCCGGCGATCGCCACCCGCTGAGCCGCCCCTGAGGCATCTCCGCCGCGGCGCGCAGCGGAAATGGGGAGGTGTTCGTCCCGCCGCCACGGATAGCATCCGGAGGCATGACGAATACCTCCCCGCCCCCTCCCGGGGCCCCCGACAAGCCCGTCCTCGACGGGCTCGAAGCGAAATGGTCGAGGCGCTGGGACGAGTCGGGCGTATTCGTCTTCGACCGCTCGAAGCCGCGGGACGAGATCTTCTCCATCGACACCCCGCCGCCCACGGTCAGCGGATCGCTGCACGTCGGCCACGTCTTCTCGTACACGCACACCGACACCATCGCCCGCTACCAGCGCATGCGCGGCAAGGAAGTCTTCTACCCCATGGGGTGGGACGACAACGGACTGCCGACCGAGCGGCGCGTCCAGAACCACTTCGGCGTCCGCTGCGATCCCGCCCTTCCGTACGACCCCGACTTCACCCCGCCCGAGAAGCCCGGCAAACACCAACTGCCCGTCTCCCGGCGGAACTTCATCGAGCTGTGCGAGCGGCTCACCGTCGAGGACGAGAAGGCCTTCGAGGAGCTGTGGCGGGGGCTCGGTCTCTCCGTCGACTGGTCGCGCACCTACCAGACCATCGACACGGACGCCCGCGCCACCTCGCAGCTGGCCTTCCTGGACAACCTCGCGCGCGGCGAGGCGTACGTCGCCGAGGCGCCCACGCTGTGGGACGTCACGTTCCGCACGGCGGTCGCCCAGGCCGAGCTGGAGGACAGGGAGCGCCCTGCCGCGTACCACCGCCTGGCCTTCCACGGCGGAGAGGGCGGCACCGTCCTGATCGAGACGACCCGCCCCGAACTCCTGCCCGCCTGCGTCGCGTTGGTCGCCCACCCGGACGACGAGCGCTACCAGGACCTGTTCGGCACGACGGTCCGCACGCCGCTCTTCGGCGTCGAGGTCCCCGTCGTCGCCCACCGCCTCGCCGCGCCGGACAAGGGCACGGGCATCGCGATGATCTGCACCTTCGGCGACACCACCGACGTCACGTGGTGGCGCGAACTGCGGCTCGCCACACGGCCGGTGATCGGCTGGGACGGCCGCTTCCTCGCGCAGCCGCCGAGCGGCGTCGAGGCGCCGGCGGCCGCAGCGGCGTACGCGAAACTGGCGGGCGCCACCGCGCACACCGCGCGGGAACGCGTCGTCGAGATGCTGCGCGCGAGCGGCGACCTCAGGGGCGAACCGCGCGCCGTCACGCACGCGGTGAAGTTCTTCGAGAAGGGCGACAAGCCCCTGGAGATCGTCACCACCCGCCAGTGGTACGTCCGCAACGGCGGCAGGGACGCCGCCCTGCGCGATGAACTCCTCGCCCGCGGCTCCGAGTTGGCGTGGCACCCGCCGCACATGCGGATCCGCTACGAGAACTGGGTCGGCGGCCTCAACGGCGACTGGCTGATCAGCCGCCAGCGGTTCTTCGGCGTCCCGATCCCCGTCTGGTACCCGCTGGACGGCACCGGAAAGCCCGACTACGACCACCCGATCACCCCCGACCGCGCGGCGCTCCCCGTCGACCCGAGCGCGGAGACCCCGCCGGGCTACGACGCGGCACAGCGCGGCGAGCCGCACGGCTTCATCGGCGACCCGGACGTCATGGACACCTGGGCGACGTCCTCGCTCACGCCGCAGATCGCCGGGAAGTGGCTCTCCGACCCCGATCTGTTCGCGCGGGTCTTCCCCATGGACCTGCGCCCCCAGTCCCACGAGATCATCCGCACCTGGCTGTTCTCCACGGTCGTGCGCGCCCACACCGGGCACGACGCGCTGCCCTGGCGGCACGCGGCGATCTCGGGCTGGATCCTCGACCCCGACCGCAAGAAGATGGCGAAGTCCAAGGGGAACGTCGTCACGCCGGACCACCTCCTCGTCCAGCACGGCTCGGACGCGGTCCGCTACTGGGCGGCGAGCGGACGCCCCGGCACGGACACGGCGTTCGAGACCGGGCAGATGAAGATCGGCCGCCGTCTCGCCACGAAGGTGCTGAACGTCGGCAAGTTCGTGCTGAGCCTGGGTGAGGCCGGTGACGACACGGCGGTGACCGCGCCGCTCGACCGGGCCCTGCTTGCCGCGCTCGCGTCGACGGTCGACGAGGCCACCGCGGCCTTCGACGCCTTCGACTACGCACGCGCTCTGGAGCGCACGGAACAGCTCTTCTGGCGCTTCTGCGACGACTACGTCGAGCTGGTCAAGGCCCGTGCGTACGGCGACCACGGCGACGCGGCGGCGACCCGCTCGGCACGGGCGGCGCTGCGCACGGCACTCGACGTGCTGCTGCGGCTCTTCGCGCCGGTCCTGCCGTTCGTCACGGAGGAGGTCTGGTCGTGGTGGCGCGAGGGCTCGGTGCACCGCGCGGCCTGGCCGAGCGCGTCCGCACTGCGGGAGCACGGGGGCGACGCGGCGGTCCTCGCCACGGCGTCGGAGGCCATCGCGGCGGTCCGCAAGGCCAAGTCCCAGGCGAAGCTGTCGATGCGGGCCCAGGCGGCGAAGGCGACGGTCACGGCACCGCGGTCGACCCTGGACCTCTTCGCGTCTGCGGAGAACGACGTCCGGGCGGCGGGCCGGATCGCGGCGGTGGAGCTGCGGGAGGCGGAGGGAGATCTGCGGGTGGAGGTCGTGCTCTGAGCGGTGGGCCGCGCCCCGTAAGGGGCGCGGGGAATTGCGCGACCAGCCACGAAGCACCCGCAGATGTATGCGTCGGTTCCGTCACGTGAGTCAGAGGTCACACCCCTGGGAAAGGGGTGGCGAACGTCCCGTACCGGGACGGTAGGGTCGCCCGGGTGACAACGCATTCGAACACTCCTGCAGGCTGGTACCCGGACCCTCACGGCGCGGCCCAGCTGCTCCGCTGGTGGGACGGCTCCCAGTGGACGGACCACACCAACCCGGCCCCGCAGGGACAGGTCCCGCAGCAGGCGCAGCCGCAGGGCCACGCGCTGCAGGGCCAGTTCGGCCAGCCCCAGGCGCAGCCGCAGCAGGCCGCGCCGATGGTCGACCAGGCCAAGGTGCAGCGCCAGGTGCAGCAGCAGGCCGGTGTCGCGCCGGCCGCGCAGGGCGGCGGGACGCTGTTCTCCGAGCCGGTCCTGGTCGTGAACCAGAAGGCCAAGCTGATCGAGCTGACGAACGAGTACAGCGTCATGGACCAGTCGGGCAACACGCTCGGCTCGGTCGTCCAGGTCGGCCAGAGCACGCTGAAGAAGGTCGCCCGCTTCGTCTCCAGCGTCGACCAGTTCATGACGCACAAGCTGGAGATCCGCGACGGGTACGGCCAGCCGCAGCTGATGCTGACCCGCCCCCGCAAGTTCATGAAGTCGCGTGTGATCGTCGAGCGCGCGGACGGCCAGCCGGTCGGCGAGATCGTCCAGCAGAACGTGATCGGCAAGATCAACTTCGGCATGATGGTGAACGGCCAGCAGGTCGGCGCGATCAAGGCGGAGAACTGGCGTGCCTGGAACTTCTCGATCGTCGACCACGCGGACAACGAGGTCGCCCGGATCACGAAGACCTGGGAAGGCCTCGCCAAGACGATGTTCACCACCGCGGACAACTACGTCCTGCAGATTCACTACCAGCTGCCCGAGCCGCTGCTCAGCCTTGTCGTGGCCACGGCGCTCACGGTTGACACGGCGCTGAAGCAGGATGCGCGCGGTTTCGGGTGACGCTCGGTACGACAGCGGCGCCGGTTGCCCCTTCCATGGGGGCGGCCGGCGCCGTTTCGTGTGTACGCCTCAGACGCTCTGCAGGCCGGATGTGGCCGGTCGCGCAGTTCCCCGCGTCCCTTCGGGGGCGACGGCCTGGGGCGGAATCGACGGCAGGAGGCCCGGCTCCGGCTCGCCGGCGAGGCTTCGCGGCGACCGGGTGAGGACGACCACTCCGTACGCCGCCACCGCCGCGCCCGCCACCGCGAGGAGGATGCCGACGATGCCGCCCTGGAGGCGCTCGCCGAGGAGCGTCACGCCGATGACCGAGGCCGCGACCGGGTTGGAGAGCGTCACCACGGCGAGCGGTGCGCCGAGGCCGCCGCGGTAGGCGGTCTGCGAGAGCAGCAGACCACCGGCGGCGAACGCCGCCACGAGCAGCGCCACGACCACCACCTGCGGACTGAGCAGCGGACCCGAGCGGTCCGTCACGGCGACCGTCACGGTCTGGGTGAGCGCGGAGGCGACCCCGGAGGCGAAGCCGGACGCGGTCGCGTGGCGTAGCCCGGGTCGGGTGCCGGGCCGCGAGAGCAGCCCGATGACCGCCATGGTCGCGGCGGCGACGACCAGCGCCTCCGGCACCGTCAGGGTGTCGTCGGGCGCGGGGCCCGACGCGGTCAGGAGCAGCGCGCCGAGGCCGATGAGCGTGAGTCCGGTGCCGCGCCACTCCAGGCGCGTGACCCGGCGCCCCGCGAGCCGCGCGCCGAGCGGCACGGCGGCGACCAGGGTGAGCGCCCCCAGCGGCTGGACCAGCGTGAGCGGCCCGTACTTCAGGGCCGCCACGTGCAGCAGCGCCGCGGACGCGTTGAGCCCGACCGAGGACCACCACGCCCCGCTGCCGAGCATCCGCAGGACCCCGCTCTCGCCCTCGGCGACGCGCGAGGCGAGCCGCTCCTGGGCGACGGCCGCGGCGGCGTACGCGGCCGCGGAGACGAGGGAGAGGGCGACGGCGAGGAGTGTGGCGCTCACCGGCCGGCCCCCGAAGTGACCAGCTCGCGCGCGGGCGCAGAGCGGCGCACGGTCAGCGAGGCGCCGGGGCGCGGCAGCCGGATCACCGCGAGCGCGATGCCGAGCAGCGCGGTCGCCACGATCGCGTCGAGCCAGTAGTGGTTGGCGGTGCCGACCACCACGAGCAGGGTCAGCAGGGGGTGCAGCAGCCACAGCCAGCGCCAGCGCGACGAGGTGGCGACGATCATCCCGACGGCGAGCATCAGCGCCCAGCCGAAGTGCAGGGACGGCATGGCCGCGAACTGGTTGGCCATGGTGTCGGTCGCGGGCTCGGAGGCGTACACCGAGGGCCCGTACACCTGCGCGGTGTCCACGAGGTGCGCGGCGTCCAGCATCCGCGGCGGCGCGAGCGGGAAGCCGAGGTGCAGCACGAGCGCGGCCGCGGTCAGCGCGGCGAGCACCCGGCGGGTCCAGACGTAGTGTCGCGGGCGGCGCAGATACAGCCAGACCAGGAACAGCAGCGTCGCCGGGAAGTGCACGGTCGCGTAGTAGGTGTTCGCGGCGTGGATCAGCGTCTCGCTGCTGAGCAGGGCGTCCTGCACGGCGCCCTCGCCGGGCAGGCGCAGTGCCCGCTCGGCGTCCCACACGCGGTGCGCGTTGTGGAAGGCCTCGCCGGTGTGGCCGTTGGCCAGTTGCCTGCCGAATTTGTAGACGAGGAAAAGTCCTGCGACGAGGAGGAGCTCGCGGACGAGGGGCGGTCGGGCAGCAGATGTGTCCGGCTTCCGGACGGTGGTCGCGTCCGGCTCCCGGACCGATATGTCCGGCTCCCGTTCGGCAGGCTCGGTTCGGGATTCCATCCCCCGGCCCCTTTACGTGATGACTGGGTAGTGCGGTGCTGAGCGAGGGATCGCCCCACTCATCGATACGCCAGTGTACCGATACGCGGGCGTACCGGTACACTGGCGTATCGCTAGGGGTCGAGAGAGCCCGATCGGCCGCCGTACCGAGGAGAAGAGCCATGACGTCGACGTCGAGCCGCTCGAAGATCACGCCGGAGCGCGAGCAGGAGTTCTACGACGCCGTCCTCGACCAGCTCCGCGAGTGCGGCTACGAGGCCCTGACCATGGAGGGCGTCGCCGCCCGCACCCGGTGCAGCAAGTCCACGCTCTACCGCCAGTGGAAGACCAAGCCCCAGTTCGTGGCCGCCGCGCTACGCGCCAACCGCTGTGTGCGCTTCGAAGGCATCGACACCGGCAGCCTCGCCGGGGACCTGCGCGAGGCGGCGCGGGCCGCGGGCGAGCAGTCCGGGCGGGACACGATGCTGGTCCAGGCGCTCAGCCACGCGGTCCTGCAGGACGAGGACCTGCAGCGGGTGCTGCGCGAGACGCTCGTCGAGCCGGAGCTGCGGGCCATGGCCGCGATCATGCGGCGCGGCGTGGAGCGCGGCGAGATCGCCGAGGGGCACCCGGCGGTGGAGTTCGTCACGGTGCAGCTGTTCGGCGTGCTGCGGGCCAGGCCGGTCCTGGAGGGCGAGTACGCCGACGGGGAGTATCTGACCCGCTTCGTCGAGGCCTGCGTGCTGCCCGCGCTCGGCCTCACCTGATCGTGGGCCCGGGTCTGTTGGATGACGCGACCCGGGCCTGCCCGCGCCGCACCGTGGGGACGGGGGCGGCGCGCACCCCCGGGCCGGGCGGTGTTCCTCCTGAGCGGCGAGGAACCCCGCCCGGCTCTGGTTCCAGAGGAACCCCGCCCGGCTCCGGTTCTAGACGTCCTGCCCGGTGCCGCCACCGCCGGCCGGACCGGCCTTGATCCCCTTGGCGATCTGGTCCATGACGGAGGGCGACGGAGCCTTGGGGTTGACGTCGATGCCCATGCGGACGATGACGATCTTCGACTTGTCGGCGGGGGACGGGAAGGCGAGCGACTCGACGTAGCCGTCGTCGCTCTTCTGCGTGACGGCCTTCCAGCGGACGTGATAGCCCTTCTGGCCCGCCACGGTGATCGACTCGGACTTCAGCACCTTGTGCGAGGTGATCTTTCCGTAGGTCTTGCCGCCGTACCCCTGCTCGGCGTTCTCCTTGATGTCCTCCTTGGCGGCCGCCTCGGGCGTCTTGGCGTCGAGCTTGAGGCTGTAGGCCGTCATGGAGTACGCGCTGCCGCGGGTGCACTGTTCGTTGGTGTTGCCGGGGCAGGGGATCGGGGGCGTCTGCACCCCGGCGCCCTTCACGGTGGTTCCGCCCGACCAGCCGTCCGGCACGGGGATCTTGATGCCGCTTTCCGTGTCGGTGGCGAAGCCCGGGTCCTGCTCCGGGGCCTGCGGGTTGTCGGGAACGCCCGGCGACTGCTGCGGCGCCTGGGGCTCACGGGACTCGGGGCCCCCGGGGTCCTGCGGGGCCCCGGCCGACGGCTGATCGCGGGCGGAGCCGCCGTCGTCCCCGTCGTCGTCGGCGGTCAGGGCGTACACGCCCCCGCCTATCCCTGCGAGGACGACGAGGACCACGCCCGCGGCGATCGCGACGCGCAGCCGGCGCCGAGGAGCGGGGGCCTGTCCGGGGTGGGCCGGAAAGGCCGGCTGGGTCGGGTACGCCGCGGTGCCCTGGGCGGCGCGCACCTGATCCGTCCACACGTTCCCGTCCCACCAGCGCTCGGTGGGAGGACCGCCGGCGATCTGGCCGGGGTCGGGGTACCAGCCTGGGGGAGTCATCTGGGTCATGGCCGCCAGAGTATGAGCCCCGCGTGAAAGCCGGATGAGAGGGGGCCGCCAATTCGGCCCTCTCTACCGGCCCCCGTGCCCATGGCCGTTGACCACGAGACGCAGCGGCCCCTGTGCCCCCGCCACCCCCTCGGGCCAGGGCGCTCCGCGCCGCCCCGGCGTGATCGAACCCAGCACGCTCGCGTGCCGCGCCCCCGTGCTCTGCGGCACGGTCCCCGGCAGTCCGTGCAGGGTCAGGAAACCGAGGACGGCGAAGGCGTACGCCTCCTTCGCCGCGGACGGCAGACCCAGTTCGTCGGAGGTGCGCAACGGCACCCCGCCCAACTCCGCCCGCAGCGCCGCCATCAGCGCCGGATTGCGCGTCCCGCCACCGGAGGCGACGACCTCGGACGCCTTCACCGACCGGACGGCGTCGGCGACCGTGCGGGCCGTGAGGCAGGTGAGCGTGGCGACGACGTCCTCGGTGGGCAGCTTCTCGTACCCCTGCAACGCCGTACGCAGATACGGCAGATGGAAGAGCTCCTTGCCCGTCGTCTTCGGCGTGGGGGCCGCGTAGTAGGGCTCGGCCAGCAGGCGGTCGAGCAGGCCCTCGTGGACCGTGCCGCGCGCGGCCAGCTCGCCGTCCAGGTCGTAGGTGAGGCGGCCGTCCGTCGCCTCGCTCACCGCGGCGTCGACGAGGGCGTTGGCGGGGCCCGTGTCGAAGGCGGTGCCGTCCGGGGCGGTGATGTTGGCGATGCCGCCGAGGTTCAGCGCGGCGGGGGCGCCGGGCCTGCCGCGCAGCCACATCCGGTCCACCAGGCTGACCAGGGGCGCGCCCTGGCCGCCCGCCGCGATGTCACGGGGGCGGAAGTCGGCGACCACCGGCAGGCCCGTCGCCTCGGCGATCCACGCGGGCTGGCCGATCTGCAGGGTGCCGTGCACCTGTCCGTCCTCCACCCAGTGGTAGACGGTCTGGCCGTGCGAGGCGACCAACTCGGCCTGCCCGTCGCACAGCTCGCGGTCCGCCTCGACCGCGGCGGCGGCGAAGGCGCGCCCGATGCGGGTGTCGAGGCGGCAGACCTCGGCGAGGGTGGTGGCGGCGGGCGGCAGCGCGGCGGCCAGGGCGGCGCGGAGCCCGTCGTCATAGCCACGGCTGATCAGCCCGAGGGGGGTGAGCGTCAGCCGGTCCCCGTCGAGGATCAGGTCGGCGGCGGCCGCGTCGATCGCGTCGTACGAGGTACCTGACATGAGCCCGATCACGCGCACGTGGGGCCTCCTTCTCGGTCGGCTCACCAATGCGCTTGATCATCGCACCTCGTGGGCGGCGGGCGACGCGTCTTCCCGGAAAGCGGCACGGGGTGCACTCGCGCGCGCAGCGGCGCCGCCTCTCGTGAGTGCTGGATTCCGGCCCGGGGGTGTCGCGGACCCGTCATTCCCGCGCGGCGAGGACCTGGCCCCGCCACACCCCCGGATCCCCCCAGGCCCCGCGCAGCGCCCGTGCCTTGGTGAGCCACAGGGACAGGTCGAACTCCGCCGTGTACCCGATCGCGCCGTGCAGTTGGAGCGCGGCACGGGCCGCCCCGTACGCCGCTTCTCCCGCCGTCACCTTGGCCGCCGCGATGTCACCCGGAGCCATGGTCGTCGCGGCGCCGAGCACCAGCGGACGGGCGAACTCCAGGCGCACCAGGGCGTCCGCGAGGCGGTGCTTGACCGCCTGGAACGACCCGATGGGCACCCCGAACTGGGTGCGCTGCTTCACATACGCCACGGTCCTGTCGAGCAGCGCGAACCCGACGCCGAGTGCCTGCGCGGCCGTGCCCAGTGCCGCCCACCGGACCGCGTGCCGCGCCGCGTCGGCCACGGCGGGGCCCGAGGCGAGCAACTCCCCGCCGGGCAGCGGCGCCGCGAGGTGCCGGGCGGGATCCAGGGAGCGGCGCACGCGCGCGTGCCCGGGGGCGAGGCGCAGCTCGCCGTCGGTCGCGGCAAGGACCAGGTCCGCCGTGTCCGCGTCCAGGGCGAAGGGGCTCGCGCCGGGCAGGGACGCGGGCGGCGTCAGCGTCGCGCTCGCCGCGCCGGATGCCAGCGCGGGCAGAAACCGCTTGGCGGGCCCTGCCTCGCCGCGCTCGGCGAGGCGCGTCAGGAGCGCGGCAGCCGCCACCGTCTCGACCACCGGGCCCGGCACGGCGTGCCGCCCCAACTCCACGAACGCGACGGCCGTTTCGACGGGGAGCGGCCCCACGCCCTCGTACTCCTGGGGGACCGGCAGCGCGAAGACCCCCGCGTCCGCGAGCCGGGCCCACACCGCACGGCCCGGCGTCCGGTCGCCCGCGCCCCACGCGCGCGTGGCCGCCACCGTGCCGGTCGCCGTCAGCATCGCGTCGAGCGAGCGCGCGAACTCGCGCTGCTCGTCGTCGAGGAGGAACCTCATCAGCGGCGTCCCTTCGGCAGGCCGAGCAGCCGTTCGGCGATGATGTCGCGCTGGATCTCGTTGGTGCCGGCGTAGATGGGACCGGCGAGGGAGAAGACATACCCCTCGGACCAGTCGTGGCCGTCCGCCGCGGAGGAGTCCGTCAACTCGCCCTCCGGGCCCAGCAGATCCAGCGCCGTCTCGTGGAGCGCGATGTCGTACTCCGACCAGAACACCTTGTTGAGGCTGGACTCGGCGCCGATGCTCTCGCCGGCCGCGAAGCGTGAGGCGTTCGCCCAGGTGAACAACTCATAAGCGCGCGCCCCGATGACGGCGTCGGCGACGCGGTCGCGCAGGGCCGAGTCCGCCGGGTCCGCGCCGTGCCGCCACTGCCGCGCCAGACGGTCCGCGGCGGCGAGGAAACGGCCGGGGGAACGCAGCGTCAGACCGCGTTCGTTGCCCGTGGTGGACATGGCGATCCGCCACCCCTGGCCCGGCTCGCCGATCACGTCCTCGTCCGGCACGAAGACGTCGTCCAGGAAGAGTTCGGCGAAGGCGGGCTTGCCGTCCAGACGCCCGACGGGGCGGACCGTCACCCCGTCCGCGTCGAGCGGGAACATCAGATACGTCAGGCCCCGGTGCGGCTTGTCCTCGTGGGTCTCGCCCGGCTCGCTGCGGAACAGGCCGAACGCGCGGTCGGCGAACGCCGCCCGTGACGACCAGGTCTTCTGCCCCCTGAGCAGCCAACCACCGTCCGTGCGGCGGGCGGTGGAGCGCAGGGACGCCAGGTCGGAGCCCGACTCCGGCTCCGACCATGCCTGCGCCCAGACCACCTCGCCTCTCGCCATGGAGGGCAGCACGCGGGCGCGCTGTTCCTCGGTCCCGTAGTCGAAGAGGGTCGGCGCGAGCAGGTTGATGCCGTTCTGCGAGACGCGGCCCGGCGCGCCCGCCGCGTAGTACTCCTCCTCGAAGAGCAGCCACTTGACGATGTCGACGCCCCGGCCGCCGTACTCCTTCGGCCAGGACACCACCGACCAGCGGTCGGCCGCGAGTTCGCGCTCCCACTCCCGGTGGGCCGCGAAGCCCTCCTCGGTCTCCAGCGAGGGCAGCGGCTCGGCCGGCACGTGCGCCGCGAGCCACGCGCGCGCCCGCAGCCCGAACTCCTCCTCGTCGGCGGTGAAGTCGAGGTCCATCGGCGGCTCACCTCTCCACTTCTCGGTTCAACATCTCGGTTCGGCTCACGATGTGTCTTCCCTAACAAGTGTTTGGTAGATTACCCTGAGGGGAGTCGACGAGTCGAGGGTGAAGAACCGGAACCGCGACCGGAACCGATCGAGAGCCGGGGGGCCGCGCATGGACGCACCCGCTTATGTGCAAGGGCACGACCTGCTCGCGGGGCGCACCGCCGTGATCACGGCGGCCGCCGGAGCGGGCATCGGCGGCGCCACCGCGCGCCGTTTCCTGGAGGAGGGCGCGCGCATCGTCATCGGCGACGCCCATCCGCGCCGCACCAAGGAGTCGGTGGCCGCGCTCACCGAGGAGTTCGGCGCCGACCGCGTGGACGGCATCCCGTGCGACGTCACCGACGAGGCACAGGTGCAGGCGCTCTTCGACCTGGCCGAGCACCGCCACGGCCACCTGGACGTCGTGGTGAACAACGCCGGCCTCGGCGGCACGGCAGAGCTCACCGAGATGACCGACGAGCAGTGGGGCAAGGTCATCGACGTCACACTGAACGGCACATTCCGATCCACTCGCGCAGCCCTGCGCCGCATGCGAGCCGCCGCCCGGGGCGGCGTGATCGTGAACAACGCCTCGGTGCTCGGCTGGCGGGCCCAGGCGGGCCAGGCGCACTACGCCGCCGCGAAGGCGGGCGTCATGGCCCTCACCCGCTGCGCCGCGATCGAGGCGGCCCCCCACGGCATCCGGGTCAACGCGGTCTCGCCGAGCCTCGCCCTGCACCCCCACCTCGCGAAGGTCACCTCGCCCGAGCTCCTCGAAGAGCTCACCGCGCGCGAGGCGTTCGGGCGGCATGCCGAGCCGTGGGAGATAGCCAACGTCATCGTTTTCCTGGCCAGTGGCTACTCCTCGTACATGACGGGGGAGACGGTCTCGGTCAGCAGTCAGCACGCCTAGGAGAAGCGCCCCGAAAGGGGCGCGGGGCCGTGACACATGCGGCTCCGTCGAGGAGGCGCGACCAGCCACGAACGACCCGCAGATTCCCACGGTGAATCCAGCGAAGCGCATGGGCGGAGAATGACCGTGTGTCGAAACCGAAACAGAGCGCCAGTGGTAAGCCCACCGCCAAGAAGAAGCCCCCGGTGAGCCCCTCACCCGAGCGCCGCCGCGAGCTGCTCGGCATCGCCGCCGACGTCTTCGCCGAGCAGGGGTACAACGCCACCACGGTCCGCAAGATCGCCGACGCCGCGGGCATGCTCGCCGGCAGCCTGTACTACCACTTCGACTCCAAGGAGTCGATGCTCGAAGAGATCCTCCGCACCTTCCTCACCGAGCTCTGGGACGGGTACGACACCGTGCTCCAGGCCCAGCTCGACCCCCGCGCGACGCTCGAGGCCCTCGTCACCGAGTCCTTCCGGGAGATCGACCGGCACCGCGCCGCCGTCGCGATCTACCAGAAGGAGGCCAAGCACCTGGTCGCGCAGCAGCGCTTCCAGTACCTGTCCGACTCGCAGCAGCGCTTCGAGAAGGCCTGGCTCACGACGCTGGAACGGGGCGTCGCGGAAGGCGTCTTCCGCGACGACCTGGACATCCGGCTCGCCTACCGCTTCGTGCGCGACACCGTCTGGGTCGCCGCGTCCTGGTACCGCCCCGGCGGAGGCCACAGCCCCGAGGAGATCGCCCGTCAGTACCTGTCGATGGTCCTGGACGGCATCTCCGTACGTACGTGAGCGGCCCGTAGCAGCGCGGCGCCGCACGACCGAGGAGACCGAGGAGTACACAGCCATGGCCGAGGCCTACATCGTCGAAGCGGTCCGCACACCCGTCGGCAGGCGCAAGGGAGGGCTCTGCCAGGTCCACCCCGCCGACCTGGGCGCCCATGTCCTCAAAGCGCTCGTCGAGCGCACCGGCGTCGACCCCGCAGCTGTCGAGGACGTCGTCTTCGGCTGCCTCGACACCGTCGGACCGCAGGCCGGGGACATCGCCCGCACCTGCTGGCTGGCGGCCGGGCTCCCCGAGGAAGTGCCCGGCGTGACGGTCGACCGGCAGTGCGGATCGTCCCAGCAGGCCGTGCACTTCGCGGCGCAGGGCGTCCTGTCCGGCACCCAGGACCTCGTCGTCGCGGGCGGCACGCAGAACATGTCGATGATCCCCATCGCCTTCGCGTCCCGGCAGGCCGCCGAACCCCTCGGCCTCACCCAAGGTCCCTACGCGGGCAGCGAAGGCTGGCGCGCCCGCTACGGCGACCAGCCCGTCAACCAGTTCCACGGCGCCCAGTTGATCGCCGAGAAGTGGGGCATATCCCGCCGTGACATGGAGGAGTTCGCGCTCCGCTCCCACCGGCGGGCCGTCCGCGCCATCGACGAGGGCCGCTTCGACCGCGAACTCGTCGGCTACGGAGACGTGATGCAGGACGAGGGCCCCCGCCGCGACACGACGCTGGAGAAGATGGCAGGACTCAAGCCCGTCCTCGACGACGGCACGATCACCGCCGCCTGCTCCTCGCAGGTCTCCGACGGCGCGGCGGCGATGCTGATCGCGAGCGAACGAGCCGTGCGGGAGCACGGATTGACGCCCCGTGCCCGCATCCACCACCTCTCCGTGCGCGCCGAGGACCCCATCCGGATGCTCTCCGCGCCGATCCCCGCGACGGCGTACGCCCTCAAGAAGACCGGCATGAGCATCACCGACATCGACCTCGTCGAGATCAACGAAGCGTTCGCGCCCGTGGTCCTCGCCTGGCTCAAGGAGACCGGTGCCGACCCCGAGAAGGTCAACGTGAACGGCGGCGCGATCGCGCTCGGCCACCCCTTGGGCGCGACCGGCACCAAGCTCATGACGACCCTCCTGCACGAACTGGAGCGCACCGGAGGCCGGTTCGGCCTCCAGACGATGTGCGAGGGCGGCGGCCAGGCGAACGTGACGATCATCGAGCGCCTCTGACGGCACCGCGTGCCCGTACCCCGGTCGTGCGAGGGCGCAGCCGATCAGTCGCGCGCGGGGAGGTGCCCGAGGCCGTGTGCGGGGACGGTCCCGCAAAAGCGTGCCGTTCGTCCGCGAAATGGACTCTTCCTCACCCCTTGCGGGAGTACCTGCCCGGACCGGTCTCCAAGGCGGCCCCGACCCGGCTAGTCTCGACTTCTGTACGTCGATTGAGCGACCCCGGGAGGTAGCGCGATGACGCAGGGACGGCCCGGAGGGGTCGCCTGGGCCCCGCTGTGGGAGCGCGACGTCGAACTCGCCGCGGCGGCCCGGGCCGTCGAGGAGCTCTGCGCGGACTCGACGACCACGGGCGGCCTGCTCGCCTTCAGCGGCGAGGCCGGCATCGGCAAGACGGCGCTCCTCACCGAGGTGCGCCGCATCGCGGAGGGCCGTGCCACGGTCTGGACCGCGCGCGGCGGAGAGACGGTCACTTCCGTCCCCTTCAATGTCGTACGCCAGTTGCTGCAACCGGCACTCGTCCAGCTGACCCCCGAAGAGGCCCGCGAGTACCTCGGCGACTGGTACGATATCGCGGGCCCCGCCCTCGGCATAGCCGAGCCCGGCGGGCGCCAGGCCGATCCGCAAGGCGTGTGCGACGGTCTCGTCGAGGCCGTCTCCCGTCTCGCGCGCCTGAACTGGCCGCTCGTCCTCGTCATCGACGACGCGTACTGGGCCGACCAGGAGACCCTCCACTGGCTGGCCGCGTTCGCCCAGCGCCTGGACGAACTCCCCGTGCTCGTCGTGGTCGCCCACCGGCCCGGCGAGGCGAACGGCGAGAGCGCGCGGCACCTCGCGTCGGTCGCCGCCACGGCACGCTCGTTCACCACGCTGCGCGCCCTCACCCCGGACGCCGCGGCGGGCCTGACCCGTGCCACGCTCGGCGAGCACGCCGACGCCCCGTTCTGCCGCGAGGTGTGGGCGGTCACCGGCGGCAATCCGTACGAGTCCGTCGAACTCCTCGCCAAGGTGCAGGACAGCGAGCTCGAACCGGTGGAGAGCTCCGCCGACGAACTGCGCGCCCTCAACCGCACGGCGCGCGGCCGCGGCCTGGTCGCCCGCCTCGAAGGGCTCGGCACCGACGCCACCCGCTTCGCCTGGGCCGCCGCCATCCTCGGCAGCGCCATCGACCTCGACCTGGCCGCCAAGCTCGCCGGCATGCCGCACGACAACGCCGAGCGGTGCGCGGAGAAGCTCTGCGCCGCGCGCATCCTGGCCGACGGCGACGAGGGCCTGGAGTTCGTCCACCCCCTGATCGCCACCACGGTCTACCACTCCATCCCCTCGGCCACCCGCACCGCGATGCACGGTCAGGCCGCCTCCGTCGTCACCGAATCGGGGCGTGGCGCCGCGGCCGCCTCCCGCCACCTCCTGGAAGTCCACCCGGACGACGACCCCGAACTCGTCGAGCAGCTGCGCCAGGCCGCCGCCGAACATCTCGCGGTCGGGGCGCCCGACGCCTCCCGCCGCTGTCTGGAGCGGGCCCTGCGCGAGCCGCCCCTGCCCGACATCCACGCGCGCGTGCTCTACGAACTGGGCTGCGCCACCCTGCTCACCTCACCCGTCACCACCATCGGGCACCTGCGCGACGCGCTCTCCATGCGCGGCCTCGACCAGGACCTGCGCGTCGACGCCGTCTGCCGCCTCTCGCAGGCCCTCGTCCACAACGACCAACTGGAGGAAGGCCTGCGGGCCATCGCTGAGGAAGCGGGACGGCTCGCACAGGGGCCCGCGCGGCTGCGCCTGCAGGCCGTGCACTACATGTGGGAGGGCATCCACGCGGGCGAGGAGGACTCGCCGGGACGGTCGCGGCGGCTCGCCGCGCTCGCGGGACCGCTCTCCGGCCGGGACAACTCCGAGCGCGCCCTGCTGATCCTGCGCGCCTTCGACGCCATGACCCGCGGCGAGAGCGCGGAACTGGTCGTCGAGCTCTGCGACCGCGCGCTCGTCAACGGTCGCCTCGCGCCCGGACTCGGCTGGACCGACCCGGAGTGGAGCTTCGAACTCCGGCTGATGCTCGGCGGGTCGTACGCCTTCTCGGACCGGCTCGACCGCGCGGAGAGCCTGTTCACCGAGGCCGTCCGCGCCTATGAGACCGCGGGCTGGAGCGGCGGGCACCTCTCGCTCTCGCACGCCTTCCTCGGCTATGTGTACCGCAGGCGCGGACGCCTCATCGACGCCGAGCGCTCGCTGCGCGAGAGCCTGCGGCTCGCCGACCGCGTCGGCGAGGGCCTGCCCATGCACTGGGAGGCGGCCAGCATGCTCATCGACACGCTCCTGGCACGCGGACACGTCGACGAGGCGGGCGCCGTCGCCGACCAGTACGGCTTCGCGCCGCCCTCCACCTCCACGATCTACGTACCCGACGCGCCGTCCGTCCGCGGCCGGCTCCTGCTCGCGCTCGGGCGCACGGAGGAAGGACTCAACGAACTGGAGGCCACCGCAAAGGCGTTGACCGCGCGCGGGCAGTACAACACCGTCCTCGCCCCATGGGCGTACGACCTCGCCCGTGCCCTGGTCCACGAGGACCCCAAGCGGGCGGCGCACCTCGTCTCGGACGCCCGGATGCAGGCCGAGCGGTTCGGCACGGACACGGCGATCGGCGAGGCCCTGCGGTGCGCGGCGGCCCTGGAGACCGGGCAGCGCTCGGTCGAGCTGTACCGCCGCGCCGCCACGTATCTGGAGGCGTCGCCGTGCGCGTACGAACACGCGGTCGCCCGCGTCGAGTACGGCATCGCGGCGGACTCGGTGCCGGAACTGGAACGGGGCTTGGCCCTGGCCCGAACCTGCGGCGCGGACGGCCTGGTGGACCAGGCTCTGGACCACTTGACACTGGTCAGGCGCTGAGCGGGGCCGCCTTGGGCCTTGCGGGTCGGGGCGGGGGCGAGGTGCTTCAGCGTGGTCCGTGGGTCTCGTGACGGCGCAGGGCTGAGCCCCGGGGTTCGGGGCTCAGCCCTGTGCCGTCCGGCGGGCTCGGCGTTCGTCGGTCGTGCCCGAGGGGCAGGACACCGCCTGGCGCGGCCGGGCCGCCGGAGGTCGGCGACGTACGGCAGGGGCTCGGCCCCGAACTCCGCCCCGTATTCCGGCCTCGGACACCGGACAACGCGCCGGATGCTCTCAGTGCCGAGTGCCGAGTGCCGAGTGCCGCGTGCCGTATGCCGGGCGGTCGGCGGCCTCACCGCTCGTCAGCCTTGCCCGACGGGCACCGCCGCTCCCAGCCGTCCCGTGACCTCCGCCGCCTCCACCATCACCCGCTCCACCAGCTCCGCGCACGACGGCAGGTCCTCGATCAGGCCCGCTACCTGGCCCGAGGCCATCACCCCCGCGTCCGGACGCCCGTCCACCATCGCCGACTTGAGCATCATCGGGGTGTTCGCCGCGAGCAGGACCTGGCTCCAGGTGAGGTCCTTGCCGTGCTTCATCGCGAGTCCGTCGCGGGCCATCCGGCCCCACCCCATGCCGGATACCTTCCGGAACGCCGCCGCGTGCCGCACCGCCCGCGCCAGGGAGGTGATGCGGCCCGACTTCTCCAGGGCCGCCACGAGGTCCGTGCGCAGCATCCGGTGGGGCAGGCCGTCCACGCGCGTGGTGACCGTGACGTCCTTGACGGTGGCGGCCAGATAGCGGGCCTTGACCGTGTCCGGCACCGTCGAGTCCGAGGTGAGCAGGAAGCGGGTGCCCATGGCCACGCCCGCGGCGCCGAAGGCGAGCGCGGCGACCAGACCGCGGCCGTCCCGGAAACCACCGGCGGCGATCACCGGGATGTCCACCGCGTCGACGACCTGGGGAAGCAGGACGGTCGTGGCGACCTCGCCGGTGTGGCCGCCGCCCTCGCCGCCCTGCACGACCACCGCGTCCGCGCCCCACGCGGCGACCTTCTCGGCGTGCCGGCGCGCGCCGATCGACGGGATGACCACCACGCCCGCGTCCTTGAGCTCGGCGATCAGCTCCTTGGACGGCGCGAGCGCGAAGGACGCGACCCGCACCCCCTCGTCGACGATGATCCGGACGCGGTCGCGCGCGTCTGTCGCGTCGGCTCGCAGATTGACCCCGAAGGGCGCTTCCGTACGGGACTTGACCTCGCGCACGGCCGAACGCAGCTGCTCCACCGTCATGGTCGCGGAGGCCAGGATGCCGAGCGCCCCGGCCTCGGCGGTCGCGGAGACGAGGCGCGGCCCCGCCACCCATCCCATGCCCGTCTGCACGATCGGGTGCCGGACCCCGACGAGCTTGGTCAGCGGGGTCTCCATGGAGGGCACCCCGCACCGCGGGACCGCGGGCTCCGAGGCCGCATGCTCCGAGGCCGCGGGCTCCGGGACCGCCAGCTCCGGGACCACCGGCTTCGGCGGCTCGTGCGTCATGAGCGCACCTCGCGCTCCCGCAGCCCCCGCGGGTCCACCACGTCCCGTATCAGCCGCAGTTCCTCGTCGGTCGGCTCCCGGGTGTACGGGACGTCGTCCGGCACGGACAGCGCGAACCCGGTGGCTTCGCGCACCTGGTCGAGCGTGACGCCGGGGTGCAGGGAGACCAGGCGCATCGCGTGATCGGGCGTCGCGAAGTCGAGGACGCCGAGGTCGGAGACGACGCGGCGCAGGTCGTGGAAGCGGGTCGCGGAGGGCCCCGCGGCGGCCGCGCTGTCGTACCCGACGCCGCTGATCATGTCGACCTTCTGGACGAAGACCCGCGTCGAATGCCGGGGGATCCAGTAACTCACCGGGTTGTTGAGCGTGTTGACCGGGGCCCCGCGCACCCCGAGCAACTGCCGCTGGGGGCGCGCCCAGTCGCCGATGCACGAGATGTTCTGGTTGCCGAACCGGTCTATCTGGCTGGCGCCCATCATCACGTGCCGCCTGCCGCCCATCACCATCGTCAGATGCCTGCGGTACGGCAGCCAGCCCTCCGTCACCGAGGACGCGGCCCCCACAGCAGGGACGTCGCCGATGAGCAGGGCCTCGCCGTCCGTGAGCAGCAGGTCGGGGGAGAAGGTCAGCTTCGCGAGGCGGGCCGCGATCGACGGGACGGTGCCCATGGGCGAGGCGAGGATCTCGCCGTTGTCCCGCCAGGCCTCGGCGCAGGCGATGACGCAGTACTCGGCGCGGGTGACCGTCCGCTCGGTGGTCGACGTCATCGCTGCTCCTTGTGCCAGGTCTGGACGGCCAGTTGATAGTCCCGCTCCGTACCGGCGAGGAAGCGGGCGCGGAAGGCGTCCCAGGCCTCCGGGTCCGCCGCCGCGGCGACGTATGCCTTCTGGAAGGGTTCGTCGCGGCCGTAGTCGGGCGCGCAGGACGTGAAGTGGGCGCCCTTGGGGGTCTCGGCCACGCCCGTCACGGAGTGCCGGGAGATCAGCATGGTCTGCGGCGCCGCGTGCTCCGTGAGCGCGGCGGGCTCCACGACGCGCTCGCAGGAGACGTACGCGGTGTCGGCGGCCTCGCAGAACAGGTCGTCGAAGTAGGGGTCGGGGCCCAGATACTGGCCGTTGCCGAAGCGGTCGGCGCGGTTCATGTGCACCAGGGCGGCGTCCATCCGCAGGGCGGGCACGGCCACGAGCTCCTCCTCGTCCTCGTACGGCGAAGTGACCGTACGCAGCCGGGGGTTGACCCGCAGGACGTCGGAGCCGAGGCCCGCGCGGATCGGCAGGAACGGCAGCCGCTGGGCGCCCGCGGTGAGGCCCTGCATGAACATCGCCTCGTCCAGCTCGACGAGTTCGAGGGCGCCACGCTCGCGTGCCGCCCGGAAGTGCGGCTCCAGGGGGATGGAGTCGAGGGTCGTGAAGGCCGTGATCAGCTTGCGGATCCGGCCCGCCGCGGCGAGCAGGCCGATGTCCGGGCCGCCGTACGAGACGACGGTCAGGTCCGTGATGTCGGACCGCAGCAGGGCGCGCACCAGGGCCATCGGCTTGCGGCGCGAGCCCCAGCCGCCGATGCCGAGCGTCATCCCGCTCGCCAGCCGCCCCACGATCTCGTCGGGTGTCATCCTCTTGTCGGTCATGCCCTGCCCTCCCCTTGCGTTCCGAAGTCCCCGCGGATGCGGTCGGCCAGGCCGCTGAGGTTCGCCTCGAAGGTGAAGCCCTGCTCGAAGCGGTAGCTGCGGCGCACGTCGACCGGGTCGATGCCGTTGATCGCGGACTTGGCGAGGCGCAGCAGGGTGCCGTCCTTGCGGGCGATCTCGCGCGCCAACTCCAGGGCTGCCTCGTGCAGTTCCGCACGCGGGACGACCCGCCACACGGAGCCGTGCGCGTGCAGCTCGGCGGCCGTCGCCGTCCGCGAGGTGTAGTACAGGGTGCGCATCAGGTGCTGGGGGACGAGGCGGGCCAGATGCGTGGCGGCGCCGAGCGCGCCGCGGTCCAGCTCGGGCAGGCCGAACGTGGCGTCCTCGCTCGCCACGATCGCGTCCGCGTTCCCCACGAGGCCTATTCCGCCGCCCAGGCAGAAGCCGTGCACGGCGGCGACCACCGGGACCTCGCACTCGTAGACCGCGGTGAATGCGGCGGCGCAGCCGTGGTTGGCGCCGATCAGGGCGGTGTGGCCGCTGTCGCGCTGCATCTCCTTGATGTCCACGCCCGCGTTGAACCCACGCCCCTCGGCTGCCAGGACGACGCAGCGCGTCTCGGGGTCGCACCCGGCGGCGCGCACGGCGTCCGCCAGGTCGTGCCAACCCTGTACAGGAAGGGCGTTGACGGGTGGGTGGTCGACGGTGACGACGGCCACGCCCTTGTCCGGGACGGAGGTGGAGACAGGCATCAGAGGATCCGCTACCTTTCAATCACACGCCTTCAACCAAACATTTGTTAGTTGGAAAGGTAGCAGCGATGACTGACACGCGACAGGTGGTCGTCGTCACCGGCGGCACCCGCGGCGTCGGCGCCGGAATCGCCCGCAGCTTCCTCGCCGCCGGGGCGTCCGTCGTGGTCTGCGCCCGCAGGCCGCCCGAGAAACCGGTCGAAGCGGCGGGCGCCACCGCCGAGTTCCGCCCGCTCGACCTGCGCGACGCGGAGGCGGCCCAGGACTTCTTCCGCCAAGTGGCCGCGGACCACGGCACGGTGGACGTCCTCGTGAACAACGCGGGCGGCACCCCCTTCGGCCTGCTCGCCGACTCCGCCCCGGCCCGCCAGGCCAAGATCGTCGAACTGAACCTGCTCGCCCCGCTCTACGCCTCGCTCGCCGCGTACGAGGTGATGCGCGGTCAGGAGGCGGGCGGCAGCATCACGATGATCGGCAGCGTCAGCGGCGCCAGGCCCTCGCCCGGCAGCGGGGCCTACGGCGCGGCGAAGGCCGGCCTGGAGAACCTCGCCCGCACCATGGCCGTCGAGTGGGCCCCTGCCGTGCGCGTCAACACGGTCGTCCTCGGCCTCGCCCGCACCGAGAGCGCCCACCTCCACTACGGCGACGAGGAGGGCATCGCCCAGGTCGCCCGCACCGTCCCGCTCGGCCGCCTCGCCGACCCGTCCGACGTCGGCGACGCCTGCGTGTTCCTCGCCTCCGACCGCGCCCGGTACATCAGCGGCGCGGCGCTCCAACTGCACGGCGGCGGCGAACGCCCCGCGTTCCTGGACGCCGCGTCCGTCAACCACTGATCCTCGCCGAGGGAGTTGCCGCATGTCTTCAGCCGCCACGTCCGGAATCTGCGCGGGCCGCGTCGTGATCGTCACGGGCGCGGGCCGTGGCCTCGGCCGTGCGCACGCGCGCGCGTACGCCGCCGAAGGCGCCAAGGTCGTCGTCAACGACCTCGGCGTGGGCCCCGACGGATCGGGGGAGTCGGGCGGGCCCGCGCACGACGTCGTGGCGGAGATCCGCGCCGCGGGCGGCGACGCCGTGGCGCACGGCGGTGACATCGCGACGTCCGAGGGCTCGGCCTCCCTGGTGGCCGCTGCCCTGGACACGTACGGCCGTCTCGACACCCTCGTCAACAACGCGGGGTTCCTGCGCGACCGGATGCTGGTCAACCTCGACGAGGACGACTGGGACGCCGTGATGCGGGTCCACCTCAAGGGGCACTTCCTTCCCCTGAAGCACGCGGGCGCGTACTGGCGGGCCGAGGCGAAGGCCGGTCGCGCGCCGCACGCGTGCGTGGTCAACACCAGCTCGGGGGCGGGGCTGTTGGGCAGCGTCGGCCAGGGCAACTACAGCGCGGCCAAGGCCGGGATCCTGGGCCTCACCATGGTCGCCTCCGCCGAACTGGCCTCCTACGGAGTACGGGTGAACGCCATCGCACCCGCCGCCCGCACGCGCATGACCGAGCGGACCTTCGCCGAGACCATGGCCGCCCCCGAGGACGGCGGCTTCGACGCGATGGCCCCGGAGAACGTGTCGCCGCTCGTCGTCTGGCTCGGCTCCACGGCCTCCGCCGGTGTCACCGGCCGCGTCTTCGAGGCCGAGGGGGGCCGCATCACGGTCATGGAGGGCTGGCGCCCGGGCCCGACCGCGGACAAGGGCGCGCGCTGGGCCCCGGCGGAAGCGGGCGAGACGGCACTGAAGCTGCTGGCCGCCGCGGAGGTGCCGCAGGCGGTGTACGGGGCGCGGTGACGCACGCGTGTGTGCGGGTGGGGTGGGTGGGCGTGCGGCGGGTCCGGAGGTTGAGGGGAGAGGGCGGGGCCGGGGCTCCGGACCCCCTCCTGACCTGCCACGTTAGGGTGAGTACCCCCTGCCCCGCATGCCTTTGGAGCTCGCCCCATGCCCCCGCGCACCGTCCTGATCCTCCAGCACGTCGAGGTCGAGAGGCCCGGCCTGATCCTGGACGCGCTGGACGGGAGTGGACTCGACGTCGACGTCCGCAATCTGCTCGACGCCACCGACAACCCCGAGGCCACCGACGCCTCGGCGAGCGACCTCCCGCCGGTGTCCGAGCTCGCCGGGCTCGTCGTGATGGGCGGGCCCATGAACGCCGACGACCTGGCGGGTCACCCCGCGCTGAAGCTGGAGCGGGACCTCCTGGCGGACGCGCTGCGGGCCGGTGTTCCGACGCTCGGCGTGTGCCTGGGGGCCCAACTGCTCGCCCGCGCCCAGGGCCTGGCCGTCCGCACGGGCGCCGAGCTCGGCCGTGACAGCGAGATCGGCTGGGCTCCGCTGCACGACGTGGACCACGACGACCCGGTGGTGGGCCCGCTGGCCGACGCCCCCGCCGTGCTCCACTGGCACGGCGACCGCATCGTGCCCGACGCAGGCACCCGCGTCCTCGCCCGCACCGTCACCACCGAGTGCCAGGCCTTCCGTGCGGGACCCGTGGCCTGGGGGCTCCAGTTCCACCTGGAGGTCACGCCCGGCCTCCAGGACGACTGGCTGGCCGAGCCGTCCTTCGCCACCGAGGCCACCGAGGCGCTCGGCCCCGACGCCACGGACCGGCTGCGCGCCGACGCCCGCGCCGTCGCCCCGACCCTGCGTCCCCTGGCCGAGCGGAGCCTTGCCCACCTGCGCTCCCTGTTCGTGGCGCGCGCCGGGCTCTAGGCCTTCTCCGCGTCCTCCTCCGCAAGGACCCGCCGCGCCACCGCGAACGCCGCGTTGGCTGCGGGCACCCCGCAGTAGACCGCCGTCTGCAACAGGACCGCGCCGATCTCCTCGGACGTGAGGCCGTTCCCGCGGGCCGCGCGCACGTGCAGGGCCAGTTCGTTGAGGTGGCCGTGGGCGACCAGCGCGGTCAGGGTGATCATGCTGCGCTCGCGGCGCGTCAGCGTGGGGTCGGTCCAGATCTCGCCCCAGGCGTAGCGGGAGGTGAAGTCCTGGAAGCGCTCGGTGAGGGCCGTGGTGTTCGCCTGTGCCCGGTCCACGTGCGCGTCGCCGAGCACCGCGCGCCGCTCGGCGACGCCGCCGCCCGGCACCCCCGTGAAGTGGGCGCGCAGCGCGGCCACCACCGCGTCGGGGCGCTCCACGGGCGCCAGGTGCGAGGCGCCCGCGAGTTCCACGAGACCGGCGCCGGGCACCGCGTCGGCGATCTCCCGGGCGTGGGCGGGCGGTGTCGCCGGGTCCTCGCGCCCGGCAAGGACCAGCGTGGGCGCGGAGATCGTCGGCAGCGCCTCCCGCAGGTCGTACGAAGCCAGCGCGTCGCAGCACGCGGCGTACGCGTCGGGGTCGGCCGCCCGGTGGTCCGCGACCAGGGCGGGTACCGTGAACCCGGGCGTGAACCAGCGCCGCGGCGCCGTTTCCGAGAGCCCGGCCAGGCCTTCGCGGCGTACCAGCTCGGCCCGCTCCCGCCACGGTTCGGCGCCGCCGAAGTGCGCCGACGAACAGATCACGGCGAGGCTCGTCACGCGCGCGGGGTGGTGGGCCGCGAGATGCAGTCCGACCGCGCCGCCGATCGACACCCCCGCGTACGCGAAGCGGTCGATGTCCAGGGAATCGGCGAGCGCGAGGACGAGGGCGGCGAGTTCGGCGACCGTCGCGCCGGGCCCGATGAGCTCGGCGGGGGAGCCGCCGTGCCCCGGCAGGTCCCAGCGCACGACCCGGTGGGTGGTGGAGAGTTCGGGCGCGACGGCGTCCCACAGGGCCGTGGAGGTGCCCAGGGAGGGGCCGAGGAGAAGCGGGGGAGCGGTGCGTGCTCCCTCGACGGTGTGGTGCGGCAGGCCACCGCTCGTTCCGTTGGTCATCGTCGCTCCGGTGCGTGGTCGGTGGGGGTGACGCTGGCGTCGGTGTGGTGGGTGGGGGTGGTGAGTTCGGTCGGGTCGATGTGGAGGTCCTTGAGGGTGGGTGCGTCGGCGAGGGCTTTTGTGAGTGCGTGCCCCTCGGTGGTGGGGTGCGGCAGGCCACCCCTCGGTTCGTCGGTCAACGTCGCTCCAGCGCGCGGTCGGTGAGGGGGCCGGCGGAGCCGGTGTAGCGGGCGGGGTCGGTGAGTTCGGCCAGGTCGACGTCGACGTCCTTCAGGGCGGGTTCGTCGACAAGGGCCTCCGCGAGGACCTCCGCGAGCGCACGCCCCTCGGCACGGGTGCGCCGTGCCGCGTCGGTCAGCAGCTCCTTCGCGCGGGCCCGCCCGACGAGTGGCGCGAGCTCGGCGGCAAGGCGCTCCGAGACGATCAACCCGCCGGTGAGGTCCAGGTGTTCACGCATCGCCGCGGGGTGCACGCGCAGGCCCTCGGCGAGCTCCGCCGCGTCACGGGCCGCGCCGCCCGCAAGGCGCAGCAGGTCGCGCAGCGGCTCCCACTCGGCGTGCCAGGCGCCCGCGGGCCGCTCGTCCTCGGCGGCCAGCGAGCCGTACAGGACGGCGGCGAGGGCGGGCGCCCGGCGCGCGGCGGCGGCGATGAGCGTGGCGCGGACGGGGTTCGCCTTGTGCGGCATCGCGGACGAGCCGCCGCCGGCGCCTTCGGAGAGCTCGGCGATCTCGGTGCGCGAGAGCGTGAGCACGTCGACCGCCGCCTTGCCGAGGGCGCCCGCGGTGAAGGCGAGCGCGGAGGCGAGGTCGGCGACGGGCGTGCGCAGGGTGTGCCAGGGCAGCACCGGCACGCCCAGCGAGAGTTCACGGGCGAAGGCGGACAGGAGCTCCTCCGCGGCGCCGCGCCCGCCCCCGTACGCCTGGAAGGCCGCCAAGGTGCCCGCGGCGCCGCCCAGTTGCACCGGCAGGCTCTCCCGTACCCCCGTGATCCGGTCCCGCGCGTCGAGGACCAGCGACCGCCAGCCCGCCGCCTTCAGGCCGAACGTCGTCGGCACCGCGTGCTGCGTGAGCGTGCGGCCCGGCATCACCGTGTCCCGGTGCGCGCGGGCGAGCCGCGCCAACGCCCGCTCCGTGCGCGCCAGATCGTGGAGGACCAGGTCCAGCGTGCGCGCGGCAAGGAGCATCAGCGCCGTGTCCAGGACATCCTGGCTCGTCGCGCCCCGGTGGACATACGGCGCCGCCTCGTCGGGCACCGCCGCCGTCAGCGCCGCCACCAGCGGGATCACCGGATTTCCGCCCTCCCGCGCGCGGAGGGCGAGGTCGCGCACGTCGAAGCGGCTCGCGTCGGCGGCCGCTTCGCCGATCACCGCGGCCGCCTCCCGCGGGACCGTGCCCACCCCCGCCTGCGCGCGGCACAGCGCTGCCTCTGCGTCCAGCAGGGCCTGGAGGAAGGCGCGGTCACCGGTCGTCTCCTCGGCGGGGGAGCCGGCCGAGCCGGGCGAGAACAGGCCGCTCACGAGGGCTCCGGCGCGGAGTCCGCGCAGCCCGCGAAGTCCAGGAACACCGTCTCGCCCGCCCCCTGGAGACGGATGTCGAATCGGTACGTACGAGGCGACTCGCTCCGCGCGATGAGCGTGCCGCGCCGCTCCGGGTCCAAAGAGGCGAGCAGCGCGTCGCCGGGTTCGTCCACCACGTACGCGCGCGTGTAGAGGTGGTGCAGCAGCCCGCGCGCGAAGACGGCGAGCGAGATGTACGAGACACCGCCGGGAGGCAGGGTCCGTACCGCCCAGTGGCCGTCCGTGTCGGTCGGCACCCGGCCGAACCCGGTGAACGCGACGCCGTCGCGCCCCACCACCTGTCCTGTGACGGGGTCGCGCCGCAGTGACCCGGCCGCACCCGCGCGCGAGCCGTCGGGGGCGGGCTGCCAGGTCTCTATCAGGGCGTCGGGGACGGGCTGTCCGGCGCCGTCGTACACGTACCCGTGGAGCGTGATCGTGTCCGGGTGCCCGCAGGGCGCCACCTCGCCGCCGCGCGGGAAGGGCAGCGCGTAGCCGTAGAAGGGCCCGACGGTCTGGGAAGGAGTGGGAGGGTGCGTGGCCATCAGTGCTGCTCGCCTTCCTCGAAGAGGGTCGCGGACGGGCCGTCCAGGACGATGTCCCAGCGGTGGCCGAGTGACCACTCGGGCACGGACAGGGAGTGGTCGTAGGCGCACACGAGGCGCTGGCGCGCGGCCTCGTCGGTCACCGAGCGCAGTACCGGGTCGTACGGGAAGAGCGGGTCCCCGGGGAAGTACATCTGCGTGACCAGGCGTTGGGTGAACGCCGTGCCGAACAGGGAGAAGTGGATGTGCGCCGGGCGCCAGGCGTTGACGTGGTTGCGCCACGGGTAGGCGCCCGGCTTGATCGTCGTGAAGGAGTACGTGCCGTCGTCGTCGGTCAGACAGCGGCCGAACCCCGTGAAGTTGGGGTCGAGGGGCGCCGGGTGCTGGTCCAGCTGGTGCGCGTACCTGCCGGAGGCGTTGGCCTGCCACAGCTCCACCAACTGGCCGCGCACGGGCCGCCCTCGGCGGTCCAGGACCCGCCCGCTCACGGTGATCCGCTCGCCCAGCGGCTCGCCCGCGTGCTGCCGTGTCAGATCGCGGTCCAGGGCGGTGACGTCGGTGACGCCGAACGCGGGGCCGCTCAGCTCCACCGCCTCGGGGTCGTGCAGCGGGATCAGCGGCTGCTTGGGGTGGCGGAAGTGGCTGCTGCGGTAGGGCGGGTAGTCGCGCGGCGGGTGGTGCTCGGCGGCCGACGTGGCCTGTGCCTCGGCGACCTCGGTGTCGATCGCGTCCTGGCTCAGGCCGTCGGGCAGGGGTGCGGTGGTGGTCATCCGGTGCGTCTCCGTGGTGGTGTGACGGCGTTCGGGTCAGCGGGGGCGTGACGGGGGTGGGGCAGCGGGGACATGGATCTCGGCTGCGGTCTTCGAGGCGATCTCCTCGACGGTCACGGAGGGCGCGAGCTCGGCCAACTCCAGGCCGCGTCGGGTCACTTCGAGGACGCCGAGGTCGGTGATGATCCGGTCGACGCAGGCCCGCCCCGTCAGCGGCAGCGCGCACTCCTGGAGGATCTTCGGTGAGCCGTCCTTGGCGGTGTGGGTCATGACGACGATGACGGCGCGGGCGCCGTGCACGAGGTCCATGGCGCCGCCGATCCCGGTGATCATCTTGCCGGGGATCGCCCAGTTGGCGAGGTCCCCGCGCGCGGAGACCTGCATCGCCCCAAGCACGGCGACGTCGATGTGGCCGCCGCGGATCATCCCGAAGGAGAGCGCCGAGTCGAAGAAGGAGGCGCCGGGCAGGACCGTCACGGTCTCCTTGCCCGCGTTGATGAGATCCGGGTCGACCTCGGCCTCGGTGGGGTAGGGGCCCACTCCGAGGATGCCGTTCTCGGACTCCAGGACCACCTCCACGCCCGGCGGCAGGTGGTTGGGGATCAGCGTGGGCAGTCCGATGCCCAGGTTCACGTACTGGCCGTCCTGGAGCTCGTGTGCGGCGCGGGCGGCCATCTCTTCGCGGGTCCAGGCCATCAGCTGTTCACCGTGCCGTGTGCCGCAGGGGCGGACTGTGCCGCAGGGGCGGCCTGTGCCGCAGGGTCGGACTGTGTTGAAGGGACGGACTCTGCCGAAGGGGCGGACAGCGTGCGCCGTTCGATCCGCTTGTCCGCCGCCTGCTCCGGCGTGAGGGCGAGCACGCGCTGGACGAAGATCCCCGGCAGATGCACCTCATCGGGATCGATCGCGCCCGGCTCCACCAGCTCCTCCACCTCGGCGACGGTGACGCGACCCGCCATCGCGGCAAGGGGGTTGAAGTTCCGCGACGACCTGCTGAAGACGAGGTTCCCGTGCCGGTCGCCCTTCGCCGCCCGCACCAGCGCGACATCCGTGCGGATCCCGCGCTCCAGGACGTAGGGCGTGCCGTCGAACTCCCGCACCTCCTTGGGCGGCGAGGCGAGCGCGACCCCGCCCTGACCGTCGTACCGCCACGGCAGCCCGCCGTCGGCGACCTGTGTGCCCACCCCGGCCGGGGTGTAGAACGCGGGGATGCCCGCGCCGCCCGCGCGCAGCCGCTCGGCGAGCGTGCCCTGCGGGATCATCTCGACCTCCAGCTCGCCACCCAGGTACTGCCGGGCGAACTCCTTGTTGGCGCCGATGTAGGAGCCGGTCACGCGGGCGATGCGGCCCGCCGCGAGGAGTACCGCGAGGCCCGAGTCCAGCGCTCCGCAGTTGTTGGACACCACCCGCAGGCCCGAGACCCCGGACTCGTGCAGCGCCCGTATCAGCTCGTTCGGCACGCCGCTCAGGCCGAAGCCGCCGACCGCGAGCGACGCCCCGTCCCGGACGTCGGCCACCGCGTCGGCGGCCGTGGCCACCACCTTGTCCATGCGTGCGGTCCCCTCTCCCTCGTCTCTTCGTCGGCCCAACTGCTCGGGGCCCAACTGCTCGGGCCAATTACTCAGGGCACTGACTATTTCGGCGAGGGTAGGAGGAGCGGAACCGCCTGACAAGAGTGGGAAGTACGCCGAGAGGCAAGCGGGTATTGTTCAGTGCACCGACGAAAGACGCCGACGAACCGGAGGACCTCATGGCCGCGGTGGACCTTGCCACCCACCCCGGGCACCTGGCCCGGCGGCTCCAGCAGGCGCACTACCTCCTGTGGAACACGATGGTGTCCGAGGAGATCACCTCGCCGCAGTTCGCGGTCCTCAACGCCCTCGTCGCCGAGCCCGGCCTCGATCAGCGCACGGTGGGCGAGCGGGTCGGGCTCGACCGGTCCACCATCGCCGAGGTCATCAGCCGGCTGATCCGCCGCGAACTGCTCGACAAGGTGCGCGATCCGCAGGACGGGCGCCGCTGTCTGCTGCGCCTGACCGACGAGGGCAGGCGCACGCACCGGAAGCTGACGGTGCGGACGGCCCGGATGAACCAGGTCTTCCTCGCCCCGCTCTCCGGGGACGAGCAGGCCGTCTTCTTCGATCTGCTCCAGCGCGTGGCGGACGCCGCCGAAGGGCTGCGCAACCCCGCGGAGCCGCTCGCGGCCCCCAGAGCCTGACCGCGCCGGGCCCGATCGCGCTCACGCCTTCGCGTACACCACCCACACCTGCCCCTTCGCGAACGGCAGGGGCTTGCCGTCGGCGGTCGTGAACTCCGTCCCGTCCTCGGCCGTGGTGCGCTTCCAGCGCGCGTCGTAGGCACGGCCCTCGCGCAGGACGCGCGCCTTTCCCTCGCCCACCGTCTCGGTGAACGGCGAGACATTGCCGGAGCGGTCGTGGAAGCGGGAGGGCCGCACCTTTGCGTACTGCACGACGACCGTGGACGCGCTCAGTTCCTTGCCGCCGGACGTGCGCGCCCGCTCGCCGTCCATCGTGATGCGCCAACGGCCCTCGTACTCCACCCAGTCGAAGGTGAAGCGTGCCGCCGGGAAGCGCACCGTCCGCCGTGTCTCGGGCGTACCGCCCGCGGGCTTCGGCCCGAACCGGATCCCCGCGCTTTCGAGGGCACCCGCGCGCGGGGAGACCTTCAAGGCGTCCGGACGCAGGAAGAGGTTGTGCGGCGCGGGCTTTCCGCCGCCCCGGTAGTAGGCGTCACGGGGTGCCTTCCCCGGCGGCACGGCCCGCACGGGAGCGTCGTCGATCAGCGGCAGCAGCTTGGACTGTGCTCCGGAGAAGGCGAGTACGGGGCGGTCGAACTGTCGCAGCAGTTCGATGTCCGTCTCACGCGCGCTGCGTACGGGGCCGATGGCGGGCGGCAGCCGGGACGCGTACACCGCCATCAGCCGGCTGAGCCCCGCCTCCACCTGCTCGACGTACACGAGGTCCGCGGCGTCCAGACCGGTGTGCGGACGCGCCGGACGTACGTTGTCGATCTTCACGGCGAGGACGGTGCCGCCCCCGCCCGCCCCCGACGGAGGCTTGCCGTCCGCCCCCGAGGGGTCGATCGTGCAGCCGGACGCCAGGGCGGCGAGTGCGATCGCCACCGCCGCCCCTGTCCGTACGCGCGTGCGTGTCCGCCGTCTCGCGGAGAGCCGTCTCATGGGGAGGTCCTACCCCGTACGCGCCTTCTCGCAGCCCTCAGCCCAGATCGAGGGCGTTGGGCAGGCCGAGCCGGTGGCGGGTGCGGTCGTGTCGCTTGAGGAGTTCGATCGCGGGGACCCGGTGCATCGGCGTCACCATGCACGGCTTCTGGTCCGAACCCACCTGTTCGAGCAGGGCGTTGACGGCCTGACGCGCCGAGGCGTTGGCGCCTTCCATCGTCGCCAGGTCGATGTCCACGGCGACATAGTCACCCGACAAGAACAGGTTCGGGATCTTCGTGGCGGCCGACGGGCGGTTGTGCAGCGTGCCCACGGGGTGGATCAGGAGTTGGTCCTCGTTGGTGGGGTTCGGCGTGCCGAGGCCGTCGACGCCCGGGTCGAGGAACCACGAGTGCAGCTTGCTGTCGCTGAGGACCGTCTTGCCGGTGTCGTTCAGGGCGGCCTTGAGCTGCGCCCACACCTCCTTGGCGACCTCCTCGCGGGTGCACTGCTTGGCCGTCTTGCCGTACAGGATCCCCGGCTTGTCCCACTCGGAGATGTCCACCGACAGGCAGTCGACCGCCGCGCCGTCGCCGTAGTCGGCGGGGAAGTCGCGCTCGGGCCAGTGGGCCGCCTGGGCGATGCCGGTCAGTGACCAGGGGGAGTCGATGAGGTTGAAGTGCCCCTTCACGGTGGCGGGACGCTCGGTCAGATAGAACTGGATGCCCGTCATCCAGTCCGTCTCCAGCTTGTCGCAGCGTGCCAACTGGGGGTCGGCCGCCTTGAGTTCTGCGCTCCACGTCCTGCGCGCGTGCTCCACCGGCATCGCCTGGACATAGTGGTCGGCGGTGATGTCGCGCCGCGCGCCGTCCGGGTCCTCGATCACGGTCTTGGTGATGCGGCCGTCGCCGAACGCCAGCTCGCGCACGGTCCAGCCGATCTTGAACTCCACGCCGAGCGACTTCAGATGGGTCACCCACGGGTCGATCCACGCCTCGTTGGTCGGCGCGTTCAGGATCCGGTCCGGCGGGCCGTCGGCGCCCTGGCCGAGCGCGTTGAAGACGAAGGCCTCGCCGAGCGTGCCGACGGTGCGGGTGCTCGCCTCCTCGGCCTTCGTCGCGACGATGTTGCGGGTGACGCCGATCGCGAGGATGCGCTGGTAGTCCTTCGACATCCGCTCGGCGCGCACGAACTCCCACCAGGGCGTCGACTCCCAGTCGTCGTCGCGGCGTTCGTCGCAGCTGGTGAGGAAGACCAGGGCGCGGTTCACGAAGTACGCGACCTCGTGGGCCGGCAGGTTGAACGCGGTGTCGAGCAGCGCCGTCAGGGCCCGCCGGATGTCGTCGAGTGTGAGCTTCTCCGGCTCGCTGCCCGGCCAGGGGATCGGCATGCGGATGTCCTCGCGGCCGGTGCGCGCGAACGACATCTCGTGGGGTGCGACGAGGTTGTCCCACACGCCGTTCGCGTTCCCCGCGAAGGGGATGCGGCGCATCGTGTCCGGGAGGTTGTGGTAGATCCCCGGGATGAAGCGGAAGCCGTGCTCGCCGGGCAGCGGCTTGCGGTTGCCCTTCGCGCTGTTCGGTACGTCCATGCTGCGGGCCTTGCCGCCGAGCTCCCTGCGCTCGTAGACCGTGACGGCGAAGCCGCGCTCCGCCAGCTCATGGGCGGCCGTGAGTCCGGCGACACCGCCGCCGAGCACGGCCACGGTCTGCTTCGCGCGCGGGGCGTTTGGCGTGGCTGCCGCCGCGGGCAGCGCCCCCGCGCCCACGCCGAGCGCGGCCGCACCGCCGACCGCCGCGGCTCCCGCGACGAACCCCCGCCGCGTGCTTCCCTCGGCACGACTGTGCCCCATGCCCCGTCCCCCTTACCGTCGGTAACTGACGTGTCAGGCGCAGGAGCATACGGTTGCGATCACTGGGGTGGAAGGTGCGGGGGAGCCGCATCGCACATTGGCGTGAATGTGGTGCTCGGGAGGGGCTCGGGGTACTCGGGGTACTCGGGGTGCTCGGTGGGCCCTTCAGGCCCGAGGGTCGCCCAGGACATCCGCCAGGGAGTAGCTCACTGGCTCCTCCAGCTGGGCGTAAGTGCAGCTCTCCGGGGCGCGGTCGGGGCGCCAGGTGCGGAAGCGGGCCGTGTGGCGGAAGCGGCGGCCGCCCTCCATGTGGTCGTACGCCACCTCGCAGACCCGCTCAGGGCGCAGCGGCACCCAGGAGAGGTCCTTCTTGCCGGACCAGCGGCTCGGTGCGCCGGGCATACGGGCCGTCTCGTGCGCGGCCTCGTCCGTCCACGCCGCCCACGGGTGCCCGTCCGCGGACTCCATCCGCAGCGACTCCAGCTCCTCGACGAGCTCGGCACGGCGCTTCATGGAGAAGGCCGCGGCGACCCCCACGTGCTGCAGGGCGCCCTCGTCGTCGTAGAGGCCGAGAAGGAGCGAGCCGACGACGGGCCCGCTCTTGTGGAAGCGGTAGCCCGCGACCACGCAGTCCGCCGTGCGCTCGTGCTTGATCTTGAACATGAGGCGTTCGTTCTGGCGGTAGAGCAGGTCCGGCGGCTTGGCGATGACGCCGTCCAGGCCCGCGCCCTCGAACTGCTCGAACCACTCACGCGCCACGCCGGGGTCCGTGGTCGCCGGTGCCACGTGGACGGGGGCCGTGACGCCGGACAGGGCCTTCGCCAGGAGGGCGCGCCGGTCGGCCATCCGCACGTCGAGCAGCGACTCGTCCATGAGGGCGAGGAGGTCGAACGCCACGAACGAGGCGGGGGTGCGCTCGGCGAGCAGCGTGACCCGCGAGGCCGCGGGATGGATGCGTTCCGTGAGCGCGTCGAAGTCGAGGCGCCCGTCCCTGGCGATGACGATCTCGCCGTCCATCACACAGCGTGCCGGAAGGCGCTCGCGCAGGGCCGCCACCAGCTCGGGGAAGTAGCGGGTCAGGGGCTTTCCCGTGCGGCTGCCGATCTCGATCTCGTCGCCGTCGCGGAAGACGATCGCGCGGAAGCCGTCCCACTTGGCCTCGTACTGCATGCCCGGCGGGATCTTCGCCACGGGCTTGGCGAGCATGGGCTTCACGGGAGGCATCACCGGCAGATCCATGCCTCGATTCTGCGGTGCTTTGCCGTGTATCGCCCGGTGTGCGATGTATGTCCGGCACGCTTAGCGTGGCTCGCATGGGTGCAGCGAAGGGCAAGAGCGCGGCCGTGGAGATCGAGACGGGGGAGCGGACGGTGCGTCTGTCCAGCCCCGACCGGGTGGTCTTCCCCGAGCGAGGATTCACCAAGCTGGACCTCGCCCGGTACTTCGTGGCCGTCGGCCCCGGCATCCTGCGCGCGCTCAGGAACCGGCCCACGACCCTGGAGCGCTACCCGGAGGGCGTGACCGGCGAGTCCTTCTACCAGAAGCGCGCCCCGAAGAACCTGCCCGACTGGATCCCGACGGGCACCATCGCCTTCCCCAGCGGCCGCACCGCCGACGAGATCTGCCCCACCGAGGTGGCCGCCGTCATCTGGGCCGCCCAGTACGGCACCCTCACCTTCCACCCCTGGCCCGTGCGGCGCGACGACACCGACCACCCCGACGAACTCCGCATCGACCTCGACCCGCAGCCCGGCACGGACTACGCCGACGCCGTGCGCGCCGCCCACGAACTCCGCGCGGTCCTCGCGGAGTTCGGCGGCCTGGAGGGTCGGCCCAAGACCTCCGGAGGCCGTGGCCTGCACGTCTTCGTGCCGATCGAGCCGCGCTGGACCTTCACCGAGGTCCGCAGGGCCGCCATCGCCTGCGGGCGCGAGCTGGAGCGGCGGATGCCGGACGCGGTGACGACGGCGTGGTGGAAGGAGGAGCGCGGGGCACGGATCTTCGTGGACTACAACCAGACGGCCCGCGACCGCACCATCGCCTCCGCCTACTCGGTACGGGCCCGCCCCCACGCACCGGTCTCGGCACCGCTGCGCTGGGACGAGGTCGACGACGCCGTGCCCGAGGACTTCGACATCGCCACGATGCCGGACCGCTTCGCGCGCCTCGGCGACGTCCACGCGGACATGGACGACGAGGCGCACTCGCTCGACGCCCTGCTCGAACTGGCCGACCGCGACGAGCGGGACCGCGGGCTCGGCGACCTGCCCTACCCGCCGGAGTACCCGAAGATGCCGGGGGAACCGAAGCGGGTGCAGCCGAGCCGGGCTAAGCACGAGGAGTAGCCCGAGCCGCGAGGGTGCCTCCGCCCCTGGGGGGACGGGGGCACCGGGCGCGATGCTGCCGCCGCTACAACTCCTTGATCCTGATGTCCCGGTACGACACCACGTCCGTCACGCCGTGGACCTGGAGCCCGAGATAGCCGGAGGCGTACCGGCGGCCGTCCGTGCCCGGGTCGTCGCCGCGCGGCGGCACGAACTCCTGGCCGCCGACGTTGTCGAACTCGTTGATCAGGACGCCGTTGCGGTAGATCGAGTAGTGCTGGTCCACCACGCGGATCTCGTAGTCGTTCCACGTGCCCTTCGGGGTGACGCCGGCACCGGCGAGGCCCACCCGGTCGAAGCCGTAGACCGACCCCGTCTTGTACATGTCGCCGTCAGGACGGTCGAGCACCTGCACCTCGTGCCCGTACTTGATGGCGACCCACTCCGGACGTGACTCCTCCGGGTGGTCGTGGACCTGAGGGAAGCGCACGAAGACACCGGAGTTGGTGTTGCCGTTGCCCGGCGCGTCGTCCCGCCACTGGAGCTTCAGAGAGAAGTCGCTGTACTTGCGCTGCGGGAACCACAGCATGCCCATGCCCTGGACCGTGGTGGAACTGGTGAGGGTGCCGTCGGCGTTGAGACCGAACTTGCCGCCGCCCACCTGCTCCCACTTCTCGAAGGTCTCCTTGGTGCCGTCGAAGAGCTTGCGGTAGCCCTCGGTCTGGCCGGGCTTGCCGATGCCGGACTGCTTGGCGGCACGGTTGATCTTGTTGTACTCGCGCTGGTCGATCTCACCCGCCCTCAGGAGCTTGTCCGTCACTCCCTTGACGTGCTTCAGGAAGAGCGCGTGCGAGGTCCACTCCTTCTCGTCCTCGATCAGTTCGTTGATGCGGCAGCGGTTGTTCGTGACGCGGTTCGGGATGCCCGTGTCGACCGTGCCCACGATCACCGTCGACCGCTCGTCGAACTCGGGGCAGTTGGGGGCGGGGACCCCGCCGCCCTCCGAGACGGTGAACGACACGCTCTTCGCCTCGGCCGTGTTGCCGGCCTTGTCGCTCGCCCGGTAGGCCACGGAGTGGCGTCCCACGCGGTCCACGACGACCGGCGCCTCGTAGGCGAGGTAGGGGCCGCCGTCCAGGGAGTACTCGACCTTGGCGACGCCCGAGCCGGCGTCCGTCGCGGTGACCGTCACCTTCGCCCTGCCGAGGTAGGCGCCGTCCGAGTCCTTGTCGCCCTCGACCTTCGCCGACGTCTCCGGAGGCGTCTTGTCCTCGACCGGCGGCGCGACGACCGTGAACTCCTCGGCCTTCTCCGCGGCTTGGTTGCCGGCCTTGTCGGTGGCGCGGTAGCGGACCTTGTGGGTGCCCACCTCGTGGACCATCACAGGGGCGGAGTACGTGGTCCAGGCGCCGTCCCCGATCGCGTACTCGATCTTGTTGACGCCGGAGCCGGTGTCGGACGCCGTGACGGTGACCGTGGCCATCGCGATGTACTGCCCCTGGTCGTTCTTCTCGCCGGTCACCGTGGCCGACGTCTCCGGAGGCGTCTTGTCGTCCGTCGGCGGCGGAACGACCGTGAAGTCGACGGCCTTCTCCGCCGCGACGTTGCCCGCCTTGTCGGTGGCGCGGTAGCGGATCTTGTGCGTGCCGACCTGGTCGACGACCACGGGCGCGGTGTACGGCTGCCACGCCCCGTCCGCCCCGACCGCGTACTCGACCTTGTCGACGCCCGAACCCTCGTCCGTCGCGGTCACCGCCACCGAGGCCGAACCGACGTACGCGCCATCGGCGTTGGTCGTCCCCTCGACCTTGGCCGAGGCCTCCGGAGCCGTGGTGTCCTCGCCGCCGCCCTCGGTGACGACGAGAATGCCCTGCATCGACCCGTGGCCCGGGATGGTGCAGTGGTAGCGGTAGCGTCCCGGGGTGAGCGTCACCTCGGCGGTGTGCTTGCCGCCCTGCTCGTCGTTGGGGTTGGCCAGGATGTTCAGCGGGACGTCGTTGTTGTACTCCGGGTCGGAGACGTCGAACGTCAGCGTGTGCGGCATGCCCGTCGTGTTGCCGGTCGCCTCGCTGTTCTCGAAGACGATCGTCGTCTGTCCCGCCACCGCCGTGGTGGGCGCCGACTTGTACTTGGTGATGTCGTTGTCGGCGGTCCAGGTCAGTGTCTGCGCCGCGGCGAGCCCGGTGTTGTCGGGGCGTGCCGTCGCGGTGGTGGAGGTCAGACCGAGCACCATCAGGAGCGCGGCGAACAACGCTGTATACAGTCTTCGCCTTCTGGATGCAGTACGCGATATTCGAGATGCAGTACGCGATGTACGCGATGCACTGCCGATCGCATTCCAGGACGCCGGCATCATCCCGCCTTCCTCGCCAGGTCGTCGGCGGCCGGGGTCGCCGCGCCGCCCTTGTACGTCACGCGCCACAGCGCCGACTTGGCGTCCGAGGTGAAGAAGCCCCTGCCGTAGTCGAGGACGTACAGCGAGCCGTCCGGCGCGAACTTCCAGTCCATGAGGTTCTTGATGCCGTCGTTGCCGATCGGAATGATCTTCTTCAGGGATTCGGCGTGCACCGGGAGCCCGCCGCTGCCCACCGTCTTCGGGTCGGTGAGCACCGCGTGCCGCGGCTGGTCGCCGTCGTAGAAGTCACCGACGAACCACTTGCCGTCCCAGTAGGAGGGCCACTTGTCGGCGCTTGCGTCGGCCGCGTCGTAGCGGTAGACGGGGCCGTTCATCGTCGCCTGGCCACCGCCCTTGAGCCACGGCAGGAGCTGCTTCTGCTCCTCCGTCCTGTAGCTCGGCACGCCGTTCGCGTCCCGGGGGTAGTCGACGCCGCCGCCCTGCGGGGAGTACCAGATGGTGTTGGGCTCGGCAGGCGGGATCTTCACCAGGCCGTCGTTGTTGGGCGACTCGTTCTTGAGGTTCTTGCAGTCGTACCAGCCGAGCGGCTTCGTCGGGTCCGGCAGATTGCGGTCGCGGTAGGGCTGGTTGTTGCCCATGCAGTACGGCCAGCCGCGGTTGGAGGCGTGGGTGATCGCGGCGAACGTGTCGTACTTCGCGGGGCCCCACGTCGTCGACGGCGCGGGGGCGTCGGGGCCGACCCATCCGGCGTACAGCGTGTCGGTCTTCTTGTCGACGGAGATGCGGGCGGGGTTCCTGACGCCCATCACATAGATCTCGCCGCGCGTCTTGCCGCCGCCCTCGTCCTGCTCCTTGCCGGTGAAGAGGTTCCCTTCGGGGAGCGTGTACGTCCCGTCGGGCTCCGGGTGGATGCGCAGGATCTTGCCGTTGAGGTTGTTGGTGTTGCCCGCGGTGCGGCGGGCGTCGGCGAAGGAGACGCCCTTGAAGTTGGGCTGTGGGTTGTTGCCGGAGTAACCGTCGGTGAACCCGGAGGAGTTGTTGTCGCCGGTCGCGATGTAGAGGTTGTCCTTGGAGTCCCAGGCCATTCCGCCGCCCGCGTGGCAGCAACTGTGGATCTGCACCGGCCACTTGAGGAGCACCTTCTCGCTGGCCATGTCCAGCCTGTTGGTGGCCTGGTCCAGGGTGAAGCGGGAGACGTACCGCTCGGCCATGTGCGTCTCGCGGTTGATCTTCGAATGGGGCGTGTAGTGCAGGTACACCCAGCCGTTCTGCGTGAACTTCGGGTCGAGCTCGATGCCGAGCAGGCCCTCCTCGACCTTGATCAGCTCATCGCCGCCGCCCTTGTTGCCGAAGACCGACAGGGCGCCCGCGAGCGTCACCTTCTTGGTCTTGGGGTCGTAGACGTGGATCTCGCCCCTGCCCTTGCCGATGTCCGGGTTGTTCCAGTCGGTGACCACCGGCTGCGAGGAGTCGGCGCCGCCGCGGCCGATGTAGAGGACCCGCCCGTCGGGCGCGGTGACCAGGCCGTGCGGCTCGCCGATCTGGTCGTTCTGGCCGGGCTGGTTGGGCCGGGTGAGGCGCTCCGCCTTGTAGTTGGCGTCGATCGTCGCCTTGCAGTCGGCGCGCGCGATGCGGGTGGTCCACAGCAGGGCGCCGCGCAGGTGGCCGCGGAAGTCCACTTCGTCGTACGACGCCGCCGTGCCGCCCATGCCGGTGTAGAAGGAGCGTCCGCCGTCGTAGTCGCGGCACCACGAAACCGGGTGGTCCCACCCGTTCTTGCCGTTGCCCGGCTGGTATGTCGTCTCCCGTACACGGGCGACCGTATGCACTGCACCGGAGGGGTTCTTCGTCCAGTTCAGCCACCGGTCGGGGCGCTTCCACTGGAGGGGCAGGTCCTTGGTCGCCGGGTTCTCGCGGTCGCCGACCTCGACGGTGGCCCGCTGGACGTTCGTCGGGCCGGCATCCGCGGGCCGGGCGCCGATCAGGCCGGTGAACCAGCTCGAGTACGGCTCGGCGCGGGCCGCGTCGTGGATGCCGAGGAAGCCGCCGCCGGCCTCCATGTAGGCCTCCAGGCCCGCCTCCTGCTCGGCGTCGAGGACGTCGCCGCCGCCGGTCACGAAGGTCACGGCGTTGAACTTGCCGAGCTTGGCCTCGTTCGTGAAGACGGCCGGGTCGTCGGTCGCCTCGATCCTGAACCGCTGGGCGGCCGGGCCCGACTGGCCGATCTTCTCGATCGCCTCGATGGCGGCGTCGACGACGGGGGACTCGTCGCCGCCCGCCGCCGAGCCGTGGAAGACGAGCACCTTCACGTTCGCGCCGCCGGGCGGCGACGGCAGGGACATCGTTGTCAACGGCGGTTCCGGGTAGGGCCGTGCCGAGGCGGCCTGGGCCGACAGCGCCCCGGTGACCAGGGCGCCGGACACCAGGACGGCCGTCCAGGTCCTGCGCGAGCGGTTCGGTCTGCGTCGCGCTCTGCTCAACCCTCGTACGCCCAAGGGTTCTTGATGCGGTGTGAGCCGCATGAGTACACCCACCCCTCGTCGGTCACAGCAACAGCGCCGACGAAGCTAGACCTCTTTCCGCAACTCGCCAATAGGTATCACCGCGATAGCGCAAACTTTGTCCTGCGTGTGGATAAACGAAGATCCCGTCGATACCGTGTGGCCGTCCCCGGGGCCTCTCGTGCCCCGTCAGTCTCCGTACCGCAGTGGGGAGTTCGGCATGGATGGACGCGGCATGGACAGGGCCGGTACGGGCAGGGCCGGTACGGACAGGACCGGCATGGACAGACGGAGCTTCAACCGGAGGATGCTCGCGGGCGGCGCGGCGGCGGCAGCCGGTGTGACATCGTTGTCGCTCGCGAACGCGCCCGACGCGCGCACGGCCGAGGCGCCGCCGAAGACGGCCCCCGCGGGCGGCGAGGTGAAGCGCATCAAGATGTACGCGGAGAAGCTCCCGGACGGGCGGATGGGCTACGGCCTGGAGAAGGGCAAGGCCTCCATACCGGGCCCGCTCATCGAGTTGAACGAGGGCGACACCCTGCATATCGAGTTCGAGAACACGATGGACGTGGACGCCAGCCTGCACGTCCACGGCATGGACTACGAGATCTCCAGCGACGGCACCCGGCACACGAAGAGCCATGTCGAGCCGGGCGGCAAGCGCACCTACACCTGGCGCACGCACGCCCCGGGGCGCCGCAAGGACGGCACGTGGCGGCCCGGCACCGCGGGCTACTGGCACTACCACGACCACGTGGTCGGCACCGACCACGGCACCGGAGGCGTGCGCAAGGGCCTCTACGGCGCACTGATCGTGCGGCGCAAGGGCGACCTGCTGCCGGACAAGACCTTCACCATCGTCTTCAACGACATGACGATCAACAACAAGGCGGGCCACGACACCCCCAACTTCGAGGCCACGGTGGGGGATCGGGTCGAATTCGTGTCGATCACGCACGGCGAGTATTACCACACGTTCCATGTGCACGGTCATCGCTGGGCGGACAACCGCACGGGCATGCTGGCGGGCCCCGACGACCCGAGCCAGATCCTCGACGACAAGATCACGGGCCCGGGGGACTCCTTCGGCTTCCAGGTGATCGCGGGCGAGGGGGTGGGCGCCGGGGCCTGGATGTACCACTGCCATGTCCAGAGCCACTCGGACATGGGGATGGCGGGACTCTTCCTGGTCAAGAAGCCGGACGGGACGATTCCGGACTATGAGCCGCACCACGCGGGGGAGGCGAAGGGCAGCACCAAAGGCTCCGAGAAGTCGGGGACGTCGGGTCACGACCATCACTAGCCCTTAGCCCTTAGCCCTTAGCCCTTAGCCCTTAGCCCCTAGCCCTTAGCCCCTAGCCTTCGGCGCGCAGCCGCTTCAGCAGCTCGGGCAGCTTCTCGGCCCGGTCCTCCGCGTCGGGGTAGCCGTCCGGGTCGTCGCAGCGTCCTGTCCAGCCGGATGTGCTCAGGCGCTCCAGTCGTTCGATCAGGCGGGGGCGGATGTCGTCGGGCAGAGGGATCTCGCCGTCGAGGAAGTCGGCCAAGCCCCACACGAACTCCCAGTGCGGGTCGGGGGATTCGAGCTCGTGGAGGATGCGGTCGTACGCGTCGGGAATGCCGCGGCGGAGGGCGTCCCGCAGGGAGAGCGCGCGGAGCGCGGGGACCGGTGAGTCGGCGGAGCGCTCCAGGGCGTCGGAGGCGGCCAGGGCGTTGCCCTCCTCGGCGCAGTCGAGGCCGACGAGCGTCCTGGCGGCGCTCTCGCGCACCGCGGTGTCCTCGTCGTGTTCCAGCCGGTCGACGAGCCCGTCCACGGCCTCCTTCTCCGCGGGGGACCCCTCGGCCATCGGGTTGAGCCCTTCGACGGCGGCCTTGCGCACTCCCACGTCCGCGTGCCGCAGCCCCTCCAGGAACAGTGCGAGCGGCGGTTCGTCCAGGGGCTTGTGCGTGTGGAGGTAGTCGTAGCAGGACAGCACCTCGCGCAGGACGAGGGCGTCGGGCTCTCCTCCGGCCAAGCGGTCCAGGGTCTTTTTCACGGGGCCGTACCGGAACACGCCGTCGAGCAGCAGGATCAGGGAGAGCGTCTCGATGCCGAGGGCCATCCGGTCCTGATCGGCGTCGGCGCACATCTCCAGAGCCTCGTCGACCATGACGCCCACGCGCGCGTGCTCGGTCCAGGAGCCGTCCTGGGGCGGCTTGGTGAGGGCGCCCAGGGCCTTGGCGCGCTCCGTGCCGCCCGGGGCCAGGGGCAGCGCCTCGGCGAGGGCGGCGCGCATCCCGGTCCGCACCTGCTCGGTCTCGGCCGCGGACAGCGGCTCGTTGCGGCGCAGCACGAGCGAGGCCAGCATCACCGCGAGGTCGAACGCCAGGTCGCGCGCGAAGGTGCCGGGACGCCCGAACCCGTCGGGGCCCTCGGGGGTCCAGCCCTCCCCGCGCAGATACGTGAGACGCTCCCGCATGTCGTCGCGGAGGTCCTCGCCGATGTCCCCGAGGGCCGGGGGCCCGCCGATCTCCGCCACGAAGCCGGTCCACGCCCGCAGGAAGCCTTCCGGGTCGGTGAGGTGCTCCGTGATGATCCGCTCCGCGCGCTCGCGGACGGCGGGGTCGCGTCGCAGGGTCACGGCGAAGCCGTCCACCACGGTCTCGTCGAAGTCGTCCGTCCACGGCTCGCGCGCCACGGCCTGCGCCAGCTCGCGCAGCGCCCACTCCAACCGGGCCGACTCCGCGGCGGTGGTCGCCGCCTTGGCGCGGACCGCCGTGTCCGGGTCCCGCAGGGCCCCGGCCAGCTGCTCGTGGAGTTCGGCCTGCTTGCGCTCTCTCCGCTTCTTGAACATGGGAGGCAGCGTAGGCGCAGGACCGAACCGCCCTCGCCGGACCCCCTGCGCGGCCGGTACGGAAGGATGCCCCCAGACACCGTCAGGGAGGAGTGAGCGAAGGTGACCGAGGAACCGCGTCCCACCCTGGAGGCCGTGGCCGCACGTGCCGGGGTCTCCAGGGCCACCGTCTCCCGTGTCGTCAACGGCGATCCCGGCGTGCGGGAGGCGCTCGCGGAGAAGGTGAGACACGCGGTCGACGAGCTCGGCTACGTCCCCAACCGCGCCGCGCGCAGCCTGGTGACCCGGCGCCACGACGCGGTCGCCGTGGTGATCGCGGAACCGGAGACGAGGGTCTTCGCCGACCCGTTCTTCGCACTGCAACTGCGGGGCATAAGCAAGGAGTTGACGGCGCAGGACGTGCAGCTCGTACTGCTGCTCACCGAGGGGCGGGACGACCACGAGCGGGTCGGACGCTATCTCGCGGGCGGTCACGTCGACGGCGCGCTCGTCTTCTCGCTGCACCTCGACGACCCGCTGCCCGGCATCATCCGGCGCGCGGGGCTGCCCACCGTGTTCGGCGGGAGGCCGGGCTGGCCGGAGGAGGAGTCCGGCGGGCCGGGTGCGCCGTACGTCGACTGCGACAACCGCGGCGGGGCCCGCGAGGCGGTGCGCCACTTGGTCGGCCTCGGCCGTGAGCGCGTCGCGCACATCACGGGACCCCTCGACCAGACGTCCGCGGTCGACCGCCTCGACGGCTTCCGTGACGTGCTGGGCGACGTGGATCCGCGGCTGATCGCCGAGGGGGACTTCACCCCGGCGGGCGGGGAGCGCGCGATGCGGGAACTCCTGGACCGTGTACCGGAGGTGGATGCCGTCTTCGCCGCCAACGACCTGTCCGCGTCCGGCGCCCTCCGCGTGCTGCGTGAGCGGGGCAGGCGGGTGCCGGACGACGTGGCGGTGGTGGGCTTCGACGACATGCTGCCGGTGGCGGAGGGGGCCGAGCCGCCGCTGACGACGGTCCGTCAGGACATCGAGGAGATGGGCCGGTTGATGGCCCGCATGATCCTGCGCGGCAGAGGCGAGGAGGGCGCCGGTTCCGGTCCCGCGCAGGTGGTCCTGCCGACGGCTCTGGTGCGCAGGGTGTCGGCATAACGGGTCTGGTCCAGCGGCTCCGCCCCCCCCGGCTCCGCGACCGGGGGGGCACGGCTTCGGCCGACCGTCGGCTAGGAACCCACACTCACCGTGAACCGCCGCGGATTCCCGTCGTGCGCGGCTCCCGACACGTCCGGCTGCCCGTCGGGGCGCACGTCGTCGTACGGAAACGCGTACCCGATGGGGGAGTTGGCGTGCACCACGCGTGACCAGTGGTTGGTCACCGCGTCCCGGTAGTAGTCCGCCGAGGTCGCGCCGTTCGGCTGCTCGGGGTGGGTGAGCATGATGCTGCGGTTGAAGCCGGCGGCGAGCCTGGCGAGGAGGCCCTTCTTGTCGTCGGGGTCGTTCGGGTTGTTGGCGAAGGGGCCGTGGTTGCAGGTGAAGATGTCCTTCGAGGTCGGCTTGGTGAAGGAGTGTCCGCCGTTGAACGTGAGGACGTCGCCGCTGACGCGCCCGGTGAACACGCCGCGGCCGCCCTGGAGATCGATCTTGAGGTCCGTCGAGCGGTACTTGTCCCACACCTGGTCGATGTAGCCGTTCCACACGTCGCGGAACGGCATCTGGTCGGGCCTGTCGAAGTACGGCGCCATGAGGTTCTGCGGCGAGATGACCCGCAGGACGCCGCCGTCGCCCCGGATGACCAGGTCGTCCCACGGCTGCCCGTCCTTGGCCGCCTGCGCGGCGAGGTCCGAGGCGATCTTGTCGACGGCGCCGTCGGGCAACGGGGCGACGGTGTGCGTGCCGTCGCCCTCCAGGGTCAGCCCGATGGGCAGGGCGGTGACGAGGTCGACGTAACTGATGTTGGCGTAGAGCTGCTGAGGGTTGAAGGTGAACTCGCAGAACGACCAGGTGCGGCCGTAGTTGGGGTCCTCGCGGGTCGCGAAGGCGGGCTCGACCAGGGCGGGGCCCGGGTTGAGGAAGAAGTCGAGCTTGTCGTCGCGTACGAAGTAGACGCGGGCGCCGTACATCTGAGGCAGCGTCAGCACCTTGGGCGCCGAACCGGCGGCGCCGAGCGGGATGGCGCAGTCGACGGGCAGCGGGGTCTGCGGCGCCGAGGGGGAGTCGGGGCGGTAGACCCCGCCGTCGGGCTTGAGCAGCACCCAGCGGTCGGTGCCCTGCTCGTGCCCGGTGACGTAGGCGTGCACCTGGCCGGGGAGCGACTTGTTCGCGAGGGCCAGCTCGCAGGTGGCGGGCGCGGCCCTGCCGCCCGCACGGGCGCCGGGGCTGAGAGCGCTCCCCCAGACGGGATAGGTGAGGGCGCCCGCGGCGCCGGCGGCGGTGGTCAGGAACGTTCGTCGCGATATCACGGAAGGTCTCCTGCGCGGTGGAGTGTGGGGGGTGGGGTGGGGGTGCGGGGGTGGTGCACCACTGTTGCGGCGGGTGAATGTGGCGTCAAGACTTATGGCTGAGAGCGCTCTCAGAAATGTTGTCCGTTCATGAAATGGCGACGTGGGAGGGGAGTTCTGGGCACGGCGGGCGGATTGTCAGTGGCGGGTGCCAGACTCGGGAGGACGGAAGAGAGATGCGACAAAGGAGTCGATCATGCTCAATACCCGTTTCGTCACGGGCACTCCGGTCTGGGTGGACATGTGTGCACCCGACCTCGGGGACGTCCGCGGCTTCTACCAAGAGCTGTTCGGCTGGGAGCTCCAGCAGGGCGGCGAGGAGTTCGGCGGCTACAGCCAGTATCGGCTCGGCGGCCGGACCGCGGCGGGCGCGATGGCCATCCCCGCGGAAGACGCCCCACCGAGCTGGACGGTCTACTTCCGCACCCCGGACGTGGACGGCACGGTGAAGGCGGCCGAACAGGCCGGCGGCGGCACGCTGTACGAGGCGGTGGACGTCGGCGACCTCGGCCGCATGGCGGGTATCACCGACTCCGCCGGGGTTCCTTTCTCCGTCTGGCAGCAAGGGCAGCTCAAGGGTCTTGATGTGGTGAACGAACCGGGCTCGCTGGTCTGGACCGAGCTCTACACCCCGGACGTCCCCCAGGCCGTCGCGTTCTACGGCTCCGTGTTCGGCTGGGGCACCTCCGAGTCGTCCTTCCCCGGCGGCAGCTACACCATGGTGCATCCGGCGGACGGCACCGAGGACGACATGTTCGGCGGCGTCGTGCCGCTCGCCAGCGACCCCTCAGAGGCGGGCGCGGGGGCGTACTGGCTCCCGTACTTCCAGGTGGAGGACTGCGACGAGGCGGTCGCCAAGGCGCGCCGCAGTGGAGGCACCGTGCGGATGGAGCCCATCTCGATGGCGGGTGTGGGCCGCTTCGCCAAGCTCGCGGACCCCGCGGGCGCGCGCTTCGCGGTGCTGCAGCCGTCGCCTCCCGGCGAGCCGATGGAGGCGTAGGCTTCGGGCCGGTCGGGCGGATCGCCGTCGGACGGTTGATGGCCGCACGGATGATGGCCGGACGGTTTGGGGGCGTCGCCCGTGGGGCAGTCTCAGCGGGGCCTCGCCGCGGGCGGACCGGTCGCGAAACGCCGACCGGACGGTTGTTGATCGTTCGTTGATCGCTTGTTTCGTGCGGTGGTGCAGCATCGGCGGCATGCAGATCGAGATGACAGCCGAGCCCGAACTCGCCTGGCAGGAGCAGGCCCTGTGCGCCCAGACCGGAGCTGATTTCTTCTTCCCGGAGCCCGGAAGCTCGGTGCGCGAGGCGAAGAGCATCTGTCAGATGTGCGAGATGCGCCCGGCCTGCCTGGAGTACGCACTCGCCAACGACGAGCGGTTCGGCGTCTGGGGCGGCCTCTCCGAAAAGGAGCGGTACGCCCTCAGACGCGAACCGCGTGCCTGAACCGTTGAGCCGGCGGGCCTCTGAGCCAGTGAGCTGCAGGCGCTCCGATTCACTGAGTCTTCGAGCGCCTGCCACGAGCGAGCCCGTGAGCCCGGACCCTGCGGGGGAGTCCGGGCTCACGGGCCTTCACGGCATCCTGGCGCGTCGGCCCTCAGCCGTACGTCACCGTGAACCGCCTCGTCCCCGCCGGGACATGGACGTCGTCGCCGGAGACCGGCAGCTCGCGCCCGTCCGCCGACGCGGACCGCACCTGACCGAACCGGCAGGGGTAGACGTACCGCACCCGCTCCGGGGCCTCGGTGACCTCCACCGTCACGGTCCGGTTCCCCGCGCCATGCGTGAGCCGGTAGCCGAAGGGGGCACCGAACAGCGTCGGCGCGGACTCCACGGCCACCGTGTCCCCGTCAGGCACCCAGTGCGGACGCACGCCCGGCGCGATGTACACATGCGGGTCGCGGTCCTCGTCCGCCTCGAAGAGCAGGATGTCGCGGAGCAGGAGCAGATACTCGGCGGCGGCCCAGCCGTGCGGGATGTCGCCCATGTACCAGTGCCGTGACGGCACTTCGCGGAAGTCCGAAGCGATGCTGAAGGCGTGCTGCTCGTTCCACGCGCCGAGCGCCACCGCCCGCTCCTGCGTACGCGGGAAGGACGCCCCGACGATCCAGCCGAGGAGTGCGTCCATCCGTACCGGATCGCCCGCGAGCAGATACGCGTGCGCCAACTGCGTGGTCAGATACGGCCCGTAGGCGTTCCAGGCGGCCTCGTGCCGATAGCCGCCGGACACGAAGTGGGCGTACATGGTGTCGAGCGTGAACCGTGCCGCCCGGTCGATGTCCGTGCCCAGTTTGCTGCCCATGTGCAGCCGCAGCGGATGGAAGAACGCCGCCGCGCCGATCATCGTCGAGTCGAGGCGCCCGACGTCGGCGGGCCCGGTCGGGATGTACGTCTCCCAGGCGCCGCGCCTGCGCTGCTCCTCAAGGACCCAGCGGATCGAGGCCGCGGTGGCGCGCTTGACGTCGTCGAAGGCGGCCCACAGTTCGGGCACGTCCGGCGAGCCGATGCGCTCCGCGAGCCGCGCCGACTCGTACAGACCGGCGAGCGCCCACAGGTCGTCCCAGTAGTGCGGCTTGTCGCGCTCGCCCAGATGCTCGGCGCTCCAGCCGCTGTGCAGCAGGCCGTACTGGTCGCGGTTGTCGCGCAGCCACCGGGCGCCGTCGATCACGTACGGCGTGTAGAGCTTCGCGCCGAACGCGGCGGCGCGTCCCTTCGTCCGGTCGAAGCGGCCGATCGCCCACAGGGCCTGGCCGTTGCTGTCCCACTCCCGGTCGTCCCGCTCGTGCGGGCCGCCGTAGAAGCCGTACTCGGCGCACGGGCCGATCCTGCCGGTTCCGCGGTTGAACTTCAGCGGGTAGTGCGTGCCCAACTGGCGCTCGGCGAGCGCCTGGTCGCCGACCAGCGAGCAGGCCGTGGACTCCACCGAGGAGTCGCGGATCCAGAACGAGTCGTACACCGTCGGGCCCGGATGGATCTCGCCGTGGTCGGAGAGGACGAGCAGCTGCGAGCGGGACTCGCGGAACAGGTCCGTCAAGTGCGCGACGGGTCGCGGAAGGTGGGGCTGCAGGCCCTGGTCGACCAGCTTGCCCGTCCAGAACCGCCGGTTGGCGGCCTCCAGTTCGTCCGCCGGGGTCGCCCTGATCTCGGCCAGGTCGGCGGCCCCGCTGTACAGATCGACGGGCAGCCGCACGTCCACCTCGAACACGTTGTCGTCGACGACCGTGAAGGGCCACGCGAACACCGCGCTGCACAACCCCGCCACCTGGTCCTGCGCCTGCCGCGCGCCGTTCAGCTTGCCGCCCACGACCAGGTCGTGGAACGGGTTGTGCGTCAGATAGGTGTTCGGATCGTGGCTGAAGTCGGGGTTGCCGTAGACGCCGTAGTGCTCGGGCGGCGTTTCGGTGTCGAACACCGGGCCCCAGCCGCTGTTCGTCTCCACCCGGTTCTCCTCCGGCAGATGCCGCAGGAACGTCAGCCTCCGGTCGGTGATCTGACGGCCGTTGCGGTCGTGCCGCTGGAAGCCGCTCGGCCCCGCGGGCATCACCGCCGCGCAGAGCCAGCCCTCGCGCGGCCGCCCGGTCGCGGTGCCCACCGTCACGCGGGTCACCACGAGGTCCCGCTGCCGCGCGCCGATCGTCGTGGCGAAGGTGCGCTGGACGAACTCGACGCCGTCCGGCGTGCGGAAGTCGGTGAGGACCACCGGCAGATGCGGGGCCTCCATGCGCTGTCCGACGGTGCCGCCCTCGGTGAGCTGCGGCATGTGGAGGGCGCCCGTCGCCGGGTCGTGGAGGAAGAAGGACAGGCAGTACTTGTCGTAGACCGGCTCGATCTCGCCGGCCTGGCCGATCAGGGACTCCTGGCGGTGGTCCTTCACGCCCACCATGTGCCAGTAGCGGTACAGGGCGTTGGAGGCCAGGGCGGCCTCCTTCGATTCGTACGTCCCGGTGTCGAAGTCGTCGCTCCAGCGCCGGAAGGCCTGCTGCGCCCACCACGGCACGGGGTAGGGCACCTGCGCCCGCCCCGCCCAGCCGCGCCACATGACCTCGTAGAACATCCACTCATGGGTCTGTGCCATGGGTTCCACCCCTGGTGCCCACAGTTGCACCGAGAGAGGCGTTCGTAAATCGGGTAACTCGGTCAGGGTCCCGGCTTGACCGTTTTCATCGTCAGGTGCGAGTCGACGCGCAGGACACAGGGGAGGCCGGTGAGCTTGCCGGTGAGAAAGGCCTCGTAGGCGGCGTGGTCGGCGACCGCGACGCGGATGAAGTAGTCGGGGCGGCCGAACATGCGCCGAACCTCTATCACTTCCTCGTAGGAGGCCACGACCTCCTCGAACTCCAGGTACGTGTCGCGGTCGTTGGCGCTGACCTCGACGTCGATGAGGACTTCGAGACCGCGCCCGAGTGCCGCGGTGTCGATGACGGCGTGATAGCCGGCGATGACGCCCGCCTCCTCCAGGCGTTTGACCCGGCGCAGACAGGGAGGCGCGGTCAGGCCGACGCGTTTGGCCAGCTCGACGTTGGTGAGACGGCCGTCCTGGCGCAGATGAAACAAAATTTCGTGGTCCAGCGCATCTAGGCGAATTGCATTGCTCACGGGGTCATCATAGAGCCACTATCAGCAATCAAATTAGGCGTGGATCTTCATAAAATGTCGGCATGCACATAGCACCACCCGTTGTCGGCGATCCCCCTGTGTCCACCCCTGCCCCACCTGCACGTCCCCTTTCAGGGGTGCGGACCGCGCTAGGGGACACCGCATCGGTGGGGCTCGCGTTCCTGCCGCTCGGTCTCGCCTTCGGGGCCCTTGTCACCCAGTCCGGGCTCGACTGGTGGTGGGCGGGCCTGTCCGCCGCGCTCGTCTACGCGGGCTCGTTCGAGTTCCTGCTCATCGGCATGGTCGCCGCCGTCGCCCCGCTGGCCTCGATCGCCGCGACCGCCTTCATGGTGAACGTCCGGCACGTGTTCTACGCGCTGTCCTACCCGCTGCACCGCGTCCGGGGGCGGGTCGGCAAGGCGTACGGCACCTTCGCGCTCAGCGACGAGGCGTTCGCCCTGACCTCGGGGGAGCAGGCCCGCTCCTGGCCGGGTCGGCGCATCCTCGGGCTGCAGCTCCTCCTGCATCTGTACTGGGTGGTCGGCTCGATCGCCGGCGCGCTGCTCGGCTCGCTGATCCCCGACAGCGTCACGGGCCTGGACTTCGCGTTGACCGCCCTGTTCACCGTGCTCGCCGTCGACGCCGTACGGGATCTGCGCGGTGATCTGCCCACACCCGTACTCGCCCTGTTCAGCGCCCTGTTCGCCCGCCTTGTCTTTCCCGGCGAGCTGCTTCTGGCCGCCTTCGCCCTGTTCACCCTCGGGCTCCTGGCCCGCCACCTGGCCACCCGGAGGACGCCGAGCCATGCCTGACGCCAGGTACGCCATCGCCGCGGTCCTCGTCACCGCCGCCGTCACCTGGGCGCTGCGCGCCCTGCCCTTCGCCGCCCTCGCCCCGCTGCGCGAGAGCGGCACCGTCCAGTACCTCGCCGCCCGCATGCCCGCCGGCGTCATGGTGATCCTCGTCGTCTACTGCCTGCGCGACCTCCCCTTCGCGGGGGTGTCCGCCCTGGCCCCGGTGACGGCCCTCGCCGTCACCGTCGGCCTCCATCTCTGGCGCCGCAACGCGCTGTTGAGCATTCTCGGCGGCACCGCCGTCCACGTGGTCCTGGCCAGCGCCGTCTTCGCCCACTGAGGCGGAGGGCGCCGCCCGGGAAATTCGATGCGACACGGGGGCGAGGCTCTGGATACGCTCCGGGGGCGCACGCGGGGCATGCGGCGCGAGGTCCTGTAGAGCAGAGGCAGACTCACCGCTATGGCATGGCGGATACGCCGGTTCGAATCCGGCCGGGACCACGGGCACGGAACATGCGGGGCGAGAACATGGGCGAGAGCGGCGGGATCAGCGAGACGGACCTCGCGGTCTTCCACGACGTGGTCGGCAGGCTGCGGGAGCTCCCCGTCGACGACCCGGTGCGGCTGCGGGCCGAGCAGGTCGCCGCCTCCTTCGCCCGCGACGGACGGCTGCGCAGGCGCAAGGCGCGCGGGGCCGAACTGTCCGCCGCCGACGCGGCCGTCATGGCCGCCACCGCGACCGGCGCGGGCGACCGCCGCGAGGACGCGCCCCTGGCCGCCGAGGGCGAAGGCGGCGTCTTCCTGCGCCCCCGCCCCTGCTATGTCTGCAAGGCGTCGTATCGACAGGTCGACTCCTTCTACCACCGGCTCTGTCCCGACTGCGCGGGCGACAACCGCTCCCGGCGTGCGCTCGCCACCGATCTGCGCGGGCGCCGTGCGCTGCTCACCGGCGGCCGTGTGAAGATCGGCTTCCAGCTGGCCCTGATGATGCTGCGCGACGGCGCGGAGCTCCTGGTCAGCAGCCGCTTCCCGCACGACACCGAGCGGCGCTTCCGCGCGGTGGAGGGCAGCAAGCAGTGGCTCGACCGTCTCACGGTGCTCGCCGTCGATCTGCGCGACCCGCGCCAAGTCCTCGGCCTGTGCGAGGAGTTGCGCCAGGACGGCAGGCCGCTCGACATCCTGGTCAACAACGCGGCGCAGACGGTCAGGCGGCCGCCCGAGTCGTACGCGGCCCTCGCGGCGGGGGAGGCGGCGCAACTGCCCGCGCTCGCCCGCAGCGCCCCCGGGTTCCGCCCGATGCGCACCGCCGAGGGCTCCGCGGGGCAGGGCGCGCTCGCCCTGGTCCTGCGCGACGCCGACGAGGCGGGGCTGCTCCCCGACCCCTCGCCGGAGAACTCCTGGTCGGCCCGGCTCGGTGGCCTCGACCCCGCCGAGATCCTGGAGACCCAGCTGGTCAACGCGCTCGCCCCGGCCCTGCTCTGCGACCGCCTGCTGCCCCTGCTGCTCGCTTCGCCGCGCCCCCGCACGTACATCGTGAACGTGACGGCGGTGGAGGGCCGCTTCGCCGTGCGCAACAAGACGGCCGGGCACCCCCACACGAACATGGCGAAGGCCGCCCTCAACATGCTCACCCGCACCAGCGCCGCCGAACTCGCCGAGCAGGGCGTGCACATGTGCGCCGTCGACACCGGCTGGATCACGGACGAGAACCCCGCGCCCAAGAAGGGCCGCATCGCGGACGGTGGCTTCCGCACGCCGCTCGACGTCGTGGACGGCGCCGCCCGGATCTACGACCCCATCGTGCGCGGCGAGGCCGGCGCGCCCGTCTCGGGGGTCTTCCTCAAGGACTACCGGGAGGCGCAGTGGTGAGCGAGGACGTCTCCGCCGGCGAGAGCCTCTCCGCCGGAGTGCCGCATGTCGTGCCCCGCCCCGTGGCTGAACTGGCCCCACTGCTCAACTGGTTGAGGGGCGGCCGCCCCGCGGGGGAACGCCTTGACTTCACGGCGGGCACGGCGCTCCCCGACGGACGGCTCGACCTGTGCAAGCAGGCGCTGGGCGCGCGGGGCGCCGCCCTGGTGGCCGATGCGCTCCGCGATGCCCAAGGAGCCCCTCCCGTACGTCACTTGCTGCTCGGCACGGACGGCCTCGGTGACGCGGGCGCGGCGGACGTGACCGGCACGGCGGGCGCGGCCCGCATCGAGACGCTCTACCTCGGCTGCAACGGCATCACCGCGGGCGGCGCCTGCCGCATCGCGGACCAGCTGCGCGCCTCGCCGCAGGTCGTGACGGGCGTCTGGCTCAAGCGCAACCCGCTGGGCTCGGCGGGTGGCCGCGCGGCGGCCGAACTGCTCTACTCCGTAACGACGTTGCGCACCCTCGATCTCGTCCAGACCGGCCTGGACACGGCCGGGGCCGCGGTCCTCACCGACGCTCTCCTGGCGGCGGCCGACACGGGGCGGCGCGTCGAGCGCGTGTTCCTGGGCGGCAATCCGCTGGGCGCGGCCGGAGCGGCGCCGCTCGCTGAGCTGGTCGCCGGGGGCGCGGTGAATGAACTGTACGTATCGGCCGCGCAGTTGGGTGACGCGGGTGCGCTGCTCCTTGCCGACGCCCTGGAACGGGCGCCGCACGGCGCGCTGGTCCGGCTGTCCGTGGCCAGCAACGGCATCGGGCCGCGCGCGGCGGCCCGGCTCGTCGCCGCCGCGGTGGCCGCGGGAGTGGAGCTGCTCGACCTCGGCCGGGTGCGCGCCGCCGGAGTCCTCGGAGCCGCGGACAACCGCGTCGACGACGAGGCCGCCACCGCCGTCGCGGCATCGCTCGCCGCGGGCGAACACCGCCTGGCCCACCTGGTGCTCACGCACACCGGGATGCGCAGCCGTGAGGCCCACCGGCTCCTCGACACGGCTCAACTGGCGCGCACGCCCACGCGGTTCGTGCTCGGACAGGGCATCGCGGCGAGCGTCAAGCGCCGCCTCGCGGCGTTCAGTGCGGCCGTGCCCGAGCCGGAGGTCCCGCGTGATGTGGCGGCGGTGCGGAGCGTCCACCGCTGAGACCGCCGCCCCGAAGGGCACGTACGATCTCTCCCAAGGGGCGGGGTCGTAGCGCAGAGGCAGTCGCGCCGGTCTCCAAAACCGGAACACGCTGGTTCGATCCCAGCCGCCCCGCCCCCCCCTTGGGGCAACCGCCCTGCTTCGGGCGGAGCGGATCAGGCGCGCCGCGCCGCCATCCGCTCCTTGCGCGCCGCGAGCCGCTCGTCGAACTTCGACGCCTCCGAGTCGAGCCCGCCCATGAAGAAGCCGAGCTCCTCCTGCGCCTTCCGCCCTTCGGGGCCGAGCCCGTCGATCTCCATGATCTTCAGGAAGCGCAGCACGGGCTGCAGCACGTCGTCGTGGTGGATCCGCAGGTTGTAGACCTCGCCGATGGCCATCTGCGCGGCGGCCCGCTCGAAGCCCGGCATGCCGTGTCCCGGCATGCGGAAGTTGACGACCACGTCCCGCACGGACTGCATCGTCAGGTCTGGGGCGAGCTCGAAGGCGGCCTTGAGGAGGTTGCGGTAGAAGACCATGTGGAGGTTCTCGTCGGTCGCGATGCGCGCCAGCATGCGGTCGCAGACCGGGTCGCCCGACTGATGGCCGGTGTTGCGGTGCGAGATGCGGGTCGCGAGCTCCTGGAAGGCGACGTACGCGACCGAGTGCAGCATCGAGTGGCGGTTGTCCGACTCGAAGCCCTCGCTCATGTGCGCCATCCGGAACCGCTCCAGCTCGTCCGGGTCGACGGCGCGAGAGGCGAGGAGGTAGTCGCGCATCACGATGCCGTGCCGGCCCTCCTCCGCCGTCCAGCGGTGCACCCAGGTGCCCCAGGCGCCGTCACGGCCGAAGAGGCTGGCGATCTCGTGGTGGTAGCTGGGGAGGTTGTCCTCGGTCAGCAGGTTGACGACCAGGGCGATGCGCCCGATGTCGGTGACCGGCGACTGGCCCTTCTCCCAGGCCTCGCCGTCCTCGAACTGGCCGGGGAAGTTGCGGGCGTCGGAGAACGGCACGTACTCGTGCGGCATCCAGTCCTTGGCGACCTTGAGGTGGCGGTTCAGCTCGCGCTCGACCACTTCCTCCAGCGCGTACAGCAGCCGGGCGTCGGTCCAGCTGTCCGCGCTGCCGAGATGGGGAGAGGTGATCGTCACGAGGGCTCCAGGGGGGACGGGAGTTCTTACGGGCGATGCGAGCGGTGCACCACCTACCTACGGTGTCGTAGGTTACGTTGCCGTAGGTTAAGCCCTCCGTAAAGAGGCCGGGAATCCGGGGGGTACCCCCTTCCAGGGCGACTAAGGCCTCATTGCTGGTCAGGCGTACAGTCCCCGGAGTCGGACTGAGAGGCACGTCACACAACCTTCGAGTTTCTCGAACTCCCCGATATCCACCGGAACCGGTTCGAATCCGAGATCGCCGAAGAGCTCCGCGCTCTTCGGCGCGCTCGCCGCGATCAGCAGCTTCGCGCCGCCGAGCAGCACCACGTGCGCACCCGCCTCCTCGGGTACGGGGAGGAAGCGGGGGAAGAGCGAGGGGCCGTCGACCAGCGGCTCGTACCCGATCACCGTGCCGTCGGGCAGCGCCGTCACCGCGGACTTCAGATGCAGGACCTTGGCCACGGGGACGGCGACGACCTGCGCCCCCAGCGGCTCGAAGGCGGCCCGCAGCTGTCGCACCCCGTCCGCGTTCGTCCTGCCGCCCCGCCCCACGTAGATCGTGTCGCCGACCTTGAGGACATCGCCCCCGTCGAGCGTGCCGGGCTCCCGCACCCGGTTGACCGAGCAGCCGAGCCGGACGACGGCCTCCTCGACGCCGGGCGCCTCGCCCCGCCGGGAGGCGGCGCCCGAGCGGGCGATCAGCGCGACGTTGCGGAAGACGACCACCGCGTCCTCCACGAAGACCGAGTCCGGGTAGTTGTCGGCGGGCTCCACCTCGTGGGTCTCCCAGCCGTGCGCGCTCAGCGCCGCGACGTACGTCTCCCACTGCCGCACCGCGAGCCCCGTATCGACCGGTGTGCGTTCCAGGTGGGTGACCAGGCCTTCGGCGACGCGCGGGCTCGGGCGGCGTATCAGGGCCTTCTTGCTGGGCACGGTCGGCTCTCCTCACGTGGGCGGGGCGCCGCCGCCCGAGCCGGGCGGGGCGGTGCCGGACATCATGCAGCGCGCGCCCGCTCCCCGCCCAGAGCGCCCCGCAGATGCTCCGCCGTGAACGACCCCTGTGTCCGCGCGAGTTGTGCGGGCGTCCCCTCGAACACGATCCGCCCGCCGTGCTTGCCGCCGTCGGGGCCGAGGTCGATCACCCAGTCCGCGTGCTTGACGACGTCGAGGTTGTGCTCGACGACCAGCACCGTGTTCCCCGCGTCAACAAGCCGGTCGAGCATCGCGAGCAGCCCGTCGACGTCCGCCATGTGCAGTCCGGTGGTCGGCTCGTCCAGGACGTACGTCGTGCCGGTGCGGTGCAACTGCGTGGCCAGCTTGATGCGTTGGCGCTCGCCTCCGGAGAGGGTGCTCAGCGGCTGCCCGAGCGTGAGGTAGGTCAGCCCCACGTCCCGCAGCGCGTGCAGCCGACGCCGGATCGAGGTGTCATCGAAGCGTTCGGTGAAGGCGAGGGCGTCATCGGCCGTCATCTGCAGGACGTCCACCACGGACTTGCCGTCGACCGTGAGCCGCAGCACCTCCTCCTTGAAGCGGCGCCCCTCGCACGCCTCGCACGTCGTGGTCACCGGGTCCATGAACGCGAGGTCGCTGTAGATGATCCCGCGTCCCTGGCAACTCTCGCACGCGCCATGTGAGTTGAAGCTGAACAGGCTCGCCTTCGCGCCCGTCTCGCGCGCGAACAGCTTGCGCACCGTGTCCATGATCCCGAGGTATGTCGCCGGGGTCGATCGGCCCGAGATGCCGATGGACGACTGGTCGACGACCACGGCGTCCGGGTGCGCCTCGGTGAACGCCTTCGAGACCAGCGTGCTCTTGCCGGAGCCCGCGACGCCCGTGACCGCCGTGAGCACCCCGGTCGGCACCCGTACGCTCACGTTCTTGAGGTTGTGCAGAGCGGCGCCCTTGACCCAGTGGCCGCCGACCGGCTCGCGCGGGTGTTCCTTGATGCCGGTGGTGCGGCGCAGATGGCGGCCGGTGAGGGTGTCCGCCCGTCGCAGCTCGTCCGGTGTGCCCTCGAAGACGACCAGGCCGCCGTCGGTGCCGGCCGCCGGGCCCATGTCGACGACGTGGTCGGCGACCGCGATCACGTCGGGGTCGTGCTCGACGACCAGGACGGTGTTGCCCTTGTCGCGCAGCCGCAGGAGGAGGTCGTTGAGGCGGCCCACGTCGCGCGGGTGCAGGCCGACGCTCGGTTCGTCGAAGATGTACGTCATGCCGGTGAGGCTGGAGCCGAGGTGGCGCACCATCTTCAGGCGCTGTCCCTCGCCGCCGGAGAGCGTGGACGTGTCACGGTCCAGGCTGAGATAGCCGAGGCCGATCGCCTCGATCCGCTCAAGGGCCGTCACGGCGGCGCGCGCGACGGGGCCCGCCACCGCGCCGTCGATCCGCTCCAACTCCTTGATGAGGTCGGTGACTTCCATCCGGGTGCAGTCGGCGATGCCCAGGCTGTTGATGCGGGTGGCGAGCGCCGCCGGGTTGAGGCGGGCCCCGCGACAGGAGAGGCAGGTGCCTTCGTTCAGGAAGCCCTGCACCAGGTCGCGGGTCTTCTGGGAGAGCGCCGACAGGTCGCGGTGGAGGTAGAGCCGCTCGAAGCGGTCGGCGAGGCCTTCGTAGTCGATGTCGCGGGCGCCGCCGGTGTTGTCGACCTTGACCTTCCGTGCGGCGCGGTCACGGCTGCCGCGCAGCAGGAACTCCCGCTCGGCGGCCGTGAATTCACCCACCGGCTTGTGCGTGTCGAGGTCGGTGGTGTTGGTGTACGTCTGGCCCTGCCAGGTCCCCACGGCGAACGGCGGGAAGAGGATCGCGCCGTCCGCCAGGGACTTGGCGGGGTCGATGATGCGGTCGTAGTCGGGCCGGACGGTGCGCCCGAGGCCGTGGCACTCGGGGCACATGCCCGACGGGTCGTTGAACGAGTACGCCGTCGCAGGGCCCGCGCTCGGCGTCCCGTGCCGCGAGAACAACACCCTGATCACGGAGTAGATGTCCGTCATCGTGCCCACGGTGGAGCGGGAGTGGCCACCGATCGGCTTCTGGTCGACGACGATCGCGGGCGCGAGGTCCTCGATGGCGTCCGCGTGCGGCCGCTCGTACTTCGGCAGCCGGTTGCGGACGAACCACGTGAACGTCTCGTTCAGCTGGCGCTGCGACTCGACCGCGATCGTGTCGAAGACGACCGACGACTTCCCGGACCCGGACACCCCGGTGAAGACCGTGAGACGGCCCTTCGGGATGCGCAGGTCCACTTCCTTGAGGTTGTTCTCGCGGGCTCCGGCGATGGTGATGTGGGAGTGCGTGTCATGGTGCATACACGCGAAGTTAGTCGGAATACCCGACAGCTTCTGTCTTCTTTTCCTGGGTGATCTCCTGCAGTTCTCCGTCCAGGAGCAGCCATCGCGTGATGCCGATGGACTCCAGGAACGGCAGGTCGTGACTGGCCACGATCAGCGCCCCCTCGTACGACTCCAGGGCCGTCGAGAGCTGCTTCACGCTCGCCATGTCGAGGTTGTTGGTCGGCTCGTCGAGCATGAGCAGCTGCGGCGCGGGCTCCGCGAGGAGCAGCGCCGCGAGCGCCGCGCGGAACCGCTCGCCGCCCGACAGGGTCCCGGCCTTCTGGTCGGCCTTGGCCCCCTTGAACAGGAAGCGGGCCAGGCGCGCCCTGACGCGGTTCCTGGTGGCCTCGGGAGCGTACGCCGCCACGTTCTCGGCGACGGTCAGCTCGTCGTCGAGAACGTCGAGCCGCTGCGGCAGGAAACGCATCGGGACATGCGTCCGTGCCTCGCCCGCGACCGCTTCAAGGTCACCGGCGATGGTGCGCAGAAGGGTGGTCTTGCCCGCGCCGTTCCGCCCGATCAGCGCGATCCGCTCGGGGCCGCGCAGCTCGAACTCGCCCTCCACGCGGGCTCCGTAGCACAGTTCGAGGCCGCTGAGGGTGAGCACCGTGCGCCCGGGGTGCACCAGGGTGTGCGGCAGGTCGACGCGGATCTCGTCGTCGTCCCTCACCGCCTCGACGGCGTCGTCCAGGCGCTCCTTGGCCTCGGCCAGCTTCTCCTGGTGCATGATGCGGTGCTTGCCCGCCGACTCCTGTGCGGCCCGCTTGCGCGCGCCCGCGAGGATCTTCGGCAGACTTCCGCTGTCCTGGATCTTCTGGCCGTAGCGCTTGCGACGGGCCAACTTGACCTGGGCGTCGGCCAGATCGCGCTTCTGCTTGCGCAGATCGGACTCGGCGACGCGCACCATGCGCTCCGCTGCCTCCTGCTCGGTGGCGAGGATCTCCTCGTACGCGCTGAAGTTGCCGCCGTACCAGCGGACCTCGCCGTCGCGCAGCTCGGCGATCTGGTCGACCAGGTCGAGGAGTTCACGGTCGTGGCTGACCACGACCAGGACCCCGGACCACGCCTCGACGGCCTCGTACAGGCGTCGGCGGGCGTACAGGTCGAGGTTGTTGGTCGGCTCGTCGAGCAGCAGGACGTCGGGGCGGCGCAGCAGCAGCGCGGCGAGGCGCAGCAGCACCGACTCGCCGCCCGACACCTCGCCCGTGGTGCGGTCGAGGCCGATGTGGCCGAGCCCGAGCTGGTCGAGGGTGGCGCGAGCCCGCTCCTCGACGTCCCAGTCGTCGCCGACCGCGGTGAAGTGCTCCTCGCTCACGTCGCCCGCCTCGATGGCGTGCAGGGCGGCGCGTGTCGTGGCGATACCGAGTACGTCGTCGACGCGCAGACCGGTGTCGAGGGTGACGTTCTGCGGCAGACAGCCGACCTCGCCGGCGACCTTGACGGTGCCTTCGGTCGGGGTCAGTTCACCGGCGATCAGCTTCAACAGGGTTGACTTCCCCGAGCCGTTGACGCCGATGAGCCCGGTCCTGCCGGGCCCGAAGGCCACCTGCAGGCCGTCGAGGACGTCGGTGCCGTCGGCCCAGGCGTAGGAGAGCGACGTGCAGGTGATCGAGGTGGGGAAAGTAGACATACAGGCCTCGCGGTTGCGTGGTGTGAAGCGTGGTCGGGGGCAACGCGTTCGAGACACCGCGGCGGTGGTGAGGCCGGAGAGAGAAAAGGCCTGTGCCGGGGACGGGACGGCTCATGTGCCGAGGTCACACGCGACGTACACGGCAGCGCGGGGCTGCGTGACGCGGTGTCTCATGACCTCAGACGAGCAACGTCCTTCTCCTATCGACGGCAACAGAACCGTTGTACACCGTAGGAAGGTCCCTGGAGTGTGTCAACGTTTTATCGACAGGCCCCGGATGAACACGCCCAGGAAGAACAGGCACCGGAAGAGGAGGCGTCGTGCACTTCGGAACGCTGTCCCTGCCCGCGAAGCTCTTCCTCCTCGCGTGGCACCCGGACAAGGGCAGGTTCACCGGCGGACCCGACCTGCATCTCGCGGTCCGGGCCGGTGCCCTGGTCGATCTCGCCCAGCGCGGCCTGCTCGTCGAGTCGGACGGCATCGTCACCCCGATCGTCGGCGCGCGCACCGGGGACACGGTGCTCGACGCCCTCGTCGAACTCGTCGAGCAGTCACGGCCGCGCAAGTGGCGCGCCTGGATGACCCACCGCTCGGGCTCCACCCTGAAGGCGGTGCGGGCCCAGCTGGCCGCCCACGGCTATCTGCGGGAGGTGCACAGGCGGGTCTTCGGGCTCTTTCCCTCCCGCTGCTGGGAACTGGAGCGCACGGGGTACGCGGAGGCTCTGCACGCGGAGGCGCTCACCGTGCTGCGTGGCCCGCAGCCGGTCGATGAGGTCACCGAGCGTGACGCGGCGCTCGTCGTGTGCGCGGCCACCGGCAAGCTGAGCCCCGTCGTCACCGGCAAGGACCGCAGGCGGTACAAGGACCGGCTCGCCGAGCTGACCGACCGCAGCGCGGGTGCCTCGCCGGAGCTGCGGGCGCTGATGCGTAACCTCCGCAAGGCACTGGCCTCGGCGGTCGCGTCGGCGGAGATGGCGCGGTCCGGCAGCGGAGGGGGCTAGAGAGCTGGAGGGATGGGGGAGGAGGGGGAGAAGAGGGAGGGGTGCGAAGCAGGGCGAGGGAGGAGCCCTGTCTCAGCACGCGTCCTGCGGTCTCAGCACATGTCGCGCAGCCTCAGCAGGCGTCCCGCATCAGCTCGGCCAGGTCCTCGTCCAGGTCGACATGGCGGAACTCCTGGCCGACCGGCACCAGCGTCGTCGTGCGGTGCAGGAAGTGGCGCAGCTCCCCGGTACGGATATGGACGATCGCGGTCCCCTCGGGCGCGTGGAACTCCAGGACGGTGCGGTCGAAACCGTACGGCCGCACGCGTACGTCGCCGTCGCCCACCGCGCGCTCGACGCCGTGCGTGAGCAGCTCGCGGGCGAACGTCCAGTACACCTCGATGCCCTCGAGGGTCGCGGGCGCGGGGAAGCTCATGCGGACGGCGAAGGGATCCCGCCGGTCGTAGTGGAGCGTCGCGGGAATGGTCGCCATCCGCGGCGCGGTGGCGACGAGGCGGGCCTCTACGGCTTGCTCGATGACGGTGGACAACGCCTGCTCCCTCACTGACTGCTGGACGACTGGGGTCGGCACCTGACTAGACGACGGAATGACGAGATCCGTGCACACGGAGAGCGGGTGAGACCGAGTGACCTCTGTCACCGCGACACCGTGGAGGTCCCCGCGGTTCCCGGCCACCGCCTCATGGGGGACGCCTTCCGGCCATCTGGACGAGGCCCGGCGGGTCGGCTAGCTTCGCCCGCCATGAGGGGCATGGGGAAGTCGAAGTCGATGAGGCGCACGATACGTGCGGGACTGTGCGGAGCGGCGCTCGCGGGGACCGTTCTCGCGGCGCCGGGAACCGCTCTGGCGGACGGGTCCGGGCACACCCCGGACCGAGGTCCGCGCTGGCAGCTCAAGGACACGGGCACCGAGGCCCGCTTCCGGGGACTTGCCGCGGTGAGCCGCCGCACGGCCTGGGCGGCCGGTTCCGGCGGAACCGTGCTGCGCACCTCCGACGGCGGTAAGACCTGGCGCGATGTCTCCCCACCGGGCGCGGCCGATCTCGAGCTCCGGGACGTGGAGGCCTTCGACGGGCGTCGCGCGGTGGTGCTCGCCATCGGCGAGGGCGAGGCGTCGCGGGTGCTGCGCACCGAGGACGGCGGCGCCACCTGGACCGAGTCCTTCCGCAACACCGACGCCAAGGCGTTCTACGACTGCATGACCTTCTTCGACCGCCGCCACGGCCTGGCGATGAGCGACCCGGTCGACGGCAGGTACCGCATCCTGTCCACCGCCGACGGCGGCCGCTCCTGGAAGGTCCTGCCGAACGCCGGCATGCCCGCCGCGCAGGAGGGCGAATCCGCCTTCGCGGCGAGCGGCCAGTGCCTGGTGAGCTCGGGGCCGCGCGACGTGTGGCTCGCCACCGGCGGTGCGGCACGCGCGCGTGTCCTGCACTCCGCGGACCGGGGCCTGACCTGGACGGCCACCGACGCGCCGATCCCCGCGGGCGATCCGGCCCGCGGCGTCTTCGGGCTCGCCTTCCGCGACCGTACGCACGGCATCGCGGTCGGCGGCGACTACCGCGCGGGCCAGGAGTCGCCGAAGGCCGGGGCGGTCACCCGTGACGGCGGCCGCACCTGGGACCCGGCGGACCGGCCGCCGCCCGCCTACCGCTCGGGCGTGGCCTGGTTCCCGTACAGCCACACCACGGCCCTCGCGGTCGGCCCGACGGGTACGGACGTCACGAGGGACGGCGGGCGGACCTGGCGCACGGTCGACACGGGTTCGTACGACACCGTGGACTGCGCCGCGGACCGGAGCTGCTGGGCCTCCGGCGAGAAAGGGCGCATCGCCCGCCTGGAGCGGGGGTAGCGGGCGCGGGCGGCGGAGCGGGGCGGTCCTCAGCCGGGCAGCCGCTCGCGGTACGGGGCGAGCTCCGGGGCCGTCTTCGTCGCGTAGAACTCGGTGATGCGGTACGCGCAGACGCCGGCGACCGCGAAGGGGTCCGCCGCGGTGACCTCCTCGATCCGCGCGCGGTCGTCCGCGACGGCGATGATCACGCCGCCGTCGCGCGGGTTCTTGCGGCCGGACGCGATGAAGACCCCGGTCTCGTACTGCTCGTCGAGCCAGGCGACATGGGCTTCGAGGTGCTCGTCGACGGCGGAGACCGGCGCGGTGTAGGTCAATTCGAGAATGAACATGATCGGGAGGCTACCCGGCGGCCGGAAACCGCCGCGGGTCAGGAGGCTGCCGGCGCCCGCACCATGAAGACGTCGACCGGGTCCTCGGACTCCACGCAGCCGCTGGCGCACACGGTGCGGGTCGAACCGCCCGGCGCCGGGGCTGCCTCGCCGGTTGCGTGCCGGTTCCGTGCCGGGCTACCTCGCCAGTTCCGCCCGGATGGTCTTGCTGGTCGCGTACCGGGTGACGCTCACGGTCCTGGCCAGCTGCTGGACCATGGGCCAGCCGAACCCGCCCGTGCCGCCCTCCAGGTCGGGATCGCGCTCCCGGGGCGGTCGTGGGTCGGCGTCGGAGACGGTGATCGTGATGCCGTCGTGCTGTGCCTGCAGGTGCAGGGAGCACAGGGCTCCGCGCGCGTGGCGTACGACATTGGTGATGAGCTCGGAGACGACGAGTTCGATGGTCGCGGCGGCCTGGGCCCCGACGGCCGGGGTGAGCCCGGCGACGAACGCACGGGTGAGATCCCGTGCGTCGGTGACGGATTCGGGTCTCTTGGCGAAGGTGGCCGTCTCCAGCGGTGCGGTGTCCAGCGGTGTGTGCTGCGTCCGCATCAGCCTCCTCCTTCTTCGCGGTGGCCTTACCAGGTGATGGTTGTACGAGTGGATCTCTTGCCCCGAATTGGCGGGTTCAATGCCCCCTTGGGGCGGGGGACCCCGCAGAACGTCCGAACATCGCGGCCATGCGGCCCAGTTGTGTGATCCGTCGACATGAAGTGATCACTACGGGGTACGCGCGGTTCACCGGCGTTACGAGGACAAGAGGACATGCAGAGCCGGCCGACGATGGAGGGCGACGTGACGATGACGACGGGAACAGAGGTCAGGACCGGGACCGAGCGGCTTCCGGAGATCGCCTCCCCACAGGCCATGGCACCGCAGGACGCCCGGGACATGTCGAAGCTGTTCTTCAGTCGGCTCGCCACGCTGGAGGAGGGCACGGCCGAGCACCAGCTCGCGCGCAACACCCTGATCGAGATGAACATGTCCCTGGTCCGCTACGCGGCGGGGCGCTTTCGGCACCGTGCCGACGAGATGGAGGACATCGTCCAGGTCGGCATGATCGGTCTGATCAAGGCCATCGACCGGTTCGAGCTGTCCAGGGACACCCAGTTCGCCACGTTCGCGGTGCCCTACATCGTGGGGGAGATCAAGCGCTTCTTCCGCGACACCTCCTGGGCCGTCCATGTGCCGCGGCGCCTGCAGGAGGCCAGGGTGGAGTTGGCCAAGGCCAAGGAGGAGCTCGCCACCCGGCTCGGCCGTGCCCCGCGGGTCGCGGAGCTGGCCGCCCTGATGAACCTGACCGAGGACGAGGTCGTCGAGGCCCAGGTGGCCGCCAACGGCTACAGCTCCACCTCCCTGGACGCCCCCGTCCACGGCGACCCCGAGGACGGCGAGGCGGCGCTCGCGGAGTTCATCGGCGAGGAGGACCCCGCCCTGGAACTCGTGGAGGACTTCCACGCCCTCGCGCCGCTGCTCGCCGAACTCGGCGAGCGCGACCGGCAGATTCTGCACCTGCGCTTCGTCGACGAACTGACGCAGGCACAGATCGGCGAGCACCTGGGCGTCTCGCAGATGCACGTCTCGCGGCTGCTGGCCCGCACGCTCAAGCGCCTGCGCGCGGGCATGCTCACTCCGGCGGGCTGACCCGCGGGCATGCTCACACCCGCGGGCTGACCGGCGGGCGCGCGGGCCTCAGGGGCGCCCCCGCCAGTCGAGACACACGATCATGGCGTCGTCGTCCGCGTCGATCGGGCCGCGGTACCCGGACAGTTCCTGCAGCACCGCGCGCGGGACCTGCGAGGGCGGCAGCAGCCGGGTGCCGGTCATCGCCCGCGTGAGCGCGCGCTCGCTGTAGCGCTCGCCCGTGGGGGACGCCACGTCGTAGACGCCGTCGCTGACGAACAGGAGCCGGTCCCCGGGCCGGACGTGGAAGTGCTCCGCGGTGTAGGGCGTGTCCTCCGACATGCCGAGCGGGAGCTGCGCGTCCAGCTCGACGGGCTCGGCCCTGCCGTCGCGCAGCCGCCACATCTTCGGCGAGCCCGCGTCGATGACCTCCGCGTCCCCTGTGGCGAGGTCGAAGCGCAGGAGCAGCGTGGAGAGATGGACCTCGCCCTGGTGGTGGCCGTAGACGGCCTGGTCGGCGAGGCACGCCTGATCGGTGAGCGACAGTCCGGCACGGCGCGCGTTGCGCAGCGCGTTGACGGCGAGATTGGTGAGCAGGGCGGCCTGGATGCCCTCTCCCATGCCGTTGGTGACGGTGAGGGTCAGATGGTCGGCGGAGGCCGACCAGTCGAAGTTGTCGCCGTAGATGGCGTAGGCCGGCTCCAGCTGCGCCCCGATGTCGTACTCCGGGCGGGAGCAGGAGCGTCCGGGCAGCAACTGCCACTGCATCTCGGCGGCGAGGGTGAGCCGGTCGGCGCGCCGGGCCTGGAGGTAGAGGTCGGTGTCGCGTTCGGCCACGACGATCTCGTGGCCGAGGACCTCCGCCACGTCGGCCAGTTCGCGCACGGTGGCGGCGTCGCAGACCGGGGAGGGCAGGCGCACGGTCAGGATGCCGATGCGGTCGCCGCGCACGCTGATCGGGAGATGGACGGAGCCGACCTCCTCGTGGTCGTCGGTCTCGACGTGCGGTTCCTGGCGTGCGAAGGCGCGTCCCGGAACGCTGGCGTGGACCGGCACGGGGAGTGCGGTGTGCGGAAGCGCGTTGACCGGCTGGAGTATGGTCGTCGCGTAGTCGGCCATGAGCAGGTCGACGGAGCGGGCCGCGTAGTGGACGGCGAGCGCGTCCTGAACCGCTTCGAGGAGAGCGTGCGGTGCGGAGTGGCGCAAGGCGCGTTCCACAGCCGTGAATCTGTCCAACTGTCCGGTACCACCTGTTCCTGTTCGGTCGCGACGAGAGTGCGGGTTGGGATCGGGATGAGCGTGCGGGTTCGGATCGGGATGAGTGTGCGGGTTCGGATCGGGATGAGTGTGCGAGAAGGAGCCGAGGGCCTGCCATGCCTCAGCGACTGACAGGGCCATTGCGAAGTGTCACAGTTGAGGGCATGGATTCCGAAACTTCCGGCGGGGGCGACCAGGGTGCGGCCGCGCATGCTGCCCGGGAAGTCATCGAACTGCTCGAAGTGCTGTGGGGGAGAGGCAGGGACATCGCGACGACGGCACCGGTGTCGTCGTCGCAGCTGCGCGTGCTGTTCGCCCTGGACGGCGCCGAGGGGATCAACCTCCGCACGCTCGGCGAGCACTTGGGCTCGGCGCCGTCTTCGGTGAGTCGTATGTGCGACCGCCTTCATGCCCTGGGCTTCATCGAGCGGTCCCTCAGCCCGGCCAGCCGTCGTGAGCTCGAACTGCGCCTGTCGAGCCGTGGAGAAAAGTACCTCGGCGACCTGCGGGCCCGCCGCGAGAGCGCGCTGCTCGAAGCCATGTCGACGATGCGCCCCGCCGAACGTGCTGCCCTGGTCAAGGGGTTGAGCGGCTTCCGCCGCGCGGTGGAGGGGACCGAGCCCGGCCGGGGCCCTGCGAACGCCCGTGCGGTGGAGTCAGCCTGATCGCGCGGGTTTACTCCCGGCGCATCCAGGTACATGCAGACGGTCGAAAACGTATCGACGGCCAGGACGGCCAGGACGGCCAGGACGGCCAGGACGGCCAGGACGGCCGAGGCGACCGATCCGCGACAACCGCACTGACGTATGGCGCAGTTGACACCCCGTGAGCTCAAGGCGACCGAAGGTCGATCGCCACCCTCGGATAACATTTGCCGTGCGGCAACAATTGCTAAGGTGGATGGAATGAACACCAGTGAGTCCGAGGCCCGGTCGCGCGTCAGCTCCGCTCTGCGCGAGCGAGGGGAGAAGGTGGCCGACCGGTGGGTCGAGCTCCAGTCGGAGCAGGCGGTCCTGGAGACCGGCATCACCGAGGCCGAACTGAACGAGGAGGCCGACTCGTTGGTCGAGGCCCTGCTGGCCGGCCTCGAGACCGACCACCCCGTGCGGGACGTCGTGGCCGCGCACCCCGGACTGCGCCAGGCCGTCACCGACCTCTCGCTGCGCCGCGCGCGAGGCGGCGCGACGCCCACGGCCACCTCGCTGGCCGTACTGGCGCTGAAGGAAGCCCTGTTGGAGGCGGTGCAGCAGGACACGCGCGACGTCACCGCGCTCTACCACGCCGCGCTGTTCATCAACCGCCTCCTCGACACCGCGGGCGCCATGTCCTTCGAGATCTACGTCGAGGGCCGCGAGGAGATCATCCGGCGGCAGAGCCGCCAACTCCTGGAAGTCTCCACGCCGGTGGTGCGCCTGTGGGACCAGGTGCTCGCCGTCCCGCTGATCGGAACCCTCGACACCACCCGGACGCAGGTGGTGATGGAGAGCCTCCTGGAGGCCATCGAGCGGGACGAGGCGCAGGTCGCCATCATCGACATCACCGGTGTGCCCACGGTGGACACCGCGGTGGCGCACCACCTGATGCAGACGGTCAACGCCGTACGCCTGATGGGCGCCGACTGTGTGATCAGCGGCATCCGTCCGCCGATCGCCCAGATCATCGCGCAGCTCGGCATCGACCTGTCGGCCATCCTGACGCGCGCGACGCTGGCCGACGCCCTCGCCGCCGCCATCCCGCTGCTCACGGACCAGCCGGTCCACCGGGCCTCCCTCGCGGAGGCGCGGTGAGCGGCGGCTTGAGCGGCGTACCGATCCTGCGACTCGGTGACGTACTGGTCACCGGTCTGCTGAACGAGCTCGACGACAAAGCGGCGGTCGCGTTCACCGAGGAGCTGACGGAGCGCATCGTCGCCGACCGTGCGCGCGCGATCCTCATCGACATCTCACGGCTCGAGATCATCGACTCGTTCGTGGCCCGTACGCTGATGGAACTGACCACCACGGCGCGACTGTTGGGCGCCCGGGTCATAGTGGCCGGCATGCGCCCGGCGGTCGCGATCACCCTGGTGGAACTGGGGCTGCAGCTGTCCGGTGTGGAGACCACGCTCAACGCGGAGCAGGGAATGATCGCGCTGGGCTGGCAGCCCGCGCCCCGACCCCCAAAGGGGGGCCCCGTTGTCCCTCTACGGTGACCTCGAAGAAGCGTCCGCCCGCCCGAGCCCGGTCGCGGGCTCCCCGGAGAGCGACGGCGCCCGTGCCGAGCACGCCATCCGTGCGGAGGAGGACCTGCTCACGGTGCGGCACGCGGTACGGGAAGCGACCCTGAGGGTCGGCTTCGGGCTCGTGGACCAGACGCGCATCGTCACGGCCGCCAGCGAACTGGCCCGCAACGCCTATGTGCACGGCGGCGGAGGCGTCCTCACCCTGGAGATCGTCCAGCGGGGCGGCCGCCGAGGGCTGAAGCTGGCGGTGAGCGACCAAGGCCCTGGCATCGCCGACATCGACCAGGCGCTCACGGACGGATACACCACCGGCGCGGGGCTCGGGCACGGCCTGGGCGGCGCGCGTCGCCTCATGGACGAGTTCCAGGTGCGGTCCACCCCGGGGCGGGGCACGACCATCACCGCCCTGCGCTGGATCGGGCCGCGGTGAACTCCGCCGCGGCGGCCCGCACCACGCACATCGCCATCGACCACCCCAGCGCCGTGCAGAGCGCCGCGGACCACGCCAGGGCGTTCGCCCGCGAGATGCCCGGTGCGCTGCCCCACCAAGCGGCCGTCCTCGCGAGCGAGTTGGCCAGCAACATCGTCAAGCACGCCCGCAACGGCGCCCTGTTCGTCCAGCGTTCGCCGCTCGGCGAAGGCCTGGACATCGTCGCCGTCGACAGCGGCCCCGGCATGCCCGACATCGATCTGAGCCTGACGGACGGATACAGCACCACCAGGACGATGGGCGCCGGCCTGGGCGCCGCGCGCCGTATCGCCACGGAGTTCACCATCCGCTCGGACGCGGCGCTCGGCACGCTGGCCCACGCCCGTCTCGCCGCCCCGGACGCACCACGCACCGCCGCCGCCCCGGGAGCGCTGTGTCTGCCCGCCGACGGCCAGGACGCGACCGGCGACGGCTACGCGATCGCCGAACACGGCGGAGCCCGGACCGCGTTGGTGATCGACGGCCTCGGCCACGGCCCCGAGGCCGCCACCGCCGCACAGCGCGCCGAACGCACCTTCCTCGCGAACCCCGCGGCCCCGCTGGCGGACGTGCTCACCGCCCTGCACAAGGCGCTGCGGCACACCCGCGGGGCAGCCGTCGCGGCCCTGCGCATCACCGCGGGACGGGCCGAGTACTGCGGGGTCGGCAACGTCCGTGCCGCGGCGCTGTCCCCCGAAGGCATCCACCACCAGTTCACCGGGCAGGCCGGCATCGTCGGGTACACCCTTCCCGCGCCCAGGAGCCGGTTCGTGGACCTTTCCGAGCACACCACCGTGGCCCTGTACACCGACGGCATCGACCACCGTTGGACGCACGCCCCCACCGCCGCGCGCCTCACGCTGCCTCCGGTGCTGCTCGCGGCCTCGCTGGCCCACAGCCACCGCCGCAGACGTGACGACGCCACCGTCCTGACCCTCGGCCCCCACCTGGGAATGAGATGACCCGCGAAACCTTCCGTACGCTCAAGGCCCTGCGGCACACCGTACGAAGCATCGCCCTCGGGCACCGGCTGCCCGCCGACGACCGCGCACGGCTCGTCCTGTCGCTGAGCGAGGTGGCCGGGGCGGCCCTCGGCGGCGGCCGCCCCGTCACCCTGCTCAGCCGCCGCGAGACCGACGAGGACGGCGCCCACCGGCTGACCCTCGCGCTGCGCCTGCCGAACCAGAGCCCGGGGCACGCGGTGGCGACCGACAGACTGCCGCTGCGTGCGCGGACCCAGCCGGACGGCACCGTGGTGTGGAACCTGCCGCTGCCGTCCACCGGTTCGCCCGGCCACGCCGCCCGCCCCGCGGCGGCACAGCGCGGCGAGGCCGACACCGCCCTGCTGGAGGAGGAGCTCCGCGCGTCGCTGGCCCGTGCGGACGCCCTGGCCGACGAGCACCGCAGGCTCAAGCACGAACTGGCCGAGACGAACAGCGGCGTCCTCGCCCTCTACGTACAACTCGAAGAGCGCGACGAGCAGTTGCGCACCGCGCACGGCCGCACCCTGCGCGCCCTGGAGGACGCGCTGCGCCCCAGGCCCCTGCACGTGGACGGCCTGGAACTCGCCGTGCACTACGCCCCGGCCAGCGACGAGGCGCCCACCGGCGGCGACCTGTACGACTGGTTCACGCTCCCGGACGGCACCGTTCACATCACGGTCGTCGACGCGCTCGGGCACGGCATAACCAGCACCCGCACCGCGCTGACCGTCACGCACGCGGTCCGCACCCTCGCCCTCGAAGGCCACCCGCTGGAGAGCATCGTGGCGCGGACCGACGGCATCCTGGCGCCCTTCGACCAGAGCGTCATGGCCACCCTGCTGCTCGCCCGCCTCGACCCCGCCGACGGGAAGCTGACCCTGGCCAACGGCAGTCATCCGCCGGCGCTGGTGGCCCGTGGCGACGGCGAGGCGAGCTACCTGGAGGTGCGCGGACGCGGCATCGGCTTCCCCCTGCCCGGCAGCGAACGGCTGCTGACCGCGCACCTGGGGGTCGACGACGTGCTGTTCCTCTACACCGACGGTCTCACCGAGAGCCGCAGGGACCCCTTGGAGGGCGAGCGGCGGCTCAAGGACGCCGTGTGCCGTCACCGCGTACGAGAAACGGAGCAGATCCCCGGCCTGGTGGCCGAGGACCTGCTCCGTGACGTGCTCCACCAGGACGACACCCTGGCGATCGCGGTGCGGCGCACCGGCGCGTGACGGGCCCGCCCGAGCGTGGCAGCCGCTAGTCGGTCACGTCGATCCGGCCGTTGACGGCGGCCGGAGCCGCGGACGCCTCCGGCGACGGGGCCGACGCCTTGCCCCCGGTGATGCCCTTGAGGAGCTCGGCGAGGTCGACTCCCGTGGTGGAGCTGAGGAGTTCGACGCCCTGGGCGACGTTGTCGGCGACGGTGCGGGAGAGCTGGCTCGCGCCGTCCGTCGAGATCACCGTCATCTTGTCCACCGCGCCGAGTGGCTCCGACGCCTTGGCGACCACGCTCGGCAGGACCTCGACGAGCATCTGCAGGACGGCCGCGTCGCCGTACTGCGCGAACGCGTCGGCCTTCTTGCGCATCGCCTCCGCCTCGGCGGCGCCCTTCGCGCCGATCGCGGCGGCCTCGGCCTCACCCTCCAGGCGCACGGCGTCGGCGAGCGCGGCACGCTGTGCCTTCTCGCCCTCACCGGTCAGACGCGCCCGCTCGGCGTCGGCCTCGGCCTGCTTGACCAGGCCGATCCTGCGGGCCTCCGCCTCCTGCTCGGCCTGGTAGCGCGCGGCGTCGGCCGGCTTGCGGACCTGGGTGTCCAACTCGCTGTCGGTGAGCGCCGCCTGGCGCTTGGCGACCTTCTCCTGCTCGGTGAGGACCTCCTGCTGGCGGGCGGCCTCGGCGAGCGGTCCCGCGGCCCCCGCGCGTGCCGACGCCTCGTCCGTCTCGGCCTTGATCTCGGCCTGCTTGAGCGCGAACGTCCGCTGGGCGATCGCGATCTCCTCCTCGGCCTTCAGACGCGCCTGCTCGGCGGCGCGGCGGGCCACGGCCTCGGCGATGTCCGCCTCCTGCTTGGCGCGGGCGGCCTCCGGGCGCCCGAGGTCCTCCAGGTAGGAGCCCTCGGTGGTGATGTCCTGGATCTGGAAGGCGTCGAGGACGAGGCCCTGCCCGGACAGGCTGGCCTCGGCCTCCTCGGCGACCTGCCCGGCGAACGCGGCACGGTCACGGATGATGTCCTCCACCGACATCCGCCCCACGATGGAGCGCAGCGCGCCGGAGAGCACCTCCTGGGTGAAGCCGACGATGCCGTCCTGCTGCACCAGGAACCGCTGGGCCGCGGCCCGGATCGAGTCCTCGGTCCCGCCGACCTTCACGATGGCGACGCCTTCGAGGTTCGACTTCACGCCGCGCAGGGTGACGGCGCCGCGCACCGCGATCGGGATGTGCCGCGAGGACAGGTCGAGGGTGAACTTCTGCTGGACGAACGGCACGACGAAGACGCCCCCGCCGACCACGACCTTCTGGCCGCTGTTGTCGGTCATGACCCGGCCGGTGTTCGGGTCGGTGGACTTCTTGCCGCGCCGCCCGGTCACGATGAAGGCCTCGCTGGGCCCGGCGACCTTGTAGCGGGTGATGACGACGAGCGCCAACAGGACGAGGAGTACGACGACTCCGACGACGGCGGTCAGGACTGGACTCATGGTGCGTTCCCCCCTGCCACCCGGGGACGGCAGATCGGTTGAGTTACGTTGCGTGGTGTGTGAGGGCGGTCGGTCAGCGCTCGACGGGCCGCACGGCCACCGAGGTCGGCGACAGCGCCGCGTCGACCCAGATCTCGGCGCCCCGCGCCACGGCGACGGAGCTGCGGGCCGCGAACTTCACGGGCTGTCCGGCGAGTTGAAGGAGCACCTCGCCGTAGCCGTCGGCCGGGATCGCGGTGACCACGGAACCCGCGGTGCCCACCAGGTCGTCGCCGCGCGGAGTGGTCGCGGTCTGGTCGCGCATCAGGGCGCGGGTGAGCCGCCAGGTGACCCACCCCGCTCCGGTCCCGGCACAGGCTCCCGCGACGGTGGCGGGACCGGCGCCGAGCCCGGTCGTGCCGAGCACGATCGCTCCGCCGAAGCCGAGCATGGACACGAACCCGGCGATGACCGGCAGCGAGAGGAGCCCGTCGAAGAGCCCGTCCAGCGCGCCCACTCCTCCGAAGAGTCCTTCGAGGACCCCGTCGAGCAGGAGCGAGAGCACCAGCAGCACGATTCCCGCGATGCCGAGACCCAGAAACACCGTCATCGGACCACTTCCCCCGTCATGCCGTTCACCCTGCCGTTCACCCCGGTACGGGCCGATCGTCGCAGTTCGCGGCGGTGCGGAACATTGCCTGCTTCCGGCAGTCTTTACGCGTCTTTAATGCCGGTCGGCGCGGCGGTGCCGCTCGCGCACGACGCCCGGAGCGGGCCCTCGTACCCCAACTAAGCTGGCCCGCACCATGATCAGCTACTCACTGCCCTCCGACTGGCCCACCGACGAGCGGACGGCGCGCGCCGTCCAGGACGACCTGCGCACCCGCGTCGTCCTCGACGACACGGGCCCTGCCCCCGGCACGGGCCACGTGACCGGTGTGGACGTCGCCTACGACGACGAGCGGGACGTCGTCGCCGCGGCCGTCGTCGTCCTCGACGCCGCGACGCTCGACGTGGTCGAGGAGTCGACGGCGGTCGGCACGGTCACCTTCCCCTACGTCCCCGGCCTGCTGGCGTTCCGCGAGATCCCGACGGTCCTCGCCGCACTCTCCCGCCTCGACGCCGACCCCGGCCTGGTCGTCTGCGACGGCTACGGCATCGCCCATCCGCGCCGCTTCGGCCTGGCGAGCCACCTCGGCGTCCTGACGGGGCTCGCGACGATCGGCGTCGCCAAGAACCCCTTCACCTTCTCGTACGAGGCTCCAAACGCGCCGCGGGGGAGCTCCTCGCCCCTGCTCGACGGCGCGGAGGAGGTGGGGCGCGCGCTGCGCACCCGCGAGGGCGTGAAGCCGGTCTTCGTCTCGGCGGGCCACCGCGTCGACCTGCCGCGCGCCTGCGAGCACACCCTGCGTCTGACGCCCCGCTACCGCCTCCCGGAGTCCACACGCCGCGCGGACGCCCTGTGCCGCGCTGCCCTGCGGGAGGCGACGGAGGCGACGGAGGCGGCGGAGCCTTCGCGAGAGGGCCGGTGACGGCACCGGGTTGAACGTTCAAAAGTGGGGCGGGTTAGCATATGAGCGCCGCCTAGCTCGAAAGAGACGCACGTGACTGTCAATGACGACTCGTTCACCAATTGGAAGCACCGCGAGGAGACCGCGGAGTCGATGATCCCGATCATCGGGAAGCTGCACCGCGAGCGGGACGTCACGGTCCTGCTGCACAGCCGCTCCTTGGTGAACAAGTCGGTGGTCAGCATTCTGAAGACCCACCGATTCGCCCGGCAGATAGCCGGTGAGGAGCTCTCGGTCAGCGAGACGCTGCCGTTCCTGCAGGCCCTCACCACGCTCGACCTCGGCCCCTCGCAGATCGACATCGGCATGCTCGCCGCGACGTACAAGACCGACGACCGCGGTCTGAGCGTCGAGGCCTTCACTGCCGAGGCCGTCGCCGGTGCCACGGGCGCCAACAAGATCGAGTGCCGCGAGGGCCGCGACGTCGTCCTCTACGGCTTCGGCCGCATCGGCCGTCTCGTCGCCCGCCTGCTCATCGAGAAGGCAGGATCGGGCAACGGCCTGCGGCTGCGCGCCATCGTCGTGCGCGGCGGCGGCGAGGCCGACCTCGTCAAGCGCGCCTCGCTGCTGCGGCGCGACTCGATCCACGGCCAGTTCCAGGGCACCATCACCGTGGACGAGGCGACGAGCACGATCGTCGCCAACGGCAACGCGATCAGGGTGATCTACGCCAACGACCCCTCCGAGGTCGACTACACGGCGTACGGCATCAAGGACGCCATCCTCATCGACAACACCGGCAAGTGGCGCGACCGCGAGGGGCTCTCCCAGCACCTGCGCCCCGGCATCGACAAGGTCGTCCTGACCGCCCCGGGCAAGGGCGACGTCCCGAACATCGTGCACGGCGTCAACCACGACACGATCAAGCCGGACGAGCAGATCCTGTCCTGCGCCTCCTGCACCACCAACGCGATCGTCCCGCCGCTGAAGGCGATGGCGGACGAGTACGGCGTGCTGCGCGGTCACGTGGAGACCATCCACTCGTTCACCAACGACCAGAACCTGCTGGACAACTACCACAAGGCCGACCGCCGCGGCCGTTCCGCGCCGCTGAACATGGTCATCACCGAGACCGGCGCCGCCTCGGCCGTCGCCAAGGCGCTGCCCGACCTGAAGGCGCCGATCACCGGCAGCTCCATCCGGGTCCCGGTGCCGGACGTCTCGATCGCGATCCTCAGCCTGACGCTGGGCCGCGAGGCCACCCGCGACGAGGTCCTCGACTACCTGCGCAACGTCTCGCTGACCTCGCCGCTCAAGCGCCAGATCGACTTCACCACCGCCCCCGACGCCGTCTCGATGGACTTCGTGGGCTCGCGCCACGCCTCGATCGTCGACGCCGGCGCCACCAAGGTGGACGGCGACAACGCGATCCTCTACCTCTGGTACGACAACGAGTTCGGCTACTCGTGCCAGGTCATCCGGGTCGTCCAGCACGTCTCCGGGGTGGAGTACCCGACGTACCCCGTGCCGGTGGCCTGATCCACCTGGCCGACGGGTGTCCCGCCCCGCTCGGGGCAGGGCACCCGTCGTGGTGTTTCAGCGCACCGCCGCCACCCGGAAGGAAAGCCCCGCGGCCCGCAGCCGCTCGATCAACGCGTCGCCCATCGCCACGGCGGTGGTCAACTGCCCAGCGATCGGCGGCAGCGGGTCGAGCGCGAGGCACATGGCCGCCTCGGCCAGCATCTTCGCTGTCTCGTCGTAGCCGGGGTCGCCGCCCGAGACCTCGGTGAACACCCGCTTCCCGCCGCCCTCGCCGACGAAGCGCACCGAGAACGTGGACTTGGCCCGCTGTGCCTCGCTCGGCCCTTCACCGGGCTTGAGCCGCGAGGACAACCACCGCCGCGCGGCGGGCAGTTGCGCCGCCAAGGCCAGACCGCCGACGGCGAGCGTGCCGCCCAGGGCGAACGGCAGTGACTTCACGGCCGCGTAGTGGCGGTAGCGGAAGTCGGGCCCGTACCGCTCCAGGGCCCGTGCCGAACGCTGCACCACCTGCGGGTCGATGGTCGGCAGCGGCAGCGCCCACGCGCCGATCTCGCCCGCGTACCGGGGCGCGCTCGGCGGTGCGTACGCCTTACGGCCGACCACGCGGGGCTCGTGGCGGCGCCGGTCCTTCGCCGCGGCCAGCATCTGCGGCCCCCGGGCGAACTGGTTGAGCGCGGAGGCGAAGGTACCCCCGGAGACCTGCGCGACCGCCTGTACATAGCCGTCGACCCGCAGCGGCACGTCCTCCGGCAGCTGCTGCACCGTGAAGTACGCCCCCAGGTCGTGCGGGATCGAGTCGAAGCCGCAGGCGTGCACGATGCGGGACCCGGTCTCCCGCGCGCGGGCGTCGTGCTTCACGTACATGAGGTCGACGAACTCCGGCTCACCCGTGAGGTCCAGATAGTCCGTGCCCGCATCGGCGCACGCCGCGACCAGATCCTGTCCGTACGTCAGATAGGGCCCGACGGTGGTGGCGACCACCCGCGCGCGGGCGGCCATGTCCCGCAGCGAGGCGGTATCCGCCGCATCGGCCCGCACCAGCGGGAGTTCGGCGCAGGCCGGGTCGATGGCGGCCAGGCGCTCGCGCAGGCTCTCCAGTTTCGCGGTGTCGCGCCCCGCTACGGCCCACCGCAGCCCGGCGGGCGCGTGCGCGGCGAGGTACTCCGCGGTGAGCACGCCGACGAATCCCGTCGCTCCGAAGAGCACGATGTCGTACGCGCGGTCCGTGTTCTTGCTGTTGTCACCGGTCATGGCACCTCTCAGCCGTACGCCCCCGCGCAGTTGTCGGTGGCCGAGGCTAGCGTGAGGGGAGTGGACCGTGACCAGGAGGTACCCATGGCTGTCCCGAAAAGTGCCCTGAGGAAGTGGGAGGGCGTGCGCGCCTTCGCGCTCGGCATGCCGGGTGCCACGGAGGACTTCCCGTGGGGCGAGTCGGTCGCGAAGGTCAACAAGAAGGTGTTCGTCTTCCTCGGTGTGGACGACGGCAGTCACCCCTTGGGGATCACCCTCAAGCTCACGGACGAGGAGGCGCACGCGCACGCCCTGACCGCGCCCGGCGCCGAGCCCGCCGGGTACGGCCTCGGCCGGTCCGGCTGGGTGCGCATCCCCCTGGAGGAGAAGGGCGCGCCCGCCGCCGAGCTGCTCTGCGACTGGGTCGAGGAGAGCTACCGCGCGATCGCCACGAAGAAGTGGGTCGCGGAACTGGACGCCCGCGAGGGCTGATCCGAGGAACTGGAAGCCGGCCAGGTCTGATCCGCGCAGCGCGCGCGACCGGGCCGGATCACACCCCCGGCGCCGTCCGCACCGCGATCCCGTTCCGCTCCAGGAGCGCCGCGGTCACCCCGTCCCCGGCCACCAGCTCGCCGCCGAACGACCCGTCGTACACCGCCCCGCGTCCGCAGGACGGGCTGCGGGGCATCAGCAGCGCCTCGGTGCAGCCGCCGTGCCGTGCGGCCGCAAGGGCGCGCCGTGCGCCGTCCACGAATGCGGCCGTCACGTCGCGGCCCGTGTCCTCGACGACCCGCGCCGTGCCGTCCAGGACGTCGTGCCCGTCGCCGCCGACGAGCTCGGCGGGGCGGCGCGGTGTCGGCAGGCCGCCCGCGGCCTCGGGGCAGAACGACACGACCTCGCGGCCCGCCACCGCCGCGTCGAGTTCGGGCGAGGCCTTGTCACGGCCGTCGTAGCGGCACGGAACTCCCCGCAGACACGCGCTGACCAGTACGGAATCCATGCCGCCCAGGCTAGGCGCCGCACGACCGCGCGGCCGCCCCGGGCCACAATTGTCTAAGCGCTTGCTCGCCAGGGGCTTGTGCGCGGTGGAACACGTTCTTAGCATCACTGGTGTTACATCAGTTGTGTCATAACGCTGGGGGCTCAATGGCAGTGCCGGGCAAGGGCGTTCACGGACCGCTGGCCGGAGTGCGGGTGGTGGAGCTCGCGGGCATCGGGCCCGGCCCGTTCGCCGCCATGCTCCTGGCCGATCTCGGAGCCGACGTCGTGCGCGTCGACCGGCCGGGCGGGGGCGGCCTCGCGATCGATCCCGCGTACGACGTCACCAACCGCAACAAGCGCTCCGTCGTCGTCGACCTGAAGGCCGCCGACGGCGCGGCCCGCGTCCTCGACCTCGTCGAGCGCGCCGACGTCCTCATCGAGGGCTACCGGCCCGGTGTGGCCGAGCGCCTCGGCGTCGGCCCCGAGGCCTGTCACGCCCGCAACCCCCGGCTCGTCTACGGCCGGATGACCGGCTGGGGCCAGGAGGGGCCGCTGGCCCAGAGTGCCGGGCACGACATCGCGTACATCGCCATCACCGGCACCCTCGGCATGATCGGCAACCCCGACGAGCCGCCCGCGATCCCCGCGAACCTCGTGGGCGACTACGCGGGCGGCTCGCTCTACCTCGTCGTCGGCATCCTCGCGGCGCTGCACCACGCGCGCGTGCACGGCGCCGGGCAGGTCGTGGACGCCGCGATCGTCGACGGCGCGGCCCATCTCTCCGCGATGATCCACGGCATGCTCGCGGCCGGCGGCTGGCAGGACCGCCGCGGCGCCAACCTCCTGGACGGCGGTTGCCCCTTCTACGGCAACTACGAGACCGCGGACGGCGGTTACATGGCCGTCGGCTCCCTGGAGCAGCAGTTCTACGACGAGTTCATCGCGCTCCTCGGCCTTGCCGACGTGGCGCCCGCCCGCAAGGACCTGGCCCGCTGGGGCGAGCTGCGCGAGGCCGTCGCCGCCCGCTTCAAGGAGCGCACGCGCGACGAGTGGACGGCTGTGTTCGAGGGCTCCGACGCGTGCGTGGCCCCCGTCCTCTCGCTGCGCGAGGCTCCTGCCCATCCGCACCTCGCCGCGCGCGGCACCTTCACCGACCACGGCGGCATCACCCAACCCGCCCCCGCGCCCCGCTTCTCCGCCACCCCGACGCGGGTGCGCACAGGGCCCGCGCAGCCCGGCGCCGACACCGCGGACGTGGCCCGCGACTGGGACGTACCGGCGCTGAACGACGATGCGGCGCCGAACGACGGACCGGAGCCGAACGGCGCATCGGCGCCGAACGAGGAGGAACACCACTGATGGAGATCTCCGCCACGCTCGCCTACGCGGGCGACCCGCGCGAGGCCGCCGACGGCGTCGCCGCCCTGGAGTCCGCGGGCCTGGACGCCGTGTGGGTCGCGGAGGCGTACGGCTTCGACTCGCCCACGATCATGGGCTACCTGGCCGCGCGCACGGAGCGCATGAAGATCGGCTCCGCGATCCTCAACGTCTACTCCCGCACCCCGGCCCTGATCGCCCAGACCGCCGCGGGCCTGGACGCGATCTCCGGAGGGCGCGCGATCATCGGCCTCGGTGCATCGGGCCCGCAGGTCGTCGAGGGCTGGCACGGCAAGGCGTACGACAAACCGCTCGGCCGCACCCGCGAGACCATCGAGCTGACCCGCCGCATCCTGCGCCGCGAGGTCATCGACCATCACGGCATCACGGACATGCCGCTGCCTCCGGAGAAGGGCGGCAGGCTCGGCAAGCCCCTGAAGATCCTCACCAGGCCGGTGCGCCCCCAAGTCCCGCTGTACGTCGCCTCCCTGGGCCCCGCCAACGTGACGATGACCGCCGAGGTCGCCGACGGCTGGCTGCCCACCCTCTTCGTCCCGGAGAAGGCCCACCAGGTGTGGGGTGCCGCGCTCGCCAAGGGCACACAGAAGCGCGACCCGGCCCTCGGGCCGCTTCGGACGGTGGCCGGAGGGCTGCTCACCATCGGTGACGACGCGGCGGCCGTACGGGACCTCGCGCGCCCGCAGATCGCCCTCTACGTAGGCGGTATGGGCGCCAAGGGGAAGAACTTCTACAACGACCTCGCGGTCGCGTACGGCTACGAGAAGGAGGCCGCGCGCATCCAGGAGCTCTATCTCTCCGGGAAGAAGAAGGAGGCCGAGGCCGCCGTCCCGGACGAGCTCTGCGAACTCACCTCGCTGTGCGGGCCCGAGGGCTACGTGCGCGAGCGCGTCGAGGCCTTCCGGGCCGCCGGCGTCACCATGCTCAACGTCGTCCCTGTCGGCCCCGAGCCGGCCAGGTTGATCGAAACCGTCAAGGGCTGGCTCTGACCAGGGCCCGCTGGTTCTGGAAGGGCTCCAGGAGGCCACGTACAGATGAAACGGCAGATCTTCTCCGCCGAGCACGACGCGTTCCGCGAGACCGTCCGCACTTTCCTCGCCAAGGAGGTCCTTCCGCACTACGAGCAGTGGGAGAAGGACGGCATCGTCTCGCGCGAGGCATGGCTCGCGGCCGGCAAGCAGGGCCTGCTCGGGCTCGCCGTCCCCGAGGAGTACGGAGGCGGCGGGAACGCCGACTTCCGCTACTCCGCCGTGCTCGCCGAGGAGTTCACGCGCGCGGGCGCGGCCGGGCTCGCGCTCGGGCTGCACAACGACATCATCGGCCCGTATCTGACCTCGCTCGCCACCGATGAGCAGAAGCAGCGGTGGCTGCCCGGCTTCTGCAGCGGCGAGATCATCACGGCCATCGCGATGACCGAGCCCGGCGCGGGCTCCGACCTCCAGGGCATCCGCACCAACGCCGAGGACCACGGCGACCACTGGGTGCTCAACGGCTCCAAGACGTTCATCTCGAACGGCATCCTCGCCGACCTCGTGATCGTCGTCGCCAAGACGTCCCCCGAGGGCGGTGCGCACGGCCTGTCGCTGCTCGTCGTCGAGCGCGGCATGGAGGGCTTCGAGCGGGGCCGCAACCTCGACAAGATCGGCCAGAAGTCCCAGGACACCGCCGAGCTGTTCTTCAACGACGTACGCGTTCCCAAGGAGAACCTGCTCGGCGAGCTCGACGGCGCCTTCGTCCACCTGATGACGAACCTCGCGCAGGAGCGCATGGGCATCGCCGTCGCGGGGATCGCCGGCGCCGAGCACCTCCTGGACATCACCACGACGTACGTGAAGGAGCGCGAGGCCTTCGGGCGGCCGCTCGCCAAGCTCCAGCACATCCGCTTCGAGATCGCGGAGATGGCCACGGAGTGCGCCGTCACCCGCACGTTCCTCGACCGGTGCATCGTCGATCACTCGAACGGGGAACTCGACGCCGTGCACGCGTCGATGGCGAAGTGGTGGGCCACCGAACTGCAGAAGCGGGTCGCGGACCGCTGTCTGCAACTGCACGGGGGCTACGGCTACATGACCGAGTACCGCGTCGCCAAGGCCTTCACCGACGGACGCATCCAGACCATCTACGGCGGCACGACCGAGATCATGAAGGAGATCATCGGGCGTTCCCTCCTCGGCTGACCCCCAGCGGCCGACCCCTCACCCTCAAGAACCCCTGAAAGGCACTCGCGTGACCACCGAAGCGTACGTATACGACGCGATCCGCACCCCGCGCGGACGCGGCAAGGCCAATGGTGCCCTGCACGGCACCAAGCCGATCGACCTCGTCGTCGGCCTGATCCACGAGATCCAGGCCCGCTTCCCCGGCCTCGACCCGGCGGCCATCGACGACATCGTGCTCGGTGTGGTGGGCCCGGTCGGCGACCAGGGCTCCGACATCGCGCGGATCGCCGCCATCGCCGCGGGACTGCCCGACACGGTCGCGGGGGTCCAGGAGAACCGCTTCTGCGCCTCGGGCCTGGAGGCGGTCAACCTCGCCGCGATGAAGGTCCGTTCGGGCTGGGAGGACCTGGTCCTCGCGGGCGGTGTCGAGTCGATGTCGCGCGTGCCGATGGCTTCGGACGGCGGTGCCTGGTTCGCCGACCCGATGACCAACTTCGAGACCAACTTCGCGCCGCAGGGCATCGGCGCCGACCTGATCGCCACCATCGAGGGCTTCTCGCGGCGCGACGTCGACGAGTACGCGGCCCTCTCCCAGGAGCGCGCCGCCGCGGCCTGGAAGGACGGCCGCTTCGACCGGTCCGTCGTGCCCGTCAAGGACCGCAACGGCCTGGTCGTCCTCGACCACGACGAGCACATGCGCCCCGGCACCACCGCAGACTCCCTCGCCAAGCTGAAGCCGTCCTTCAAGGACATCGGCGACATGGGCGGCTTCGACGCGGTCGCGCTGCAGAAGTACCACTGGATCGAGGAGATCGACCACGTCCACCACGCGGGCAACTCCTCCGGCATCGTCGACGGCGCCTCGCTGGTCGCCATCGGAACCAAGGAGGTCGGCGAGCGCTACGACCTCACCCCGCGCGCGCGAATCGTCTCCGTGGCCGTCTCCGGCTCCGAGCCGCTGATCATGCTCACCGGGCCCGCGCCCGCCACCCGCAAGGCGCTCGCCAAGGCCGGCCTGACCATCGACGACATCGACCTCGTCGAGATCAACGAGGCGTTCGCCGCGGTCGTGCTGCGCTTCGTGAAGGACATGGGGCTCTCCCTGGACAAGGTGAACGTCAACGGCGGCGCGATCGCGTTGGGCCATCCCTTGGGCGCCACCGGGGCGATGATCCTCGGCACACTCGTGGACGAGCTGGAGCGGCGTGACCTCCGGTACGGGTTGGCCACGTTGTGCGTGGGCGGCGGCATGGGCATCGCGACGATCGTGGAACGGGTCTCCGGCTAAGCGCCGGTGGGGCCGTTGTCCGTCGCCGACTGCGGGTCCGTCGTGGCTGGTCGCGCAGTTCCCCGCGCCCCTGAAGGCCTGCGGCTTCGCCATGGCCTTCCCCGAGACGCGCCCCTGAGATGGCGCACGCAGTGCGCATCTCAGGGGCGCGGGGAACTGCGCGACCAGCCCCCACCCACCGTCAGTCGGCCACGAAACGGCACCGCCCACCCCAGTAGCCGCACCCCCCTCACCACAGACTTCACGGAGATCGCACCATGACGCAGAGCTCAACCATCCGCTGGGAACAGGACGACACCGGCGTCGTCACCCTCGTCCTCGACGACCCCAATCAGTCCGCGAACACCATGAACCAGGCGTTCAAGGACTCCATCGCGGCGATCGCCGACCGCGCCGAGGCCGCCGTCCAGGCCGACAAGGACGCGATCCGCGGCTTCATCTACACCTCCGCGAAGAAGACCTTCTTCGCGGGCGGCGACCTGAAGGACATGATCAAGGTCGGCCCCGAGAACGCGCAGCAGGCGTTCGAGACGGGCACCGCCATCAAGAACTCGCTGCGCCGCATCGAGACCCTGGGCAAGCCCGTCGTCGCCGCCATCAACGGCGCGGCCCTCGGCGGCGGTTACGAGATCGCCCTGGCCTCGCACCACCGTGTCGCCCTCGACGTGTCCGGCTCCAAGATCGGCCTGCCCGAGGTCACCCTCGGCCTGCTCCCTGCGGGCGGCGGCGTCACTCGCACCGTACGCCTCATGGGCATCACGGACGCGCTCCTGAAGGTGCTCCTCCAGGGCACCCAGTACAACCCCAAGCGCGCCCTGGAAAACGGCCTCGTCCATGAACTGGCCGCCACGCCCGAGGAGATGATCGAGAAGGCCCGTGCCTTCATCGACGCCAACCCCGAGTCGCAGCAGCCCTGGGACAAGCCCGGCTACCGCATCCCGGGCGGCACCCCGGCCAACCCGAAGTTCGCGGCGAACCTCCCGGCCTTCCCCGCCAACCTCAAGAAGCAGACGGCGGGCGCCCCTTACCCCGCCCCGCGCAACATCCTCGCGGCGGCCGTCGAGGGCTCGCAGGTCGACTTCGAGACCGCGCTGACCATCGAGGCCCGGTACTTCACCGAGCTGGTCACCGGCCAGGTCGCCAAGAACATGATCCAGGCGTTCTTCTTCGACCTGCAGGCCGTCAACTCCGGCGCCAATCGCCCCAAGGACGTCGAGTCCCGCACGGTCCGCAAGGTCGCCGTGCTCGGCGCCGGGATGATGGGCGCGGGCATCGCGTACTCGTGCGCCCGCGCGGGCATCGAGGTCGTCCTCAAGGACGTCTCGGCCGAGGCCGCCGCCAAGGGCAAGGGCTACTCCGAGAAGCTCTGCGCCAAGGCGGTCCAGCGGGGCCGTACGAGCCAGGAGAAGGCGGACGCGCTGCTGGCCCGCATCACGCCCACCGCCGACCCGCAGGCGCTCGCGGGATGCGACGCGGTGATCGAGGCGGTCTTCGAGGACACCTCGCTCAAGCACAAGGTGTTCCAGGAGATCCAGGACGTCGTCGAGCCGGACGCGCTGCTGTGCTCCAACACCTCCACGCTGCCCATCACCACGCTCGCCGAGGGCGTCTCCCGCCCCGTCGACTTCATCGGCCTGCACTTCTTCTCGCCCGTCGACAAGATGCCGCTCGTCGAGATCATCAAGGGCGAGCGGACCGGTGACGAGGCGCTGGCGCGCGCCTTCGACCTCGTACGCCAGATCAACAAGACGCCGATCGTCGTCAACGACTCCCGCGGCTTCTTCACCTCGCGCGTCATCGGGCACTTCATCAACGAAGGCGTCGCGATGGTCGGCGAGGGCATCGAGCCCGCCTCCGTCGAGCAGGCCGCGGCACAGGCGGGCTACCCCGCCAAGGTCCTCTCGCTGATGGACGAGCTGACGCTCACCCTGCCCCGCAAGATCCGCAACGAGACGAAGAAGGCCGTCGAGGAGGCGGGCGGCACCTGGGCGGGCCACCCCTCGGACGTCGTCATCGACCGCATGGTCGACGAGTTCGAGCGCCCCGGCAGGAGCGGTGGAGCGGGCTTCTACGACTACGTGGACGGCAAGCGCGCGAAGCTCTGGCCGGGCCTGCGCGAGCACTTCACCAAGCCGGGGCACGAGATCCCGTTCGAGGACATGCAGGAGCGCATGCTCTTCTCCGAGGCGCTCGACACCGTGCGTCTGATCGAGGAGGGCGTCCTGACGTCGGTCGCCGACGCCAACATCGGCTCCATCTTCGGCATCGGCTTCCCGGGCTGGACGGGTGGCGTGCTGCAGTACATCAACGGCTACGAAGGCGGCCTGCCCGGATTCGTGGCACGCGCGCGTGAGCTCACCGAGCGCTACGGAGAGCGGTTCACGCCGCCCGCGCTGCTGGTCGAGAAGGCGGAGAACGGCGAGAAGTTCAGCGACGCCTGACCCTGTGGGCGCCTCCGGTTCTGCCTGGTCAGGGGCGGAACCGGAGGGCCTCGTCCCGCGTCGTATCCTGCCGTAGAGCATGATCACGACAAGTGGAAGGTGACCGCTGTGCGGTTCACGACTGGGGGAACGACGCGGGCAGTCGGCGTCGGCGTGCTGGTCCTCTCGCTGGCCCTGACGGGCTGCGGGGGCAAGAAGGACAAGAAGAAGCACAAGCGGGGCTCGTCGTCCTCGCACAGCCGCACCGTCGGCGGCGCGACGGGCGGACCGGGCGGCGCCAGGACCGGCGGTGGTTCGCTGAGCGGCGCCCAGGACGCCGAGGCGATCCTGCCGCCCCGCGACACCATGCCCGCCGCCCTGCGCACCGTCTCCGTCAAGCCGCACAGCCGCGCCAAGGCGCCCTCCGTGTGCAAGGACCCGGGCGGCAGGTGCAAGGGCGCCGTCGCCCACGGCCAGGTCGGCTACCGCAGCAACGACAAGGCCGAGAGCGCCGGTTACGAACTCATCGTGTACCGGAACGAGAGGTCCGCCGAGCGCGCCTTCACGGACTGGAAGAGCTACGTGGAGAACAACCGTCACGAGCTCGAGGTCTTCGACGGGTCGCCGCAGGGCGACGCGAGCATCTCGTACGGATACACGAAGCCCGCGAAGAAGACCTCGCAGTCGATCGTGATCCGCCAGGGCAGGTACATCGCCACGCTGGACCTCAGGGACAACTCCGGTCAGGCGTACGCGCGCAAGGACCTTCAGGTCCTCTCCGAGGTCTACGCCACGCGGATGCTGCAGGCCGCGCAGGACAGGGTGCCGAGCGCCACCGCGGCCAACGTCAGGGTGTAGCAGGCGTGTCGGGAGTGGCTCAGCTCTCCTTGAGCCACTCCCGCAGCTCCTCCTTGAGGGAGCGCTGGAACGCGGTCACCAGCGCCTGCACCACCATCGGCTGCATATGGGCCGAGAGCGACCGCATCGTGGCCACGTGCTCCGGGTCCGACTCCCGCTCGCGGTAGGGCCCCCACACCTCGTCGCGGAACAGCCGCGACAGCTCGTGCGCGGCCTCGCGGGTGTGCTCCATCAACACCGTGCGCGCCGCCAGGATCGTCTCGTGCTCGATGGGTACGTCCAGGAGCTGCACCCCGAGCCGCAGCAGCCCCAGGTCCACGCGGTACGTCCCCGGAGCCTGCGTCCGCGCGATGACGCCCATCGCCGCGAGGCGGTCCAGGTCCTGCTCGGCCAGCGCCCGGCCCGCCCTGCGCTCCAGCTCGGCGAGTGGGACGTCCTCCGCAGAGTCGGGTGCCCAAGAGGCCACCACGGCACGGTGGATGGCGAGGTCGTGCGCACTCAGGTCCGCGGGAAGCTGCTCCAGATACCGCTCGATCGCGGCGAGCGTCATGCCCTGGTGCTGCAGCTCCTCGATGAGGGCGAGCCGGGACAGATGCTCCTGGCCGTAGTGGCCGACGCGGCGCGGGCCGATGACCGGCGGTGGCAGCAGACCCTTGGTGCTGTAGAAGCGGATGGTGCGGACGGTGACACCCGCGCGCGCGGCCAGTTCGTCGACGGTGAGTGTCGGTTCCTCGGTGTCCGTCGTCATGGCAGCGCCCTCCTGTGCATCAATGCGGTGCAACAGTATTGCTGGCACACCAGTGTTGTGAAACCCTCCGGGCCAGTCACGTGCTCCGTCGCACGTCCAGCCAGGCACCCAGTCACGCGTCCGCTCACGCACAGCCGATGGCGCCAGGAGGCGGTCATGACCACGATCCTGCGACTCCCCGGGGACCCCGCCGACATCACGCTCCCCGCCCTGATGCTCCGCAACGCCGAGGACCACGGAGACCTTCCCGCGCTCTCCTGGCGCACGGGCGACGAGTGGTCGACGCTCACCTGGCGCGAGGCGCGCCGCAAGGTCGCCGTCCTCGCCGCCGGCTACAGCGCGCTCGGCGTGCGGCGCGGCGAGCACGTCCTGATGATGATGGGCAACCGCCCCGAGCACTGGCTGAGCGACCTCGCCCTGATGCACCTCGGTGCCGTCCCCGTCACCGTGTACAGCACCTCCGCGCCCGAACAGGTCGCGCACATCGTCCGGCACAGCGGGGCCCGCTTCGCGATCGTCGAGGGCGCCCGTGAACTGCCGCGCTGGGAGCCCCTCCTGGACGACGACACGGCCCCGCTGGAGCGCCTCGTCGTCGTGGAGGCGGCCGAGGCCGGGCCGCACCGCACGTACGGCTCCCTGCACGCCTCCGGCGGCCGGCTGTTCAACCCCGACGCCTTCGAGAAGGCCTGGCGCGAGAACCGCTCGACCGACGCGCTCACCGTCGTCTACACCTCGGGCACCACGGGCGACCCCAAGGGCGTGCGCCTCACGCACCGCAACGTCGTCCTCAACGGCATCGCCCTGGACGGCGTCGTCGAGTTCCCCGCGCACGTCGGCCACATCTGCTACCTGCCCTTTGCGCACATCGCGGAGCGCATGCTCGGCATCTACCTGCCGGTGCTGCGCGCCGCGCACGTCTATCTGTGCGCCGACCCGGTGCAGGTGGCCGCCACCGCGCGCGAGCTGCATCCCTTCCAGTTCTTCGGTGTCCCGCGTGTGTGGGAGAAGCTCGCCGCGTCGGTCAAGGCCGCGCTCACCGGACTGCCCGAGGAGCGGCGCCGCGCCGTCGAGGCCGCGAACGAGACGGCACGCGCGCGTGTGGCCTGCCGGGAGCGCGGCGAGGAGCCCTCCGCCGAGCTCCTGGCCGCGTACCAGGAGGCCAAGGAGAAGGTGCTCGACCCGCTGCTCGCGCTCGCCGGGTTCGACCGCCTGGTGTGGACCGCGACCGCATCGGCGCCGATGCCGCTGGACGTCGCGCGCTTCTGGGCGGGCTTCGGCCTGGTGATCATGGATGCGTGGGGCCTCACCGAGACCACCGGAGTCGTCACGACGAACGGACCCGACGCGTTCCGCCTCGGCTCGGTGGGCCGCCCCCTCGAAGGCCTGGAGATCCGAGCCGCCGACGACGGCGAGATCCTCGTGCGGGGCGCGACGGTCTTCGACGGCTATCTGCGGCCCGACGGCGGGGTCGACAGCGCCTGCGACGTGGACGGCTGGTTCGCCACCGGCGACATCGGGCGGATCGACGAGGACGGGTTCCTCTGGCTCACCGACCGCAAGAAGGAAATGATCGTGACGTCGACGGGCAAGAACGTCTCGCCCGCCCTCGTCGAGAACACGCTCAAGGAGCATCCGCTGATCGGCCAGGCCCTCGTGCACGGGGACGGCCGCTCCTATCTGGTGGCGCTCCTCGTCCTCGACCCGGAGATGGCGCCCGCGTGGGCCGCGGCGCGCGGGATCGAGGGGGACCCGGTCGCGAGCGAGGCCGTGCGGGAAGAGGTCGCCCGCGCCGTCGAGGCCGCCAACGCGCGCCTGAACCGCACCGAGCAGATCAAGCGCTACCGCGTACTCGCCGAGGAGTGGAGCCCGGAGACCGGTGAGCTGACCCCGTCCCTGAAACTGCGCCGCCGGGTGATCCGCGAGAGGTATGAGCAGGTCATCGAGGACCTGTACACCCCCTGATCACCATGTGAGAAGTCCCGCTATGTGACGTGCGCCACCGCGTGGGGCGTTGGGTGTGGGGGAAGGTGTCCCGTCGGTCCGCGCGCGTCAGGGGTGTCGCGGGCCGAAGCACATCCGGACCCCGGAGCTTTTCCGGGCACCAGAGAGTAGATCGACCACGTGAGCAAGGAAGCCGTAGACACGGCCGCCGTGGATGCGTCCCGCAACGACGCAGCCCAGGCCCCCGCGGACGCCGGCGACGCCGGTTACAGCAAGGACCTCAAGGCCCGCCACGTCAACATGATCGCGATTGGTGGCGCGATCGGCACCGGCCTCTTCCTGGGGGCGGGCGGCCGCCTCAACTCGGCGGGCCCCGCGCTCGCCCTCGCGTACCTCGTGTGCGGCATCTTCGCGTTCTTCGTCGTCAGGGCGCTCGGCGAGATGGTCCTGTACCGGCCCTCGTCGGGTTCGTTCGTTTCGTACGCGCGTGAGTTCCTCGGCGAGAAGGGCGCGTTCTTCGCCGGTTGGATGTACTTCCTCAACTGGTCGACCACGTGCATCGCCGACATCACGGCGATCGCCCTGTACACCCATTACTGGAGCTTCTTCACCGACATACCCCAGTGGGTGCTCGCGCTGATCGCCCTCGCGGTGGTCCTCTCCGTGAACCTCATCTCGGTGAAGTACTTCGGTGAGATGGAGTTCTGGTTCGCGATCATCAAGGTCGCCGCGCTGACGGCCTTCATGATCATCGGCATCTACCTGCTGGCCAGCCAGCACAAGGTGGGCGGCGAGACGCCGGGTCTGAACATGATCACCGACCACGGCGGCTTCCTGCCGAACGGCATGATGCCGGTCGTGATCGTCATGCAGGGTGTCGTCTTCGCGTACGCCTCCCTCGAGCTGGTCGGTGTCGCGGCGGGCGAGACGAAGGACCCGCAGAAGGTCGTCCCGCGCGCGGTGAACTCCATCATGTGGCGCGTGGGCCTCTTCTACGTCGGCTCCGTGGTGCTGCTCGCGCTGCTGCTGCCCGGCTCGCTGTACTCGGCCGACCAGAGCCCGTTCGTGACGGTCCTGTCCAAGATCGGCGTCCCGGCCGCCGGTGACGTGATGAACTTCGTGGTCCTCACCGCGGCCATGTCCTCGCTGAACTCCGGCCTGTACTCCACCGGCCGCATTCTGCGCTCCATGGCGATGTCGGGCTCGGCCCCGAAGTTCACCGCGAAGATGAACCGCAGCCAGGTGCCCTACGGCGGCATCCTGCTCACCGCCTCGATCGGTGTCCTCGGCGTCGGCCTGAACCGCATCGTGCCGGACCAGGCCTTCGAGATCGTCCTGAACGTGGCCTCGCTCGGCATCATCGGCACGTGGATCACGATCATGGTCTGTCACCTGGCCTTCGTGCGCAGCGCGAAGCGGGGCGAGATCACCCGGCCGAAGTTCCGCCTCCCCGGCAGCGGTGTCACGGAGTACGTGACGATCGCGTTCCTGCTGGCCGTCCTCTGCCTCATGTGGAAGGACGCCGAGGTCGGTCGCAAGACCCTGTTCCTGATCCCGATCGTGGGCGCGGCCCTGGTCATCGGCTGGTTCGGCGTCCGCCGCCGAGTGGAGCGCGAGGCCCAGGGCCTCACGGTGCCGCAGGAGTCGAAGGACCAGTAACAGCGGAGCGGCAACAGCAGGGGCGGCCGCTCGACGGCCGTTGTCAGTGGCAGCCCTTACGGTGGCGTCATGTCGGAGATCACGTATGTCCGAGGTGACGCCACCGCGCCGTTCGGCAAGGGCGTCAAGCTGATCGCCCACGTCTGCAACGACCTCGGGGGCTGGGGGAAGGGCTTCGTGCTCGCGGTGTCGCGCCGCTGGCCCGAGCCGGAGAAGGCGTACCGCACCTGGCACAGGGAGCGCGCCAAGAACGACTTCGGCCTGGGCGCCGTCCAGTTCGTCGACGTCGGGCGCGGCCTGTGGGTCGCCAACATGGTGGGGCAGCGGGGGATGCGCACGGGCAGCAAGGGGGTCCCTGTGCGGTACGAGGCGATCGACACCGCCCTGACGACCCTCGCCGACAAGGCCGTCGAACTCGGCGCCTCCGTGCACATGCCGCGCATCGGCTGCGGGCTCGCGGGCGGCAAGTGGTCCCGGATCGAGCCGCTGATAACCGAGCGCCTGGTGGCGCGGGAGATCGCGGTGACGGTGTACGACTTCGAGGGCTGAGCGGGGTGAGCCTTCCGGGTGGGCGGCGGAGGCGGCGACGTGCGCCGTGTCACTCAACTCCCTTGCAGATGTGCGGTGTTGTGCACGGATGAGCGGGTAAGGCTCTGGCATGCAGCTCATCCCCGCGGACCTCGGCCCGCTGAACCCGGAAGTCGAACACCTGACGTTCGGGCTCGTCCTGTTCGGCGCCGTCCATCTCTTCGTCGTCCGCTGCCTGCCCCGTGTCAATCGCGTACTCCTGGCGCGGGAGGCGATCTTCGACGAGGTCACGGGAGGATCGGCCCACCTGCTCAGGGTCGAGGCGGAGCGCATGCGCGAGGTGACGGGGGCGCTGCTCTCCGAGGCCCGGCGCGACGCCGCCCGCATCCGTCAGGAGGCGCGCGAGGAGGGGGCCGCGTTGATCGCCTCGGCCCGCGCGGACGGCCTGCGGGAGCGCGCGGAGGTCGTGGTCACCGGCCAGGCCAGGGTGGAGGCGGAGCGCGCCGCGGCCGAGGCCGAACTGCGCGGCCGGGTATCCGAGTTGGCCTCCGCGCTGGCGAGCCGCATCGTGGGCGAGCCGATTCCCGCGCCGCCGGACAGCGGACAGATCCCCGCGCCGCCGAACGGTGAGCCGACCCCTGCGCGGAGGCGAGGGGGGAGCGCGTCCGTGACCGGCGCGGCTCTCACCGAGCCCGGGGGCGAGCCGCCGGGTTCCGGTCGCTAGGCCTACGCATTCGCGCCCTCGTCCACCGCGACCACTGGCGGCCGGGCCGTCGCCCCCCGAGACTCGGGGCATGGATGTCATGGTCTCGGTCAAGGACGGCGAAGTGTGGGCGCAGGACTCGGGCGAACCGAGCGGCGCGAGCGGCCAGGGCCTCCCCATGATCCTGCTGCACCCGGGAGTCGCCGACTCCCGCGTCTGGGACGGCATCCTGCCCCGCCTTACGGAGCGGCACCGCGTGATCCGCTACGACGCGCGGGCGTACGGCAGGTCGCCCGCCCCGACCGCCCCGTTCTCGCTGGTCGAGGACCTGATCGCGGTCCTCGACCACTTCGGCGTGGCCCGCGCGGTGTTCATCGGGTACAGCATGGGCGGCGGTACGGCCCTCAGCCTCGCGCTCCGCGACCCGGCACGGGTGGCGAGCCTCGCCCTGATCACCCCTGCCGTCACCGGCGCGGAGGACCCGCTGCCGCCGGAGGTCATGGCCGAGGTCGGCCGACTCGCCGAGGCGGGTGACGTGGACGGCATCGTGGCGGTGATGAGGCGCACCTCAGCCGTCCTGGGCGCCGGCGACGACCCCGAGGTGACGGCGCACCTCAAGGCGGTGGTCCCCGCGTGGCTCGCCGTCATCCCGCATCACGTGCCGGACCCGCCCGTCTACGACCGGCTCGGCGAACTCGACGTGCCCTGCGTCCTGGCCCTGGCCGAGCACGACCAGCCGGGTGTGGTCCGCGTGAACGAGACGGTCGCGGAGCGCATCCCGGGCTGCCGCGTGGTGCGGCTCGCACACAGCGACCACTTCCCGACGGTCCGCGAACCGGACGCGATCGTGAACCTGGTCCTGGACGCGTACGCCACGGCGCGCTGACTGATCCGGGAGCGCCGCGGGGCGCCCCCTCCTGCCCCGCGACGCTCCCGGTGGCCGGATCCGCGATCCGGTGCCGCAGCGCCTGGAAGGAGCCCGCACCGGCCGCCCGAACTGCTCACGCCCCCGCACATACGTGACCGTGTCGTCCAGGATCCGTTCCGAGAGGCCCAGCATGTTCCGCGGTGAGGGCGTCCCGCTGCTCGCGCGTACCGCACTCGCGCCGCGCGGAATCCCGGATCGCCACGGCGAAGTCCCGCTGTTCCGGAGTGAGTCCGTTCGTCATGCGTGCCTCCCGCGCTCCGTCATGAAACCCTCCTGGACTGGGCGTAGTTACAGAGTCGTTGAGTTGGTGTCTGTGCAGCCGTGGCACATTGCGAGGGCTGTGGTTGAGCGAGCGGGGACATCGGGGAGGGCGCATGGACTCGATGACGGAGCGCGCGCTGGACGCGGCGCCGTCGGCCGACGCCCTGACCGAGCGGATACTCGACGCCGCACGCGAGCAGTTCATGACGTTCGGCCCGCGCCGCTCCACGGTCGACGACGTTGCCAAGCGCGCCCGCGTCTCCCGCGTCATGGTCTACCGCCGCATCGGCAACAAGGAAGCGCTCGTCTCCGCCTGCCTGCTGCGCGAGTACCGCCGCTTCGTGGGCGAGGTCGACGAGGCCGTCGTCGCGCAACTGCCGGCCATGGAGGACCGCATCGTCGAGGGCTTCGTCGTGGTGCTCCGCCACATCCGCGAACACCCGCTCATCGGCGGCCTGATGCGCCTCGAACCGAAGACGATGCTGCCGTTCCTGACGCTGGGGAGCGGCCCCGCCTTCCTCGCCATGCGCGGATACCTCACCGACCGGCTGCGCCGCGCCCGGCGCGCGGAGGGCAGGCAGGAGAGCGATCCGACGCCGGTCGCCGAGCTGATGGTGCGGATCACGGTCTCCTTCCTGCTCGACCCGGTCAGCTGCTTCGCGCTCGACGAGGACGACCATTGACCATGTACGGGACTTCGCGCGGCGTTTACTCGGTTCCGCTGCTCGGCCGTCGGCCCCGTCGCGGGCCCCTCAGAAGCGCGCATGCAGCCTGCGCCCCAGCTCCACCGCCCGCGCCGCCCTGTCCGGCGCGGTCGCGAACGACGTCAGATCCGCGTACGGCGCGAAGCGCTTGACCGTCACCGAGCGTGGCACCGCGAACGCCCGCAGCCCCTCCGCGCCGTGGATCCGCCCGAACCCCGACTCGCCCGTGCCGCCGAACGGCAGCGACGGCACCGCGGCGAAGCCGAGCACCGAACCGACCGACACCGCACCGGAGTTCAGTCGCTGCGCCACCGCGAGACCGGCGGCGCGCGACCCGGTGAAGACCGCCGAGCCCAGCGCGTACGGAGAGGCGTTGGCCCGCTCCACGGCCTCGTCCAGGTCCCGGACCCGGTTGATCGCGACGACAGGCCCGAACGTCTCCTCCGTCATCGCGGGGGAGTCCTCGGGGACGTCGACGAGGACCACGGGATGCACGAACGGCGCCGCGACGGACTCCGGACCGCCGAGCGGCGCCCGCGCTCCGCTCGACAGAGCCTCCTTCATATGGCGCTCCACGACACCGAGTTGGGTCGGCAGTGTCATGGGCCCGTAGTGCTGCCCGGCGGCCAGGGACCGCGTCCGCTCGACGACGAGCTCGCACAGCCGCTTGTGCACGGACTCCACCGCGTAGACGCGCTCCACGCCCGCGCAGGTCTGCCCCGCGTTCGCCATCGCGCCCCACGCGATCGCCTCGGCCGCCTCCTCCAGATCGGCGTCCGCGCCCACGAGGACCGCGTCCTTGCCGCCGCACTCCGCGAGCAGCGGCGTGAGCGAGCGCGCGCACACCTCGGCGACCTGCCGCGCGGTACCGGGCGACCCGGTGAACGCCAGCTTGTCGACGCCGCCCTCGGCGAGCGCACGCCCCGTCGACCCGGGCCCCGTCACCGTCCGCAGCAGCCCCGCGCAGTCCGGCACGGCGTCGGCGAAGCTCGACGCCAGGAACACCCCCGTACCCGCGGTGAGTTCGGACGGCTTGTGGACGACGGCGTTCCCGGCGGCGAGCGCGTAGCCGATCGACCCCATGGGCGTGTACACGGGGTAGTTCCACGGCCCGATGACACCCACGACGCCCAGCGGGCGGTAGCCGAGGAAGGACCGCTGATGGGCGGAGAGCAGCCCGGACGGCACCCGTCGCACCCGCAGCACGCTCCGCGCGTTGCGGGCGGCCCAGTCCAAGTGGACCAGGGCGAGCAGGACTTCGGCCCGCGCGTCGTGCGCGGGCTTGCCCGTCTCGGCCGACACGACGTCCGCGAGCTCGTCCATACGCCGGGCCAGGGACCGCTTCCACGCGAGCAGCCGGGTCCGCCGGCCCGCCCAGTCGAGCGCCGCCCAGTCGGCGGCCGCACCCCGCCCGCGCACGACGGCGTCCGCGACCTCCTCGGGGCCGCCCACCGGGTGCTCGCCGAGGACGTCTCCGGTGGCGGGGGAACGTACAGAGAAAGTGGCCATCAGTCAGCGCTCCAGGGGTACTTCGTCGGGCAGCGGCCGCACCGGACGGCTGTGCGCCCAGTGCGGACCCAGGTCGTCGAGGGTGTAGCCGAAGGGATACGACCGGGGCTTGGGCAGTGCGGGCCACCGGCGGGGCCGCGCGGGCAGCAGCCGCACGAACGCCGAACGGCCCCTGACTGCACGCACGGCAGCAGCCTGCACCCATCGGGGCTGCGGCCGGAACCCCAGTGCGCGAAGCAGCGGTTCGTCCAGCAGCGCGAGGGTGACGCGGGACACCGAGCGGGACACCAAGGGGCGCACGAGCCGCGGATACCGGGCGGCCGTCACACGGAACGTCGCCGACGCCAAGCGGCGGTTGTCCGGGGCGTAGGCGAACATCTTTGCTTCGTAGTCGTCGAGGAGCCTCTCGAATCCCTCGTACGTCGAGGGGGCGCCGTCGATCTCCGTCATCCGCGCCATCGTGCGGCCCACCAGCGCAAGTGTCTCCCGTTCGTTGGCGCACAGGCGCCGCCGGCCTCGACCGCACGTCCAGGACGTGCGTCGAGCCGTCCGGGCCCTTGACCTCGAAGTGATAGTCATCGGCAGATACGTCGAGCCGTGGATGACCGCGTCGGTGGCGGCGAGCCGCGCGGCACCGACCGTCGGGTGGTACGGCCCGACCGGGTAGGCCGCCCGGCCGGGCGGATGGGACTCGGAAGGGGGCGTTCGGGTGGGCGGGCCCTGGCAGCGGCTGTGGCGCACCGTCTCCTCGCTCAGCACCGTGATCTACGGCGGGCAGGACGCGGCCGTGGCCGAGGCGGACCGGATCCGCGCGATGCACCGCCCCCTCAAGGGGGTCGACGCCCAGGGGTGCCGCTATCACGCGCTGAATCCGGAGGCGTACCACTGGGTGCACGCCACGCTCGTGCGCGGTGCCCACGACGGGCTGCGGATCTTCGGCAAGGGCATGACGGACGCCGAGACCGAGGCGTACTGCCGGGAGATGCGGGACGTGGGCCGCCGTTCGCCGCGGTCACCGCCCACTACGCGCTGCTGGTCAACGTCGGCACGCTGCCGCCGCTCCTGCGGGAGCGGCTCGGCCTCACCCGGCCCCCGCGCCAGGAGCGCGCCCTGCGCCGCTTCACGCGCCTGGTCCGCGTCCTGATGGCGCTGGTGTCAACGCCCCCGCGGATCGCGGGCACCCTCGCGGTCGCATACTGGAACACGCACAAACCGGGGACGGACCCGCAGGTCAGGCGCCCTCTCGGCGCCCCGGGTCCGGTCCCGTCCCCGCGCACCACCGAGGAGCACGTCGCATGAACCACGAGGACGAACGCGACCCCGCCCCGCCCCCGCCCGGCGGCATCCTCTGGAGCATCGCGGGCGACATCCGCATGCTCCTGATGCTGCCGCCCGCGCTCACCCTCCAGGTGGCGCACCCCGCGGTCGGCGCGGGCGTCGACGACCACTCGGTGTTCCGCACCGACCCGTGGGGCCGCGGCGAGCGCTCCGTCCGCTCCGTCCTGCTGTGGGTGTACGGCGGCGAGGCGGCCGCCGCGGAGGGCCGCAGGCTGCGCGCCCTGCACCGCACCATCCAGGGCACGGACACCCGCGGCCGCCGCTACCACGCGCTGATGCCCGCCCACTACGGCTGGGTCCACGCCACCGGCTTCCCCGTCTACCGGCACGCCCAGAAGTACCTGGGCCGCCCCTTCACCGAGGCGCAGGAACGGCAGTTGTACGCGGAGTGGCTCCAGGTCGGGCGGATCCTCGGCATCCACGACCGCGACATGCCGCAGACGCCGGAGGAGTTCTGGCCGTACTACCGCAAGGTCCTCGCCGACGAGATCGAGCTCACCGCCGTCGCCGAGGAACTGACCGCCACCGACCGCCCGGTGCCGCCCCCGGACCGCGGCCCGCGCGCCCTGCGCCTGTTGTTCCGCGCCCTGTGGCCGCTGCTGCTGCCCCCGCTGGCCCGCTTCCGCCGCTTCGTCACGATCGGTCTGATGCCGCCCGAGGCCCGCGAGGCGATCGGCCTTCCCTGGACGGCCGCGCAGGAGCGCAGACTGCGCCGCTTCGGCAGGGCGGTCCGCACGGTGGTGCCGCTGCTGCCGGAGCGGCTGCGCTATCTGCCGATCGCTCACCGGGCCAGGACACGGCACCGCGCCGCAGGGCGGTAGGCCCGTACGGCGCGGTGCGTCCGGTCGTCAGTGACCGTGTCGTCAGTGACCGTGCTTGTTCCCGTGCTTGTCCGCGGCCTCGGGGCCGTGCTCGTGCACGCTGTTCGTCGCGGCGATCTGCTTCCACGACTTCGGCTTGGCCGGGGCGGCGGCCGACCGCGCGATGCCGGCGTCCCGCACCGCGGGGGCCTCCGGACGCGACGGCTGGTAGAGCCAGGTGTCGAACAGCTCCGCGAGCGGCTTGCCCGAGACCTTCTCGGCGTACTTCACGAAGTCGCCCACCTTCGCGTTGCCGTACGCGTTCTTCTGCGGCCAGCCCTTGAGGATCGCGAAGAACGCATCGTCGCCGATCTCGTTGCGCAGGGCCTGCAGAGCGAGCGCGCCCCGGTCGTAGACCGCGCCGTGGAACTGGTTGTCCGGGCCCGGGTCGCCCGGCTTGACCTGCCACCACGGGTCGTCCGCGGGGTGTTGCGCGTACACGTAGTCCGCGAGCTCCTGGGCCGTGCCCTCGCCCTCTTTCTCCGACCACAGCCACTGGCTGTAGCGGGCGAAGCCCTCGTTGACCCAGATGTCCTTCCAGCCGTCCACGGACACGCTGTCGCCGTACCACTGGTGGGCGATCTCGTGGACGACGAGCGACGGGTTGGAGCCGTTGGAGAACGCCGCCGGGCTGTAGAAGGGCCGCGTCTGGGTCTCCAGGGCGTAGCTGCTCTTCACGTTCGGGACGTAGCCGCCGAGCGCGTTGAAGGGGTACTTCCCGTAGACCGTCTCCAGCCACTCGGCGACCTCGGTGGTCCGCTCGATGCTGGCCCGCGCGGAGCCCGCGTTGTCGCCGAGGTCCTTGCTGTAGGCGTTGAGGACGGGCAGGCCGCTCTCGGTCTTGTCGGTCGTGATGTCGAACTTGCCGACCGCGAGCGTGGCGAGATAGCTGGCCTGCGGCTTGTTCGAGCGCCAGCTGTAGCGGGTCCAGCCCAGCTTCGAACTCTGCGACTGCAGCACACCGTTGGAGATCGCCTGGGTGCCGTCGGGCACCGACACCGACACGTCGTACGTCGCCTTGTCCAGCGGGTGGTCGTTGGACGGGAACCACCAGGCCGCGGACTCCGGCTCCTGCGCCGCGACACCGCCGTCCGGCGTGCGGTGCCAGGCCGTGTAGCCGTTGATCTTGACCTCGGACGGCTTGCCCGAGTAGCGCACGACCACGGTGATCGGCGTGCCCTTGGGCAGACCCGCGGCGGGGGTGATCTCGAGCTCCTGCTCGCCGGTCTTCTCGAACTTCGCCTTCTTGCCGTTGACCCGCACCTCGGAGACCTTGAGGCCGAGGTCGAGGTTGAAGCGCGAAAGGTTCTGCGTGGTCTTGGCGTTGAGCGTCGCCGTGCCCTCGATGAGGTCGGTGGCGGGCTGGTACTTCAGCCGCAGGTCGTAGTGCGAGACGTCGTATCCGCCGTTGCCGCTCGCCGGGTAGTAGGGGTCGCCGATGCCCGGGGCCCCGGGGGAGAAGTCCGCCGCCGATGCCGGGATCGCCAGCAGGAGGGAGGCCGCGAGCGCGCCCGGGGCGATGAGTCTGCGGTGCACGAAAACTCCAAGTCGTAGGGGCACATCATCTGTTCGTCCTGATCGTCGACCCTATTCAGCCCTCCCTCACGCGTCATGTCCATGGCCCCGGACGTCACACGATCGCCATTCGGCCGACATGTGCCTTGATGTCCCACACGCCTGACACCGCAGCGTGCGGCCCTCTGTCGCACGGGAGTTCACCGGTGTACCTTCCGCGCCATGCCGATACGTGTGCGACGCACCCGCCTCCTGTGGAGATCGCTGCTAGCAGCGGCCCTGGCCGCCCTGCTCGCCACCCTCTTGTCCCCGGGCGCCGCGGGAGCCGCACAGGCCCCGAGCGCGCAGGGCCAGGCCTCACGGACGCCCGACGAGAGCAGACCCGTGTACTCGTACGAGGACGCGATACGCGAATCCGTATGGGTCGACACCAGGATCGACGGCGACGCGGACGGCAGGACCGACCGCGTCGCCGTCGACATCGTCAGGCCCCGCGAACTCGACCGCACGGGCCGCCGAATACCCGTGATCATGGACGCGAGCCCGTACTACTCCTGCTGCGGCCGGGGCAACGAGAGCCAGAAGAAGACCTACGACGCGGACGGCAACCCCGTTCTCTTCCCCCTCTACTACGACAACTACTTCGTGCCCCGCGGCTACGGCTACGTCGCGGTGGACCTCACGGGCACGAACCGTTCCGAGGGCTGCGTCGACATCGGCGGCCGCTCCGACGTCCAGTCCGCCAAGGCCGTCGTCGACTGGCTGAACGGCGGCGCCCGCGCCTACACCACCCGCACGGGGAACGAGCGTACGAAGGCGTCGTGGACCAACGGCGACACCGGAATGATCGGCAAGAGCTACGACGGGACCATCGCGCAGGGCGTGGCCGCCACTGGAGCACCGGGTCTCAAGACCATCGTGCCGATCGGCGCCATCTCCTCCTGGTACGACTACTACTTCGCCAAGGGCGCCCCGCTCTTCAACAGCGGACCCGACGGCCTGGCCCGCGGCGTGCAGAGCCCCGAGGCCCGCGACCGCTGCGGCGCCGTCCAGCAGCGCCTGATCGACGGGGCGCCCCGCACCGGCGACTGGACCCCCCTGTGGAGCGAGCGCGACCACGTGCCGGACGCCGACAAGGTGCGGGCCAGCGTCTTCGCCGTACACGGCATGCAGGACCTCAACGTCCGTACCAAGCACTTCGGTCAGTGGTGGGACGCCCTCGCCGAGAACGGCGTCGAGCGCAAGCTCTGGCTCAGCCAGGCGGGCCACGTCGACCCCTTCGACTTCCGCCGCGAGGCATGGGTGCGCACCCTGCACCGCTGGTTCGACCACGAACTCCTCGGCTACGACAACGGCATCGACCGCGAGCCGATGGCCGACATCGAGCGCGCCCCCGACCGCTGGACCACCGACCGCGTCTGGCCGCCGCGCGGCACGGACACCGTCACGCTGCGCCCGTCCAAGGGCAGTTCACCCGGCGTCGGCACCCTCGGCCCGCGCCGCGGCAAGGGCAGCGAGACCTTCACCGACGACCGGCGGCTGAGCGAGACGGACTGGGCCGAGCGCATCGACACCCCGACGCCCGACAAGGCCGGCTTCATCAGCAAGCCCCTCGCCCGTGACCTGCGCCTGTCGGGCTCCTCGACCGTGACGGTCACCGCGACCCCGACGACGCGCACCGCCCACCTCTCCGCGGTCCTCGTCGACCTCGGCCCCGCCACCATCCGGGACTACGCGGACGACGACGAGGGCATCGTCACCCTTCCCGAACGCACCTGCTGGGGCGCGAGCACGAAGGGTGACAGCTCCTGCTTCAAGGAGACGCGCGCGAAGACCGCGGACGTGGAGTACACGATCTTCAGCCGCGGCTGGGCCGACCTCGGCAACTGGGCCGACCCGCACAAGGGCCGCCCGCTCACCCCGGGCAAGGCCCACACCATCACGCTCGACCTCGCCGCGAGCGACCACGTCGTGCCCAAGGGCCACCGCCTCGCGCTGATCATCGCGGGCACCGACAAGAACCTCATCGTGCCGCCCGCCGACACTCCGACGCTCGCCATCGACCTGGCCCGCACCTTCGCGAAGCTGCCGCTGGTCGGCGGCAAGGGCGCGTTCACCACCTCCAAGGCCGTCACCCCCCGCGAACCCCGTCTCGACGGCGTGGCCCCTCCGCGTCCGCTCAACCCCCGCCCGGGAGGCAGCACTTCATGACACCGCGCATCCGCACCCTGGCGCTTTCCTGCGCCGCCGTCGCGCTCACCGCGCCCCTCCTGACGGCGCCCGCGCAGGCGACGTCGACACCGCCCCGCACCGGCTTCGAGGAGACCAACGGCGCCCGCTGGACCTCGCAGCCCGAGGAGCAGGACCTCCTGGCCGCCGTCGACAAGGCGAGCGACAGGGTCTCCGTGTCCCGCATCGGCGCGACCAAGCAGGACCGGCCGCTCCAACTGGTCCGCATCGGGCAACACCGCACGAAGAACACGGTGTTGCTGATCTGCAGCCAGCACGGCGACGAGCCCTCGGGCCGCGAGGCCTGCCTGTCGACGATCCGCGACCTGGCGTACGCGAAGGACAAGAAGACCAAGCGCTTCCTCTCGCGCACCACACTCCTCGTCGTCCCCACCGCCAACCCGGACGGCCGCGCCGCCGACACCCGCGGCAACTCCGACGGCGTCGACATCAACCGCGACCACATCGCCCTGCAGACCGCGGAGGGCCGCGCCATGGCCGCCGTGATCCGCGACCGCAGGCCCGACGTCATCTACGACCTGCACGAGTACGGCGCGACCCCCAAGTACTACGACAAGGACCTCTTCGACCTCTGGCCGCGCAACCTCAACACCGACGAGGCCGTGCACGAGGAGGCGCAGACCCTCTCGAAGGCGTACGTGCGCCCGGCCGCCGAGGCCGACGGCTACACGACGGGCACCTACGGCATCTGGACCGACCCCGTCACCGGCGAGCCGATCAAACAGGTGGCGGGCGACGGCCAGGAGCGCATCCTCCGCAACGTCTCCGGCATCAAGCACGCCGCGGGACTGCTCATCGAGAGCCGGGTCGATCCCCTCACCGATGCCGAGAAGAAGGACGAGGCGCTGAACAACCGGCGCCGCGTCGCCTCCCAACGCTCGGCACTCGGCGGTCTGTTCGACTTCACCGACGAGCGCCGCAGGCAGCTGGAGAGGGCCACCGACGCGGCCCGCGTCGAGGGCTTCCGCGACCGCGGCCCGGTCTACGTCGGCGGCGCCGACAACGACCCCGCCGAGCCGTCCGAGATCATCCAGGACCCGCCCTGCGGCTACCGGCTCGACGCCGCCCAGTACCGCGACGTCAAGGACGAACTGGCCCTGCACGGTGTCACGGTGAAGCGCCAGAAGAACGGCGCGTACGTCCCGCTGCGGCAGTCCGCACGGGCCCTCGTGCCGCTGCTCCTGGATGAGCGTGCCACCTATCACATCGTCACAGGTCGGCCCGACATGAGCTGTTGAGCGGGTGAGATGTGCGTCACATGTGGTAGGGGGTAACGGAGAACAAAGTCTCGACGTAATCGACCCCTTGAAAGGTGTCACCTGTGACGCAGGATCAGCAAAAGGCGGACGACGGGGGAGGGGCGCACGACATCGCGGCGCCCGCCCCCGCCGGCCGGTCCCCGCAGACGGACCGGGTGGTGTTCGGCGTGACCGCCGTACTCACCCTGGCGTTCGTGGTCTGGGGCGCGGTGGCGACGGACTCGCTCGAGGACGTCTCCACGGACATGCTCAACGGTCTGATGCACAACGGCGGTTGGTTCTTCATGCTGACCGCCACCGGCTTCGTCGTCTTCGCGCTCTGGCTGGCCATCAGCCGGTACGGAAAGATCACCCTCGGCAAGGAGGGCGAGGAGCCGGAGTTCCGCACCGTCTCGTGGGTCGCCATGATGTTCAGCGCCGGTATGGGCATCGGCCTGATGTTCTACGGCGTGAGCGAACCGCTCGCCCACTTCATGACGCCACCGCCGGGCACCGACCCGGCGGACAAGGCCGCGGCGATGGAGACGTCGCTGGCCACCACGCTCTTCCACTGGACGCTCCACCCCTGGGCGATCTACGCGGTCGTGGGCCTCGCCATCGCGTACAGCACCTTCCGGCGCCGCCGCAGGCAGACCATCAGCGCCGTCTTCGAGCCCCTCATCGGCAAGAAGCACGCGAGCGGCGCCTGGGGCAGGGTCATCGACATCCTGGCCATCTTCGCCACGCTCTTCGGCTCGGCCGCCTCGCTGGGCCTCGGCGCCCTGCAGATCGGCAGCGGCATCGAGGTGCTCGACTGGATGGAGAACGCGGGCACGGGGCTGCTCGTCGTGATCATCGCCGTGCTGACCCTGGCCTTCGTGGCGTCCGCCGTCTCCGGTGTGGAGAAGGGCGTCCAGTGGCTCTCCAACATCAACATGGTGCTCGCGCTGCTGCTCGTGGTGTTCGTCTTCATCGCGGGCCCCACCGTCATCATCCTCGACATGCTGCCGACGTCGATCGGCGCCTACCTCGACGACCTGCCCCAGCTGATCGGCCGCACCGAGGCGTCCAGCGGCAAGGGCGTCGCGGACTGGCTGAGCGGCTGGACGGTCTTCTACTGGGCCTGGTGGATCTCCTGGACGCCCTTCGTCGGCATGTTCATCGCGCGCATCAGCCGCGGCCGTACGATCCGTCAGTTCGTCGGCGGCGTCATCCTGGTGCCCAGCACCGTCAGCCTCATCTGGTTCGCCGTCTTCGGCGGCACCGCCATGACGGTCGCGAGCCGGGGCGGCCTCAAGGACGAGACGACGCCTGAGGCACAGCTCTTCGGCCTCCTGCACGAGTACCCGATCGCCACGGTCACCAGCCTGCTCGTCATGATCCTCGTCGGCATCTTCTTCGTGTCCGGCGCGGACGCGGCGTCCATCGTGATGGGCACGCTCTCGCAGAAGGGCGCCCTGGAACCCGGCCGCCTTGTCGTGATCTTCTGGGGCATGGTGACCGGCGCCGTGGGCGCGATCATGCTCCTGATCGGCGACGGAAAGGACGACGCGCTCACGGGCCTGCGCAACCTCACGATCCTCGTCGCGGCGCCCTTCACTCTCGTGATGATCGGCATGTGCGTGGCCCTGATGCGGGACCTGCGCCACGACCCGCTGATCGTGCGCGGCGAGCACGGCACCGAAGCCGTCGAGAAGGCCGTGATCGCCGGTCACGAGCAGTACGACGGCGAGTTCGAGCTCCAGATCGGCCCCGCCCAGGACGACAACGGCGACGGCCCCGAGAGGGACAACGACCCGGTCGAGACCCGCTGACCGGCAGCCCAGGAGGCGGCGCCCACCATCCGCGCCGCCTCCTGGCCATCGGCGTGTCCAGCCGTGTCCCGGCAGGTACGCCCTCGACCATCCGTGCGCCGCCGAGCCGCCGACTCCTCGCCCACAGACGGTGAAGGCTCCGCGCGCGCAGCGGAATGTGCGATGCCGTGCTCACATCACACATCTGGTGGGGATACTCACAGCATGTCTGCCGAGTACGCGACCTTCGGTCTGGCACCGGCCATGCGCGCCGGTGGGGTCCTCGCCGACGGTGGTTATCAAGTGCACCGTGATTTCGTCGACTTCATCGTGAACGGGCGCCCCCTGCTGTTCCAACTGTCCGACCTCGACGCCGTCTCCCCCCTCGCCGCCGACATCCCGCCGGCGATCTTCACGGCCCATGTCCGCAGACTGCTCCTGGAGGCGGATGCCCCCCTGCGCGACGGCCGGTACGTCATATACGGCTGCCCCGAATGCGAGGGCCTGGACTGCGGCGCGGTCACCGCGGTGATCGAGAAGGCCGCCGACGGCACCGACGACTTCGTCTGGCGGGACTTCGCCTGGCAGACCGCCGAACCCGCGGACCTGACCCTCAACGGCTACCACGGCATAGGGCCCTTTCGCTTCAGGGGCACCGAATACCGCGACGCGCTCGGCCAGTTGCTCGCGGAGGGCGAACCGCAGGCCCGCCGCCGCGTCCTGCTGATCGGCGCCCGTGTCGCGGTCCTCGCCAAGCTGGCCGCGGCGCTCCGCACGATCGGCATCGGCGCGGAGATCGCGGCGGACGCGGCGGGCGTCCCACCGGACGAACTGCGCACGTACGGCGCGGTCGCCTTCGGCCGCGCGGTCCCCGACGAGACCCGGACTTCCGTGCGCGAGGCGTTCGACCGGGCCGGTGTCCAGGTCGCCTACGTCGACGGCCTCGCCCCGATCATCCCGCTCCTGGTGGCCCAGATCGAGTACGCCCTGGACCGCAGCCCCCAGGAACAACGCCGCCTCACCCGCCTCGCCGCGGGCCCCCGCTCGGCGGAGCTGGAGGTCACGTCGACCTGCCGGGTCCAGCTGACCGCGTACCGCATGGACCGCCTGTCGCGCACCCACGTCCACGAGGTCTTCGACGCGGTCCTGGAACCGGGCGAACACCAGGTCCCTTTGGAGCACAAGGCCACCAAGGGCGACTCCTACGTGGTGGCCCGCACCTCCACGAGCGTCCTGGTCACGCCGACGTCGGCGTAGGGGAGCCACGGGGGCCGAAAGACCCGACAACCCGCAGTCGCTGAGCCGACGCGAGGGGACGTGGGGGTATGTGCGCCCGGAGCACAGGGCTGCAGCGCGGAGAGCCGAAGGAACAAAGGGCCGACGCTGCGGATGGCGAGGACGTACATACCCCCGCGGCCCCGCCCCACGACGATCCGGACGCGAGCCGCTGCGAACCCCCCGACGATCCGGACGCGAGCCGCTGCGAACCCCCCGACGATCCGGACGCGAGCCGCTGCGAACCCCCCGACGATCCGGACGCGAGCCGCTGCGAACCCCCCGACGACCCGGACGCGAGCCGCTGCGAACCCCCCGACGACCCGGACGCGAGCCGCTGCGAACCCGACGCCGAGCCGACGCGACGCCCGCCGCCAACCACCGGCGCCTTACAATCACCCCCTGATGACCGCAACCCTCGTCGCCAAAGATCTCGCCGCCGGCCACGGCGACCGCACCCTGTTCTCCGGCCTTGACCTGGTCGTCGCCCCCGGCGACGTCATCGGCCTGGTCGGCGCCAACGGAGCGGGAAAGTCCACCCTCCTGAAGCTGCTCGCGGGCCTGAACACCCCGGAGGGCGGCGAGCTGAGGCTCTCGCCGCCCACCGCGTCCGTCGGCCACCTCCCCCAGGAACCGGACCGCCGCCCCGGCGAGACGATCCGCGCCTTCCTGGCCCGCCGCACCGGCGTGGCCGAGGCCCAGCGGGTCATGGACGAGGCCACGCAGGCCCTGGTCGACGGAGCCCCCGGCGCCGACGACGCCTACGCCGACGCCCTGGAGCGCTGGCTGGCGCTCGGCGGCGCGGACCTCGACGAGCGCGCCGAGGAGGTCACCGACTCCCTCGGCCTCGCCGTCGGCCTCGACCAGCCGATGACGTCGCTCTCCGGAGGCCAGGCGGCCCGCGCGGGCCTAGCCTCCCTCCTCCTGTCCCGGTACGACGTGTTCCTCCTGGACGAGCCGACCAACGACCTCGACCTGGCGGGCCTGGAGCGCCTGGAGAGCTTCGTGCGCGGCCTGCGCGCCGGCACGGTCGTCGTCAGCCACGACCGCGAGTTCCTCACCCGCACCGTCACCAAGGTCCTCGAACTCGACCTGGCCCAGCAGCAGATCAACCTCTACGGCGGCGGCTACGACGCCTACCTGGAGGAGCGGGAGACGGCGCGCCGCCACGCCCGCGACGACTACGAGGAGTACGCGGACAAGAAGGCCGCGCTCCAGAGCCGCGCCCAGATGCAGCGCTCCTGGGCGGACAAGGGCGTCAAGAACGCCCGCCGCAAGGCCGTCAAGGCCGGCGGCGACAACGACAAGCTCGGCCGGAACTTCCGCAGCGACGCCAGCGAGAAGCAGGCGGCGAAGGCCCGCCAGACGCAGCGCATGATCGAGCGCCTGGAGGTCGTCGAGGAGCCCCGCAAGGAGTGGGAGCTCCGTATGGAGATCGCATCGGCCCCGCGCTCGGGCGCGGTCGTCGCGAGCCTGCGCGACGCGGAGGTGCGCCGCGGCGCGTTCACGCTCGGCCCGGTCACCCTGCAGATCGACTGGGCGGACCGCGTGGCGATCACCGGCGCGAACGGCGCCGGGAAGTCGACGCTGCTCGGCGCCCTCCTGGGACGCGTCACGCCGGACGCGGGCCACGCCGCCCTCGGCTCGGGCGTCCTGGTCGGCGAGGTCGACCAGGCCCGCGCCCTGTTCCACGGCGAGGAGTCCCTGCTCGACGCGTTCTGCGCGGCCGTGCCCGACACCGAACCGGCCGAAGTCCGCACGCTGCTCGCGAAGTTCGGTCTGAAGGCCGACCACGTACTGCGCTCGGCGGCGACGCTCTCACCGGGCGAGCGCACCCGCGCGGCCCTGGCCCTGCTCCAGGGCCGCGGCGTCAACCTCCTCGTCCTGGACGAGCCGACGAACCACCTCGACCTGCCGGCGATCGAGCAGCTGGAATCGGCCCTTGAGTCCTACGAGGGCACGCTGCTCCTGGTCACGCACGACCGCAGGATGCTCGACGCCGTCCACGTGACGCGCCGCCTGGAGGTGGCGGAGGGCAAAGTGACCGAACTGTCCCTCTGACCTCCGCCCGAGGGACCACACGGCCCCTCTGACCTCCGCCTCGTCAGCGCCGCTTCGGGTCGACCAGCCCGGCCCGCCGCAGCGCCTCGGCCATCGCGTCGTTGGCGGGCGGCGGCGCCTGGCGCTGCGGCTTCTGCCCGCCCTTGCCGCCCCGTCCGCCACCGCGCTGGCCCTGGCCCTGCCGCTGCCCCTGCTGCCGCTGCTGCGGCGGACGCCCGCCCCGCTTCGGCCGGTCCTCACCGGAGGCGGCCGCCTCGTCGTCGAGGCGCAGCGTCAGGGAGATCCGCTTGCGCGGGATGTCGACGTCCATGACCTTCACCTTGACGATGTCGCCGGGCTTCACGACATCCCGCGGGTCCTTGACGAACGTCTTCGACATGGCGGAGACGTGCACCAGACCGTCCTGGTGGACGCCCACGTCCACGAAGGCGCCGAACGCGGCCACATTGGTGACGACGCCTTCGAGCACCATGCCGGAGGCGAGGTCGGAGATCTTCTCGACGCCGTCCTTGAAGGTCGCCGTCTTGAAGGCGGGCCGCGGGTCGCGTCCGGGCTTCTCCAGCTCCTTCAGGATGTCCGTGACCGTCGGCAGCCCGAAGACCTCGTCCACGAACTCATCGGGCCGCAGAGAGCGCAGCGTCGCCGTGTTGCCGATCAGCGAGGCGACCTCGCCGCCCGCCGACTTCACCATCCTGCGCACCACGGGGTACGCCTCGGGGTGCACGCTGGAGGAGTCCAGCGGGTCGTCGCCGCCGCGGATGCGGAGGAAGCCCGCGCACTGCTCGTACGCCTTCGGGCCGAGCCGGGCGACGTCCTTGAGGCCCTTGCGGTTCTTGAACGGGCCGTTCGCGTCGCGGTGCGCCACGATGTTCTCCGCCAGGCCCGCGCCGATGCCGGAGACCCGGGCGAGCAGCGGGGCGGACGCGGTGTTCACGTCCACGCCGACGCCGTTCACACAGTCCTCGACGACCGCGTCGAGCGAGCGGGACAGCTTCACTTCCGACAGGTCGTGCTGGTACTGGCCGACGCCGATCGACTTCGGGTCGATCTTCACGAGCTCGGCGAGCGGGTCCTGAAGGCGCCGCGCGATGGAGACGGCGCCGCGGATGGACACGTCGAGGTCAGGGAGCTCCTGGGAGGCGAATGCCGACGCCGAGTACACGGAGGCGCCCGCCTCGGAGACCATCACCTTGGTGAGCTTCAACTCGGGGTGCTTGGCGATGAGTTCGGCGGCGAGCTTGTCCGTCTCGCGCGACGCCGTGCCGTTCCCGATGGCGATCAGGTCGACCGCGTGCTCCTTGGCGAGCTTCGCGAGCGTGGCCAGGGACTGGTCCCACTTGTTGGCGGGGACGTGCGGGTGGATCGTGTCGGTCGCGACGACCTTGCCGGTGGCGTCGACCACGGCGACCTTCACACCCGTACGGAAACCGGGGTCGAGGCCCAGCGTCGCGCGCGTGCCCGCGGGGGCCGCGAGCAGCAGGTCGCGCAGGTTGGACGCGAAGACCCGCACCGCCTCGTCCTCGGCGGCGGTCCGCAGCCGCAGCCGCAGGTCGATGCCGAGGTGCACGAGGATCCGGGTGCGCCAGGACCAGCGCACCGTGTCCTGGAGCCACTTGTCGGCGGGGCGGCCGCGGTCGGCGATGCCGAAGCGGTGGGCGACGATGCCTTCGTACGAAGACGGAACCCCCGGCGAGGCGTCGGCCTCCTCGGGCTCCAGGACGAGGTCGAGGACCTCCTCCTTCTCGCCGCGCAGCATGGCGAGGACGCGGTGCGAGGGCAGCTCCTTGAAGGGCTCGGCGAAGTCGAAGTAATCGGCGAACTTGGCGCCGGCCTCCTCCTTGCCGTCACGGACCTTCGCGGCGAGGCGGCCGCGCACCCACATGCGCTCGCGCAGCTCGCCGATCAGGTCGGCGTCCTCCGAGAACCGCTCGGCGAGGATCGCGCGGGCGCCGTCCAGGGCGGCCTGCGGGTCCGCGACGCCCTTGTCGGCGTCCACGAACGCGGCAGCGGCGGCCTGCGGCTCCACGGTCGGGTCGGAGAGCAGTCCGTCCGCCAGCGGTTCGAGGCCGGCCTCGCGGGCGATCTGTGCCTTCGTACGCCGCTTCGGCTTGAAGGGCAGGTAAATGTCCTCCAGGCGCGCCTTGGTGTCCGCCTCGCGGATCCGCGCCTCCAGTTCGTCGGTGAGCTTGCCCTGCTCACGGACCGAGTCGAGGATCGCGGCGCGCCGGTCCTCCAGCTCGCGCAGATAGCGCAGCCGCTCCTCGAGCGTGCGCAGCTGCGCGTCATCGAGCATCTCGGTCGCTTCCTTGCGGTAGCGCGCGATGAAGGGCACCGTGGAGCCGCCGTCGAGCAGGTCGACGGCGGCCTTCACCTGCCGCTCCCGCACGCCGAGTTCTTCGGCGATCCTGCCTTCGATGGACGCTGGAGTGGACGTCGTCAAAGCTGCCACGTTCCGGTACCGCCTTCTCACTGAGGTTGCCGGGCAATTGTGGCAGGTGGCGCCGACAACGGGTGATCAGACCCGGCGGGCCCGGCCCGTACGCCCCGACCGACGACCGGCGCCCCTGCCGCCCCGCCCCGCGGAACGGGAGGCTCCGCCGAACAGCCGGGCCAGCGCCCTGAACGGCAGCGTGACGACGGTGGCGATGGCGGCGCCGATCTGTCGCAGGACGTCCGCGATGGCACGGAACATGAAGTTTCCCCTTTCGTCGCCCCGGAGCCGCCGGGTCGGCGGCTCCGGGAGACGAACGGGTACCGCGCACGCCCGCCGCCATGCCTGCCGCGGGGCTCAGCGCTTGCCGAGCAGATCCGCGGGGAACGCGCCGGCCCGCAGCGCGGTGCCGATGATCGTGGTGCCGAGTTCGGTGAGGCGCTCGACGCCCGCCGCTCCCAAGTGCTCGTAGGGCGCCCGGTCCAGACGGTCTGTCTCCGCCTCGATGTCCCGGCGCAGCGCCTCGCCGTCCTCCGTCAACTCGCCCTCGCCGTCCAGGAGTCCGCGGCCGCGCAGCCGCTCCACGGCGGCGTCCCACTCCTCCTGGTTCCAGCCCCGCGTCGTGAAGACCCACTTCGGGGTCATGCCCTTGCCCGTGGCGGTGTGGCTCACCAGGGCCTCGACGCCGTCGAGTTCGGCGCCGAGCAGGACGGTCAGGTGCCCGTCGCCGCGGTGCTCGCGCAGCAGCGTCGCGGCGTGCCAGTAGGCGAGGTGCGGCTCATCGGGGACGGGCAGGTCGGCGTGCGCGGCGTACAGCGGACGAGCGCCGCGGGTGCAGGCCTCGGCGGCGCGCAGCGCGAGAGCGGCGGCCTCGGCCATCTCCGGCGAGGCGACGAGCTCCTCGCCGAGCAGGCGCCGCAGCGTCGTGTCGACGCCCCGCAGGCGGGCCGCGAGCACGTCGGCGGGGGAGGCCTTGCGCCACACCTCGGGGACGTGCGCCGCGATGAGCTCGTACTTGTAGTTGTAGAACGCGGCGGCCACGGTGCCGGGGCCGACGGCGCCGAGCGCCGCGGAGCGGACGGCGAAGTTGACCGCACTGGGGTGGGTTATCCCGAGCTCGCCCAGCTCCCGCGTCACGTCGGACGAGAAGTAGTGCGTCGAGTGCAGCGAGTTGAGCACGTTGTGACAGCGGCGTCCGGCGCGCGGGTGGAGCGCGGCGGCCGATGACGAGGTCGTCGAAGAGGTCATGGGGGCACGGTACCTACTGGTTGGTATGCGGGGCGCGAGGCCTGCGTCACTGAAGGTCGGCCATGGCAGGAAAGGTGGGGTACTCGTCATTGCAGCCATCGCGCGACGGGCCAAGAATCGAGGACATGGAGCAGCGCACCGTCCTGGTCGTCCTCTTCGACGACGTCCAGAGCCTCGATGTCACAGGCCCCGTGGAGGTGTTCACGGGCGCGGGAACCTGCCTCGGTGACCCCGAGGGCGGCTACCTCGTCCGCACCGCCTCCCTGGACGGCGGCCCGGTGCGCACGTCCAGCGGTCTCACGCTGGTCCCGGACTTCGCGCTGCCCGACGCCCCCGTGCCGCACACACTGCTCGTCCCGGGCGGCAGCGGCACCCGCGGCGCGGACCTGGGGCTCATCGACTGGCTGCGTGCGAACGGCCCGCGCGCCGAGCGCCTGGTGTCGGTCTGCACCGGCGCCATTCCGCTCGCCGAGGCGGGCCTCCTCGAGGGCCGCCGGGTGACGACGCACTGGGCGTCCTGCGAGCAGCTCGCCAAGGACCACCCGGGCATCGAGGTCGACCCCGACCCCATCTACGTGCGCGACGGCCATGTCGCCACGTCCGCCGGGGTCACCGCCGGCATCGACCTCGCCCTGGCGCTCGTGGAGGAGGACCTGGGCCGCGAGGTGGCGCTCACCGTCGCCAGGTACCTCGTGGTCTTCCTGCGACGCCCGGGGAACCAGGCGCAGTTCAGCGTCCAGCTCGCCACGCAGACCGCGCGGCGCGAGCCGCTGCGCGAGGTCCAGCAGTGGATCACCGAGCACCCGGACGACGACCTCTCGGTCGAAGCACTCGCCGCGCGCGCCCGCCTCTCGCCCCGCCACTTCGCCCGCGCCTTCCAGTCGGAGACCGGCCTGACACCGGGCAAGTACGTCGAGCGCGTCCGCGTCGAACACGCGCGCAGGCTTCTGGAGGACACCTCCGACGGCGTGGAGGAGGTGTCGCGCGCCTGCGGCTACGGCACGCCCGAGGCCATGCGCCGCGCCTTCGTCAAGGCGCTCGGCACGGCACCGGCCGAGTACCGCCGCCGCTTCCACCCCGCACGGACACAGACCGCCACATCCGCCACTCACCGATAGGGACACCATGCAGATCGCCATCGCCCTGTACGAGCGCTTCACCGCCCTGGACGCCATCGGCCCGTACCAGATGCTCAGCGGCCTCCCCGGCGCCGAGACGGTCTTCGTGGCCGAGCGGACGGGCCCGGTGGGCGACGACAGCGGCAACCTCTCGCTCGTCGCGGGCAAGACCTTCGCCGACGTGCGGCGCCCCGACATCGTGGTCGTCCCCGGCGGCCCCGGACAGAGCGACCAGATGGAGAACGGCCCGCTCCTCGACTGGCTCCGCGCCGTCGACGCCACGACGACCTGGACGACCTCGGTGTGCACCGGCTCCCTGGCCCTCGCCGCGGCAGGGCTCCTCAAGGGCCGCCGCGCCACCTCGCACTGGCTCGCCCTGGCCGAGCTCGACCGGCTCGGCGTCCACTCCACGGGCGAGCGGGTCGTCTTCGACGGCAAGTACGTGACGGGCGCCGGCGTCTCCGCGGGTATCGACATGGGGCTCGCCCTGGCGGGCAGGATCGCCGGTGACGAGCACGCGCAGACCGTCCAGCTCCTGACCGAGTACGACCCCCAGCCGCCGTACGACGCCGGATCCCCGGAGAAGGCCCCCGCGCACATCGTCGCGAAGTTCCGCGACGGGAGCCGCTTCGACCAGTGACGGCCCGGTGACGGTCCCGCGGCGGCTCAGTCGCCCTGGACAGTCCATGTGAAGCGCGGCTGCCTGCGCTCCAGGAAGGCGGCGACACCCTCGGCGGTGTCGCCGCTGTCGCGCGCCTGCCGCGCCCAGTACGCGTCACGATCCGTACGCCCCGCGGCGAACTCCTTGGCGGCGGCCTGCGTCAGCCGCGAGCGCGCCGCGAGGACACGGGTGAACTCCGCGACCCGCTTGTCCAGTTCGCCCGCGGGCAGCACCTCGTCCACCAGGCCGGTGCGCAGCGCCCGCTCGGTGTCGATCAACTCCCCGGAGAAGAGCAGGTACTTGGCGGTGGCGGGCCCCACGAGGGAGACGAGGCGCCGGGTGGACGACGCGGAGTAGACGATGCCGAGCTTCGCCGGGGTGATCCCGAAGGAGGCCCCCTCGTCCGCGAACCGCAGATCGCACGCCCCCGCGAGCTGACAGCCGCCGCCCACGCAGTAGCCCCGCACGGCGGCGAGCGTCGGCTTGGGGAAGGCCGCGACGGCCTCCTCGGCGAGCACCGCGAGCTCCTGCGCCGCGCTCCCCGACTCGCGCAGCGAGGAGATGTCGGCGCCCGCGCAGAAGGTGTCGCCCTCGCCGGTGAGCACCACGGCGCGCACGGCAGGGTCGGCGGCGAGCCCCGCGAACAGCGGCGGCACCTGGCGCCACATGTCCGCCGTCATGGCGTTGCGCTTGGCCGGATGGTCGATGACGACGGTGGCGACGCCGTCCGTGACGGTGTGCCTCAGCTGCGGCTCCATGCGCCGGATGCTATCCGCACCCCTCGAACGTACGATCAAGAAGGGGTGGAACGAAAGGCGTACAAGGAAGATAGGGCATATAACGCTCCGCCGAGCGATACGGAGACGCTCATGGCCAGACTCAAGGACGCCAAGCCCACCGACCCCGGGAGCGAGAACGCACGGGCCCAGGGCGCACGCCTCAGCCGCAGCTTCGGCTGGCTCGCGCTGCTCGGCGTGATCCTGGCGGTGGCCGGTCTCGTCGGCCTCGTCTACACCGGCGTCGCCACGCTGACCTCGATGCTGCTCTTCGGCTGGCTCCTGCTGGTCGGCGGCATCGTCGGCCTGCTGCACGCCGTCCAGTCGCGGGGCACCAGCTTCTTCTGGCTGGGTGTCGTGGTGGCCGCGCTGAACCTCGCGGCGGGTGTCGTGATCATCCGCAGGCCCGACGTGGCGGCGGAGGCGCTGACCATGTTCGCCGCCCTGCTCTTCCTCACGGGCGGCGTGTTCCGCCTGGTCGGCAGCCTGGTGGTGCGGGGTCCGCAGTTCGCCATGACCCTGCTGCAGGGCGCCTTCGGCCTGCTGATCGGCATCCTGGTCCTCGCCGACTGGCCCAGCAGCAGTCAGTACGTCATCGGGTTCTTCTTCTCCCTGGAACTGCTCGTCGACGGCCTCGGCCTGATCGCCACCGGCGTCGGCGGGCGCCGCATCGTCAGCCTCGTACAACCTGAAGAACGCGCGAAGGCAGAACAAGGAGAGCAGGACCAGTCACACAACTGACCCTGTCATACGCCACCGATCAAATCCCGTCGATAGTCGCTGACTTCTGGTCAGTAGCGCGGTCCGGACCAGAGCATTACCAACACTCGATGTGTGGTGACAATCGAGCGCAAGGGCGGCGACCGAACGATGGAGAACGACGGGAGGGGCTCCGGCCCGCTCCCCAGGTGCGACGGACCGGTGCCGTACGAGGGCGTATGGCGTTTCACCGCCCCCGCCGTCGACGCCTCCGTGCCCCAGGCGCGGCACGCGGTGCGGGACCTGCTGGCCCGGCAGGGCGTCCCCGCACCCGACGACCTGATCCAGGGCCTGCTGCTCATCGTCTCGGAGCTGGTGACCAACGCGGTGCGCCATGCGGCCCTGCTCTCGCCGATGCTCGCGGTGGAGGTCGCGGTCGGCGCCGAATGGGTGCGGGTGTCCGTCGAGGACAACCACCCCTACCGACCGACGGCCCTGGTGGCGGACCACGGGCAGACGGGCGGCCGGGGACTCCTTCTCGTACGCGAGATCACCCAGGAGGCGGGCGGTGCCTGCGATGTCGAGCACACCGCGAGCGGGGGCAAGGTCATCTGGGCCGCCCTGCCCCTGAAGCCCGACGGCGTCTAGCGGTTACCAGCCCGCGGAGGGACCGGTCAGCTCCTTGATCGCGGGCCGTGCCGCGTCGAGCACGGTCATGAACCACGCGGAGAACGGCCCCTCCTCGTGGCGCACGGCCAGCTCCTGCGCCGTCACGAAGGCGGTCGCGCCGACCTCGGAGGGGTCGGGCCGCAGCGGCGCCTGCACCATGCCCACGAACAGGTGGTTGAACTCCTGCTCGACAAGACCCGAGTCGGGGTCCGGGTGGTTGTAGCGCACCGTGCCCGCCTCGGCGAGCAGCGACGGCGAGACCCCCAACTCCTCGTACGTGCGCCGGGCCGCGGCGGCGAACGGCGCCTCGCCCGGGTAGGGGTGACCGCAGCAGGTGTTCGACCAGACGCCGGGGGAGTGGTACTTGTCGAGGGCCCGCTGCTGGAGCAACAGCCGTCCCTGCTCGTCGAAGAGGAAGACGGAGAACGCCCGATGCAACTGTCCGGGCGCCTGATGCGCGGAGAGTTTCTCCGCTGTGCCGATCGTCCTGCCGTCCTCGTCCACGAGTTCCAGCAAGATCGCTTCTCCGGTGCCGTTCGACGAGCTGTTCGCCGCGGTGGCAGGTGTGATCGGCATACCCATCCTTCGCTTCGGTCTTCGAACCTCAAGTCTGCCGTACTTTCCGGACACTCCCGGCACTCCGAGGACCCGCATGTCCCGCCGCGCGAGGGCGCGACGGGACATGCGGGGACGCCTCTGGGGAGAAGCGTCCCTCAGGGACTCAGACCCCGAAAGCGGCCGGATACTTGATCGTGCCCTGCGGCAGCGGAACGGAACCGTCGGACTCGTTCAGGACGAGAGCCATCATCGCCTCGTCGGGCACCTCGAACCCTGGCCGGATTCCGTACCCGGAAGCGGGCTTGAAACCAAACCGCGGATAGTACGAGGGATGCCCGAGGACGAGGACGAGCCGCTCCCCACGCGCGCGTGCCGCATCGAGCACGGCGCGCACGACGGCCGAGCCGGCCCCCGTGCGCTGGTGCTCCGGCAGCACGGCGCACGGCGCGAGCGCCAGCGCGGGAGCCCCGTCCACCCGGCAGCGGGTGATCAGGGCGTGCGCCGCGACCGAGCCGTCCGGCGCCTCGGCGACGAACGACAGGCCGGGCAGCCAGGCCTCGGGGTCCGCGCGCAGCGCGTCGACCAGGTCGGCCTCCGCCTCGGTCCCGAAGGCGGCGGTGTTCACGGCGTGCACCGCCGCGGCGTCGGCCGCGGTCTCCGGCCGGGTCGGCCAGGAGCCCTCGGGCCGCAGGACGTAGCCGGTGTAGCCGAACTCCGTCCCGTGCTCGCGCCGCATCGCGATCTCCTCGCGGGTGGCGGCGAGCGCCTCGGCCATGCCGGGAGCGCCCGGATCCGCGGCGTCCGCGCGGGCGGCCAGCGGGACGTAGTACTCGTCCCAGTCGGACTCGGGCTGCGCGTGCACGCCGAGCACGGAGTACCCGGCGCCGGTGGCGGCCCGGATGTTCTCCCCGCCCGTACGCAGCGCGTAGTGCCGCTCCCAGAAGGAGCGTGCCGCGGCGGACGGCTCGGCGGCCGTCCATTCGCACTCGGTGAGGACGAGCGCCCCACCGGGGGCGAGCAGGCGCCGCCAGGCGCCCAGAGCGGTGTCGAAGCCGATGCCGTAGACCGAGCTCTCGGCCCAGACGAGATCGAACGAACCGTCCCGATAGGGGAGTTCGGACATGTCGGCGTTGACGGCGGTGATCGACCCTTCGAGCCCGCGCGCCCGTGCGGACGCGCGCAGCTCGTCGAGGAACGGCTCGTGCAGATCGACGGCGGTCACCTCGGCGCCGGCCTCGGCGGCGAGCAGGAGCGAGACCCGGCCGGGTCCGCAGCCGAGGTCGAGCACGCGCGGCCGCTCGGGCAGCGCACCCACGAGGGAGAGCAGCTGCCGGGTGGTGTCGTCGGAGCCGGGGCCCTGCCGGGGAAGCCCGTGGTGCAGGGCGAAGAAGGCGTCGGTGAGGGAAGAAGCGTTGTCGCTCAACGTAGGAAACCCTTGAGATGAGAGGGCCCGGTGGACGCGCTCGACGTACGTGTGAAGACGTACGAAGAAGAGACCTGTGAAAGGTGAGGGACGTCAGCCGTGGGCCCGGGAAGTGGGGATGCGCGTGTCGCTGCGCAGTGCGAGAGCAGCGCTCGTCACGGCAGTCATCAACCCACCTCCTCAGTCCTCAAGAATCTCTGGCCACGATAACACGCAACGTGTCGGCCGTGCTTCCGTCCCGTCGCCCGGAGGCAGACCTTCGCCTCGCTCAGTGGCAGACCTTCGCTTCGTGCTCCGCGTGCCCGCTCGGCTCCAGCTGGAAGGTGCAGTGCTCCAGGTCGAAGTGGTCGCCCAGGCAGCCCTGCAGTTCGTGCAGCATCTTCTCGTGGCCGATCGCGTCGAGGGTGTCGGAGCTGACCACCACGTGGGCGGAGAGCACGGGCAGACCCGAGGTGATCGTCCAGGCGTGCAGGTCGTGGACCTCCTCGACGCCCGGAAGCTCCAGCATGTGGGCCCGCACCTCGCTCATGTCGACGCCCTTGGGCGCCGACTCCAGGAGGACGTTCAGGGTCTCCTTCAGAAGCTTCACCGTACGCGGGACGATCATGAAGCCGATCACGAGCGAGGCGATCGGGTCCGCCGCCTGCCAGCCGGTGAGCATGATGACGGTCGCCGAGACGATGACCGTGACCGAGCCGAGGGTGTCCGCCACGACCTCCAGGAAGGCTCCTCGCACATTGAGGCTCTCCTTCTGGCCGCGCATCAGGAGCGAGAGCGAGATCATGTTCGCGACGAGGCCGAAGGCACCGAAGTAGATGGCGAGGCCGCCGTGCGTCTCGGCGGGCGTGATGAACCGCTGTACCGCCTCGTACAGCACATAGCCGCCCACGCCGAGCAGCAGCAGACAGTTGGCGAGCGCGGCGAGGATCTCGGCACGTGCGTACCCGAAGGTGCGGTTCTCGGTGGCGGGCCTGTTGGCGAAGTGGATCGCGAACAGGGCCATGCCGAGGCCCAGCGCGTCCGTCGCCATGTGCGCCGAGTCCGCGACGAGCGCGAGGGAGTCGGCCAGGATGCCGCCCACTATCTGCGCCAGCATGACGGTGATCGTGATGCTGAGCGCTATCCGGAGCCGCCCCTTGTAGGCGTTGGCCGCCGTCCCTGTCGTCGGTGCCCCGTGCGTATGTCCGTGATCGTGCCCAGCCCCCATGGAGCCGCCCTCCCGCGTCGGTCATCGGTCTGCTGTTCGCTGGTCGCGCGACCACAGTGAACTACGGGTGGGGGGTATCTGGCAACGCGGCACTGAACACCGTTGTCATATGCTCTGACCTGCGAAAATGGCAATGATTACCGGCAAGGGGAGGGGTGCAGGTCAGGGCCTCGGAACGATCAGGTCCGGGGTGCGGCGGCGCGTGCCGGGAGCGCTGCGGGGATCGGTTTCCCGATGTCGTCCGCGCGCACCTCACCGATGAGGGTGATCATTCGCGTACCCCGAACGTCTTCGATCGGCGCAGGGCACCAGGTGGGCGCTATGCGGGCAAGCCGGGCGCCGTGCGGGCGCGGTTTGTGGGCGCGGCCCCTCTTCCACCATGATGATCGCCAAGGCCCAGGCCCTCGCAGGCCGCCCTTATCGGGGCGTGAACGGGTGATGAACGCCCGCTTCCCATCATCCGATAGCCTCTGCCGACGTGCCGCCCGGCCGCTGTGGGCCAGGGGCGCCCCCCTTACGCATGTGCCCGGCGCGAGCCGCGCCGGGACTCAAGGAGTGAGTTCGTCTGTCGACCGCCATCCTCACCGGTCAGCCGGTCCCCGGGTCGCCGCTCGAAGGCGATCTGCGGTCCCTCGGCTTCGACGTGCGGGTCGCCTCCGACGCGGCGGACGTCGAGACGCTGCTCGCCGCCGTACCGGGTGACCAACGGGTCGCGGTCGTCGACGCGCGCTTCGTCGGTCACGTCCACGCCCTGCGCCTCGGTCTCACCGACCCCCGCTTCGCCGCGTCCGCCGTGACCGGCGCCGTCACCGCACAGCCCCAGGCTCGCAAGGACCTGGCCCGCGCCCTGCGCGCGACGGCCGGCACAGCGGGCGGCGTCGTGACGCTCGACGCGCTGCCGGACGACATCTCCGCGGCCATGGAGTCCACGGCCACGGACGTGCACCGTCCCGAGCTCGGCACCCTCGTCGCCACCGTGCCCACCGATCCGCAGGCGCGGAACGAGGCTCGGCAGGCCGTCGCCGCCGTCGACGACGAAGCCGTGCGTCTGCGTACGGCGGTCAAGTCGCGGGACGGCTTCTTCACGACGTACTGCATCTCCCCGTACTCGCGCTACATCGCCCGCTGGTGCGCCCGGCGGGGGCTGACCCCGAACCAGGTCACCACCGCCTCGCTGCTCACCGCCCTGATCGCGGCGGGCTGCGCGGCGACCGGCACCCGCGGCGGCTTCGTCGCGGCGGGCCTCCTTCTGCTCTTCTCCTTCGTCCTGGACTGCACGGACGGGCAGCTCGCCCGCTACTCCCTGCAGTACTCGACGCTCGGCGCCTGGCTGGACGCGACGTTCGACCGCGCCAAGGAGTACGCCTACTACGCGGGCCTCGCGCTCGGCGCCGCCCGAGGCGGCGACGACGTATGGGCGCTGGCCCTCGGCGCGATGATCCTGCAGACCTGCAGGCACGTCGTGGACTTCTCCTTCAACGAGGCGAACCACGACGCGACCGCCAACACCAGCCCCACCGCGGCCCTTTCGGACAAGCTCGACAGCGTCGGGTGGACGGTCTGGGTGCGCCGGATGATAGTGCTGCCGATCGGCGAGCGCTGGGCGATGATCGCCGTGCTCACCGCGCTCACCACCCCGCGCGTCACCCTGATCGTCCTGCTCGTCGGCTGCGCGCTCGCCGCCTGCTACACCACGGCGGGACGCGTCCTGCGCTCGCTGACCCGCAAGGCGACCCGCACCGACCGTGCCGCGCAGGCCCTCGGTGACCTCGCCGACAACGGCCCGCTGGCCTCCGCGTTCGCCGCCCTCGGCCGTCGGCCCTGGCTGCGCCCCGCGCCGGTCATCGCCTTCGCCGGAGGTGCCGCGGTCGTCGGCACGGCACTGGCCAACTCCTACGGCAGCCCCGTGGTCGTGGTGGCCGCGGTGGGGTACGTCATCCTGTCGGGCCTCGCTCTGGGGACCCCCCTGAAGGCCCCCCTGGACTGGCTGGTTCCGCCGTTCTTCCGCGCCGCCGAGTACGGCACGGTCCTGGTACTGGCGGCCAAAGCCGATGTGAACGGAGCGCTTCCCGCGGCTTTCGGGCTCGTGGCCGCGGTCGCCTACCATCACTACGACACGGTGTACCGCATCAAGGGCGGCACCGGCGCACCCCCGCGCTGGCTGGTGCGGGCGATCGGCGGCCAGGAGGGCAGGACCCTCGTGGTCGCACTGGCCGCGGCCCTGTTGCCCACCGCAGATTTCACCGTCGCGCTCACGGCGCTCGCCGTGGCCGTGGCACTCGTGGTGCTCGTCGAGAGCATCCGTTTCTGGGTGACCGCCCACAAACTCGGCGCACCCGCCGTACACGATGAAGGAGAACCCGCATGATCGGCCTCGTCCTGGCCGCCGGCGCCGGCCGGCGTCTGCGCCCCTACACCGAAACGCTGCCGAAGGCGCTGGTGCCCGTCGTGGGCGAGGGAACCGAGAACGAGCTGGCTGTCCTCGACCTCACCCTGAAGAACTTCGCCGAGATCGGCCTGACCGAGGTCGCGATCATCGTCGGGTACCGCAAGGAGGCGGTCTACGACCGCAAGGCGGCGCTGGAGGAGAAGTACGGCCTCAAGCTCACGCTGATCGACAACGACAAGGCCGAGGAGTGGAACAACGCCTACTCCCTGTGGTGCGGCCGCGACTCGATCAAGCACTCGGTGATCCTCGCCAACGGCGACACCGTGCACCCGGTCTCCGTCGAGAAGACGCTGCTCGCCGCCCGCGGCGACGGCAAGAAGATCATCCTCGCCCTCGACACGGTGAAGAACCTCGCCGACGAGGAGATGAAGGTCATCGTGGACCCCGAGAAGGGCGTCCAGAAGATCACCAAGCTCATGGACCCGGCCACGGCCACCGGTGAGTACATCGGTGTCACCCTCATCGAGGGCGAGGCGGCCGACGAGCTCGCCGACGCGCTGAAGACCACCTTCGAGCGCGACCCCGACCTCTACTACGAGGACGGCTACCAGGAGCTCGTCAACCGCGGCTTCAAGATCGACGTGGCGCCGATCGGCGACGTCAAGTGGGTCGAGATCGACAACCACGACGACCTCGCCAAGGGCCGGGAGATCGCGTGCCAGTACTGACGAGGCTCATCCCCTCGCCGGTCGTCGTCGACATTCGGCCGGGGGCGCTCAACGACCTGGCCGGTGTCCTCGCCGACCAGCGGATCTGCTCGTCGACCGGCAAGCTCGCCATCGCCATCAGCGGTGGCTCCGGTGCGGTGCTCCGCGAGCGGCTCTCGCCCTCGCTGAGCGGCGCGGAGTGGTTCGAGGTCGGTGGCGGCACGCTCGACGACGCCATCAAGCTCGGCGAGGCCATCAGGAAGTCGGGCCGCTACGACGCGATCGTGGGCCTCGGCGGCGGCAAGATCATCGACTGCGCCAAGTTCGCCGCGGCGCGCGTCGGCCTGCCGCTGGTCGCCGTCGCGACGAACCTGTCGCACGACGGGCTCTGCTCGCCGGTCGCGACCCTCGACAACGACGCGGGCCGCGGCTCGTACGGCGTCCCGAACCCCATCGCGGTCGTCATCGACCTCGATGTGATCCGCGAGGCGCCGGTGCGCTTCGTCCGCTCCGGCATCGGCGACGCCCTCTCCAACATCTCCGCGATCGCGGACTGGGAGCTGGCCGCCCGCGAGCGGGGCGAGGACATCGACGGCCTCGCGGCCGCCATGGCGCGCCAGGCCGGCGAGGCCGTGCTGCGCCACCCCGGCGGCGTCGGCGACGACGGGTTCCTCCAGGTCCTCGCCGAAGGCCTGGTCCTCACGGGCATCGCCATGTCCATCTCGGGCGACTCCCGCCCGGCGTCCGGCGCCTGCCACGAGATCAACCACGCCTTCGACCTCCTCTACCCCAAGCGCGCGGCCAGCCACGGCGAGCAGTGCGGACTGGGGGCGGCCTTCGCGATGCACCTGCGCGGTGCCCGCGAGGAGTCGGCGTTCATGGCCCAGGTCCTGCGCCGCCACGGCCTGCCCGTGCTGCCCGAGGAGATCGGCTTCACCGTGGAGGAGTTCGTGAAGGTCGTGGAGTTCGCTCCGCAGACCCGTCCGGGCCGCTACACGATCCTCGAACACCTCGACCTGTCCACCGACCAGATCAGGGACGCATACGCCGACTATGCAAAAGCCATCGGTAGCTGAGCTCCGCCCGGTCGTTCACCCCCCGGGGGTGAAGGACCGGCGGAGCGGCGAACACTGGGCCGGCCGGCTCTACATGCGCGAGGTCTCCCTGCGCATCGACCGGCACCTGGTGAACACGAAGGTCACGCCCAACCAGCTGACCTACGTGATGACCGTCGCCGGCGCCCTCGCGGCCCCCGCCCTGCTGGTGCCGGGCATCACGGGCGCCGTGCTCGGCGTGCTCGCGGTCCAGCTCTACCTCCTGCTCGACTGCGTCGACGGCGAGATCGCGCGCTGGAAGAAGCAGTACTCGATGGCCGGCGTCTACCTGGACCGGGTCGCCGCCTACCTGTGCGACGCCGCGGTCCTGGTCGGCTTCGGTCTGCGCGCCGCCGACCTGTGGGGCAGCGGGCGCATCGACTGGCTGTGGGCCTTCCTCGGCACCCTGGCCGCCCTCGGCGCGATCCTGATCAAGGCCGAGACGGACCTCGTCGGCGTCGCCCGTCACCAGACGGGCAAGCCGCCGGTCAAGGAAGCGGCGTCCGAGCCGCGCTCCTCCGGCATGGCGCTGGCCCGCAGGGCGGCCGCGGCGCTGAAGTTCCACCGCCTCATCCTCGGTGTCGAGGCGTCCCTGCTGATCCTGGTCCTCGCGATCGTGGACCAGGCCAGGGGCGACCTGTTCTTCTCGCGTCTCGGCGTCGCGGTGCTCGCGGGCATCGCGCTCCTGCAGACCCTGCTCCACCTCGTGTCCATCCTCGTATCGAGCAGGTTGAAGTGAACACCCCGGCACAGAAGCTGAAGGTCGGCGCCGTCATCATCACGATGGGCAACCGGCCGGAGGAGCTGCGCGCCCTCCTCGACTCGGTCGCCAAGCAGGACGGCGACCCGGTCGAGGTGGTCGTGGTCGGCAACGGCGCCCCCGTGCCGGACGTCCCCTCGGGCGTCCGCACCGTCGAGCTGCCCGAGAACCTCGGCATCCCCGGCGGCCGCAACGTCGGCATCGAGGCCTTCGGCCCCGGCGGCACCGACGTCGACATCCTGCTCTTCCTCGACGACGACGGCCTCCTTGCCACCATGGACACGGCGCAGCTGTGCCGTGAGGCCTTCGCCGCCGATCCCGAGCTCGGCATCATCAGCTTCCGCATCGCGGACCCGGACACGGGCGAGACCCAGCGCCGCCACGTGCCCCGCCTGCGCGCCTCCGACCCGATGCGCTCCTCGCGCGTGACCACCTTCCTCGGCGGCGCCAACGCCGTCCGTACGAAGGTCATCGCCGAGGTGGGCGGGCTTCCGGACGAGTTCTTCTACGCCCATGAGGAGACCGACCTCGCCTGGCGCGCGCTGAACGCGGGCTGGATGATCGACTACCGCTCCGACATGGTGCTGTTCCACCCGACGACCGCGCCGTCGCGGCACGCGGTCTACCACCGCATGGTGGCCCGCAACCGCGTCTGGCTCGCCCGCCGCAACCTCCCCGCACTGCTCGTCCCCGTCTACCTCGGCGTCTGGCTGCTCCTCACCCTCGCCCGGCGCCCCTCGGGCCCTGCCCTCAAGGCCTGGTTCGGCGGCTTCAAGGAGGGCTGGACCACGCCTTGCGGACCGCGCAAGCCCATGAAGTGGCGTACGGTGTGGCGGCTGACCCGACTGGGCCGACCTCCTGTCATCTGACAAGCTCGGGTCTGAGAGCATCTGGGCCATACCCCGGTCCCTGGCCCACGCCTACGCCCGACCGGCTGCGCATCTGAAGACGAAAGTTTCCACTCGTGAGTGAGACAACGCATGACGGCGGGGTCGCCGTGACAGCATCCCTGTCGACTCCGCCGCCCGATGACGGGCTCTCCCGGGCCGACCTCGCCGCCAAGTACGGTCTGACCGTCAGCGGCGCACGGCCCGGACTTGTCGAGTACGTCCGCCAGCTCTGGGGACGGCGCCACTTCATCCTCGCCTTCTCGCAGGCGAAGTTGACCGCCCAGTACAGCCAGGCCAAGCTCGGCCAGCTGTGGCAGGTGGCGACGCCGCTCCTGAACGCGCTCGTCTACTTCCTGATCTTCGGCCTGATCCTCGGCGCCGACCGCGGCTTCCCCCGGGAGGTGTACGTCCCGTTCCTGGTCACCGGCGTCTTCGTCTTCACCTTCACGCAGTCCTCGGTGATGGCGGGCGTCCGTGCGATCTCGGGCAACCTCGGCCTGGTGCGCGCGCTGCACTTCCCGCGCGCCTCGCTGCCGATCTCGTTCTCGCTGCAGCAGCTCCAGCAGCTGCTGTTCTCGATGATCGTGCTCTTCGTCATCGCCATCGGCTTCGGCAGCTACCCGAAGCTGTCGTGGCTGCTGATCGTCCCGGTCCTGGTCCTGCAGTTCCTCTTCAACACCGGGCTCGCGATGATCATGGCGCGCCTGGGCAGCAAGACCCCCGACCTCGCGCAGTTGATGCCGTTCGTGATGCGTACGTGGATGTACGCGTCCGGCGTGATGTTCTCCATCCCGGTCATGCTGGAGGACAAGCCGCAGTGGATCGCGGACATCCTGCAGTGGAACCCGGCCGCCATCTACATGGATCTGATGCGCTTCGCCCTGATCGACGGCTACGGCTCCGAGAACCTGCCGCCGCACGTCTGGGCGGTCGCGGCCGGCTGGGCCGTGCTGTTCGCCGTCGGCGGGTTCGTGTACTTCTGGAAGGCTGAGGAGCGGTACGGCCGTGGCTGACGACAAGAACGACCGGACCGACCAGAACACAGCCAAGGGGCACATCCCCACCGTCATCGCCGACGAGCTGCACATCGTCTACCGCGTCAACGGCGCGAAGACGGGCAAGGGCAGCGCCACCTCCGCGCTGAGCCGCATTCTCAGGCGGGGCGAGGAGCGCGGCGTGCGCAAGGTGCACGCCGTGCGCGGGGTCAGTTTCACCGCCTACCGCGGTGAGGCCATCGGCCTGATCGGCTCGAACGGCTCGGGCAAGTCCACCCTGCTGCGGGCCATCGCGGGCCTGCTCCCCGCGGAGAAGGGCAAGGTCTACACCGACGGCCAGCCCTCGCTGCTCGGTGTGAACGCGGCCCTGATGAACGACCTGACCGGCGAGCGCAACGTCATACTCGGCGGGCTCGCCATGGGCATGTCCCGCGAGCAGATCAAGGCGCGCTACCAGGAGATCGTCGACTTCTCCGGCATCAACGAGAAGGGCGACTTCATCACCCTGCCGATGCGCACCTACTCCTCCGGCATGGCGGCCCGTCTGCGCTTCTCCATCGCGGCCGCCAAGGACCACGACGTCCTCATGATCGACGAGGCCCTGGCCACCGGCGACCGCAAGTTCCAGAAGCGCTCCGAGGCCCGCATCCGCGAGCTCCGCAAGGAGGCCGGAACGGTCTTCCTCGTCAGCCACAACAACAAGTCGATCCGCGACACCTGCGACCGCGTGCTGTGGCTGGAGCGCGGTGAGCTGCGCATGGACGGCCCGACCGACGAGGTCATCAAGGAGTACGAGAAGTTCACGGGCAAGTAGCCCGATCGAGCCATCGGGCCACCACCCGTTCGGCAGCAGGGCCCCGCCGGGGAGCATCCGGCGGGGCCCTGTCGTGTCCTGGGGTCCCGGCTGTCCCACCGGCCTCTCAACTCGCCCTGGCCCAGGGAAGATTGACGCCAATCGGTGCGTTGTTGTGATGTGCGGAACACCCCGACGATGCGCCATGGGTTGTACAACGTAAGCTGTACCGGTGCTGATTCGCGGCAAGTGGGGCGATATCGCGCGGCGCCCCGGCCCGGAGCGTGGTCCGCGTCGCGGAGAGCCGGGCGGCGTGTCCGAAATAGGATGTATTCGGTCGGCAGTGTAGAACGGGAGATGTGACGGCAATGGCTACGGATGATCTCCAGCTCCGCGATGCATCCGCCGTCCTCGACAAGGCCGCGGAAGAGAACTTCCCCGTGGCGCCCTTCTTCCTGCCCCGGGCCTGGCGCGACGACCTCATGGCCGTGTACGGCGTCGTCCGCCTCATCGACGACATCGGCGACGGCGATCTCGCCCCCGAAGCCGCCCACGCCCGCTATCTCGGGGTGGACGGCGCGGCCGCCGAGGATCCGCTGAGGCTGCTCGACGCGGTCGAGGCGGACCTGCGCAGGGTCTTCGACGGCACCGGCGCCGGTCACCCGCTGCTGCGGGCACTGCGGCCGACCGCCGAGCGCGGGGGCGTGACGGCGGAGCCCTTTCTGGCCCTGATCGCCGCCAACCGCCAGGACCAGCTCGTCTCGCGCTACGAGACCTACGACGACCTCGTCGCGTACTGCGCGCTCTCCGCGAACCCCATCGGCCGCCTCGTGCTCGCCATCACCGGCACGGAGACGCCCGAGCGTATTCGCAGGTCGGACGCCGTCTGTACCGGTCTGCAGATCGTCGAGCACCTCCAGGACGTCGCCGAGGACCTGCGGCGCGACCGCATCTACCTGCCCGCCGAGGACATGAAGCGATTCCATGTGAGCGAGTCCGATCTGACCCGGCCGACAGCGGGCGCTTCGGTGCGCGCGCTGGTCGCATTCGAAACAGAACGCGCCCGCGGCCTCCTGAATGAAGGCACCCCCCTGGTGGGTAGCGTCCACGGCAGGCTGAAGCTGCTGCTTGCGGGGTTCGTGGCAGGGGGGAGGGCGGCGGTCCAGGCGATCGTTGCTGCCCGATACGACGTGCTTCCTGGACCACCCAAGCCCACCAAGCCCCGAATGCTGCGTGAAGCAGGGGCGGTTCTGCGAGGAGAGGGGTGAGCCGGACCGTGGAGACCGTTCCGCACGTGTCCGCGCCGGTGCTCGCCGCGTACAGCTACTGCGAGGCCGTGACCGGACAGCAGGCGCGCAATTTCGCGTACGGCATCAGGCTGCTGCCGACGCCGAAGCGGCGTGCCATGTCCGCGCTCTACGCGCTCTCTCGGCGGGTGGACGACATCGGCGACGGCGCGCTCGCGCCGGACGTCAAGGCGGACCGGCTCGACGACACCCGGGCGCTGCTCGCCCGGATCCGCGCGGGCGAGGTGGAGGAGGACGACACCGACCCGGTGGCGGTCGCCCTCGCGCACGCCGCCACGCACTTCCCCATCCCGCTGAGCGGCCTCGACGAACTCATCGACGGCGTCCTGATGGACGTGCGCGGTGAGACGTACGAGACGTGGGAGGACCTGAAGGTCTACTGCCGCTGTGTGGCCGGGGCGATCGGGCGGCTCTCGCTCGGCGTGTTCGGTACGGAGCGGGGGGCGCTCCACGCCGACCGCGCGCCGGAGTACGCGGACACGCTCGGTCTGGCGCTCCAACTCACCAATATTCTCAGGGACGTTCGCGAGGACGCGGAGGGCGGGCGGACCTATCTGCCCGCAGAGGACCTCGCCAAGTTCGGCTGCTCTGCCGGGTTTTCGGGCTCCGAGCCGCCCGCCGGGTCGGACTTCGCGGGCCTCGTCCACTTCGAAGTGCGCCGCGCCCGTACCCTGTTCGCCGAGGGCTACCGCCTGCTGCCGATGCTGGACCGGCGCAGTGGTGCCTGTGTGGCGGCCATGGCGGGCATCTACCGCCGCCTCCTCGACCGCATCGAGCGGGAGCCGGAGGCGGTCCTGCGGGGCCGTGTCTCGCTGCCGGGTCGCGAGAAGGCGTACGTCGCCGTGCGCGGCCTGTCCGGCCTCGACGCGCGGAACGTGTCACGACAGACCATCAGGAGGCGTGTGTGATGCGCATCCAGGATGATCGTGGGGCAGCTGGGACAACCTTCGCAAAGCGGCGGGCAACCCTCCGCTCTATGGTCGCGTCACAGACTGCAACGGCCGAAGGGGAGGGTGCATGAAGAGCGACGACATGCGGCCCGAGGGGCTGATCGCGGACGCCGAAGGCCGCCCTGGTGGGGCGGCCGCCGTAGTGGTCGGCGGGGGACTCGCCGGCATCACCGCCGCGCTCTCGCTCGCCGACGCGGGGCTGCGCGTGACGCTGCTCGAAGGGCGGCCGCGGCTCGGCGGGCTCGCGTTCTCCTTCCGGCGCGGTGAGCTGACCGTCGACAACGGCCAGCACGTCTATCTGCGCTGCTGCACCGCATACCGCTGGTTCCTCGACCGCATCGAGGGTGCGCATCTGGCACCCCTGCAGGAACGTCTCGACGTGCCCGTGCTCGACGCCGACCGGAACCGGCTGGGACGGCTGCGGCGCACCGCGCTGCCCGTGCCGCTGCATCTGGCGGCGAGCCTTGCCACGTACCCGCATCTGTCGGTCGCCGAGCGCGCCAAGGTGGGGCGCGCGGCGCTCGCCCTCAAGGGACTCGACCCGGCCGATCCCGTGCTCGACGGCCAGGACTTCGGCAGCTGGCTGGCCGGGCACGGCCAGTCGGCGCGCGCCATCGAGGCCCTCTGGGACCTCGTGGGAGTGGCCACCCTCAACGCCGTCGCGGGCGATGCCTCGCTGGGGCTCGCCGCGATGGTGTTCAAGACCGGGCTGCTCTCGGACCCGGGCGCCGCCGACATCGGCTGGTCCCGGGTGCCCCTCGGTGATCTGCACGACACGCTTGCCCGCAAGGCGCTCGACTCCGCGGGAGTCCGTACGGAACTGAAGACACGCGTCACCTCCATCTCCCGTACGGACAACGGCGGTTGGCGCGTCGAGGTTCCCGGCGAGTCCATCGAGGCCGACACCGTCGTGCTCGCCGTGCCGCAGCACGAGACGCACGATCTGCTCCCGGACGGCGCCCTCGAGCGGCCCGACCGGCTGCTCGACATCGACGACGCGCCGATCCTCAACATCCACGTCGTGTACGACAGGAAGGTCCTCAAGCGGCCCTTCTTCGCCGCGCTCGGCACGCCGATCCAGTGGGTCTTCGACCGCACCGAGGCCTCCGGCCTCGCCGAGGGCCAGTACCTCGCGCTGTCGCAGTCGGCCGCCCAGGACGAGATCGACGCGCCCGTCGCCGCGCTGCGCGAGCGCTATCTGCCCGAGCTGGAGCGGCTGTTGCCCGCCGCGCACGGTGCCGAGGTGCGGGACTTCTTCGTCACCCGCGAGCGCACCGCCACCTTCGCGCCCACGCCCGGCGTCGGCAGGCTCAGGCCCGGGGCCCGCACCAAGGCCCGCGGCCTGTACCTCGCGGGCGCGTGGACCGCCACCGGATGGCCCGCGACCATGGAGAGCGCCGTACGCAGCGGCATCAGCGCGGCCGAAGCCGCCCTCTCCACCCTCGACCGCCCCCGTGATCACCTCTTCGCATTCGAGGAGGCGGCGGCGTGAAGCTGGATCTTCTGGGGTCAGGTCCCCAGGAACTTCGCACCGGAACAAGCACCGGAACAAGAGGAGAAACTGTGCCGACTGTGCCCTCGGCCGAAAAAACGGCTGCCGACACGGTGGACGTGGCCTCACTGCTCGAGCGCGGAAGGACCCTGGCCACCCCGGTGCTGCGGGCCGCTGTGGACCGCCTCGCGCCACCCATGGACACCGTCGCCGCCTACCACTTCGGCTGGATCGACGCCGCCGGCAACCCCTCCGACGGCGACGGCGGCAAGGCCGTGCGCCCCGCGCTCGCGCTGCTCTCCGCGGAAGCCGCCGGTGCGGCGCCCGAGGTCGGCGTACCCGGCGCGGTCGCCGTCGAGCTCGTGCACAACTTCTCGCTGCTGCACGACGATCTGATGGACGGCGACGAGCAGCGCCGCCACCGCGACACGGTGTGGAAGGTCCACGGCCCCGCGCAGGCCATCCTCGTCGGCGACGCCCTCTTCGCGCTCGCCAACGAAGTCCTCCTGGAGCTCGGCACCGTCGAGGCCGGCCGCGCCACGCGCCGCCTGACCACCGCCACGCGCGCGCTGATCGACGGCCAGGCGCAGGACATCTCGTACGAGCACCGCGAGCGGGTCACCGTCGAGGAGTGCCTGGAGATGGAGGGCAACAAGACGGGCGCCCTGCTCGCCTGCGCGGTCTCCATCGGTGCCGTGCTCGGCGGCGCGGACGACCGCACCGCCGACACCCTGGAGAAGTACGGCTACCACCTCGGCCTCGCCTTCCAGGCCGTGGACGACCTGCTCGGCATCTGGGGCGACCCGGAGGCCACCGGCAAGCAGACATGGAGCGATCTGCGGCAGCGCAAGAAGTCGCTGCCGGTCGTCGCCGCGCTCGCCGCGGGCGGCCCCGCGTCCGAGCGGCTCGGCGAGCTGCTCGCCGCCGACGCCAAGAGCAGTGACTTCGAAAACTTCTCCGAGGAGGAGTTCGCCGCGCGCGCCGCCCTGATCGAAGAGGCGGGCGGCCGCGAGTGGACCGCCGAGGAGGCCCGGCGCCAGCACACCATCGCCATCGAGGCGCTGGACACCGTCCAGATGCCGGACCGGGTACGGGCGCAGCTCGTCGCGCTCGCCGACTTCGTCGTCGTACGAAAGAGATGATCACTATCGCGCGGATATGACTCGCAGTCGCCGGCCGGCGCTTCGCGTCGGCCGACGGCGGACCCACAGCAGACGTAGCCACTGCACTGCACGAAGGGGAAGCCATGACAGCGACGACCGACGGAAGCACCGGAGCGGCCACGCCCCGCGCAGCCTCGGCCAGCCAGCCCATCGAGACGACCGCCGCGGCGGCAGGCACACGCGACGCCGCCGCGCGCGCCATACAACGCTCCGCAGAGTTCCTGCTCTCCCGACAGGACGCCCAGGGTTGGTGGAAGGGCGACCTCGAGACCAATGTGACCATGGACGCCGAGGACCTCCTCCTGCGGCAGTTCCTCGGGATCAGGGACGAGAAGACCACGCACGCGGCCGCCCTCTTCATCCGCGGCGAACAGCGTGACGACGGCACCTGGGCCACCTTCTTCGGCGGACCCGGCGAACTCTCCACCACCATCGAGGCGTACGTCGCGCTGCGCCTGGCCGGCGACCTGCCCGACGCGCCGCACATGGCCAAGGCCTCCGCGTGGATCCGTGACCAGGGCGGCATCGCCGCGAGCCGGGTCTTCACCCGTATCTGGCTTGCCCTGTTCGGCTGGTGGAAGTGGGACGACCTGCCCGAACTCCCGCCGGAGCTCATCTACTTCCCCAAGTGGTTCCCGCTCAACATCTACGACTTCGGCTGCTGGGCGCGGCAGACCATCGTGCCGCTCACGATCGTCTCCGCCAAGCGCCCGGTGCGCCCCGCGCCCTTCGCCCTGGACGAGTTGCACACCGACGCGCGCAACCCGCGCCCCGCCAAGCCCCTTGCCCCGGTGGCGAGTTGGGACGGCGTCTTCCAGCGGCTCGACAAAGCGCTGCACCTGTACCACAAGGTCGCGCCGCGCACGGTGCGCAAGGCCGCCATGAACAGCGCCGCGCGCTGGATCGTCGAGCGGCAGGAGAACGACGGCTGCTGGGGCGGGATCCAGCCGCCCGCCGTGTACTCCGTCATCGCGCTGCACCTGCTCGGCTACGACCTCGACCACCCGGTCCTCAAGGCGGGGCTCGCGTCCCTCGACCGCTTCGCCGTGTGGCGCGAGGACGGCGCGCGGATGATCGAGGCCTGCCAGTCGCCCGTGTGGGACACCTGCCTGGCCACCATCGCGCTCGCGGACGCCGGACTCCCCGCGGACCACCCGCAGTTGGTCAAGGCCGCGGACTGGATGCTCGGCGAGCAGATCGTGCGGCCCGGCGACTGGTCGGTGCGCAGACCCCGACTGGCGCCGGGCGGCTGGGCGTTCGAGTTCCACAACGACAACTACCCCGACATCGACGACACCGCGGAGGTCGCGCTCGCGCTGCGCCGGGTCAAGCACCCGGACAAGGCCCGCCTGGAGAACGCGATCGAGCGCGGGGTGCGCTGGAACCTCGGCATGCAGTCGAAGAACGGCGCCTGGGGTGCCTTCGACGTCGACAACACCAGCGCCTTCCCCAACCGGCTGCCGTTCTGCGACTTCGGCGAGGTCATCGACCCGCCGTCCGCCGACGTCACCGGGCACGTGGTGGAGATGCTCGCCGTCGAGGGCAGGTCCCACGACCCGCGCACCCGGCGCGGCATCGAGTGGCTCCTCGCCGAACAGGAGGAGAACGGCGCCTGGTTCGGGCGCTGGGGCGTCAACTACATCTACGGCACAGGGTCGGTGGTGCCCGCGCTGGTCACGGCGGGGCTGCCCGCCGCGCACCCCGCGATCCGCCGCGCCGTGGCCTGGGTGGAGTCGGTGCAGAACGACGACGGCGGCTGGGGCGAGGACCTGCGCTCCTACCGGGACCGGGGCTGGGTCGGCCACGGCACGTCGTCCGCGTCGCAGACCGCCTGGGCGCTGCTCGCGCTGCTCTCGGCAGGGGAGCGCGAGGCCAAGTCCGTGGAGCGGGGCATCGCCTGGCTCGCCGAGACGCAGCGCGAGGACGGCTCCTGGGACGAGCCGTACTTCACCGGCACCGGCTTCCCGTGGGACTTCTCCATCAACTACCACCTGTACCGGCAGGTGTTCCCCCTCACCGCCCTCGGCCGGTACATCAACGGGGAGCCCTTCGCGAGCGGTTCCGATCACTTCGGCAAGGGGAGCTGATGGACGCGACCCCGGCCCCCCGGCCGGGCCCCGCGCCGCTGCTGATCGCCTGCGCGCTCGGCATCGAGCACCTCGCCCTGCGCACCGGAGACCGCAGCGGCGCGCCGGGAGCCATGACCGTGCTGCGCACCGGCATGGGCCCAAGGAACGCCGAGCGCGCCGTCAGCGGTGCGCTCGGCAAGGAGCCCCTGCGCGACGCGGCCGTCCTGGCCACCGGCTTCTGCGCCGGACTCGCCCCCGGTATGCACCCCGGCGACCTCGTCGTCGCCGAGGAGACCAGGGACGCGCGCGGCAGCACCCCCTGTACGGGGACCGGTCTGCTGGTCAAGGAGCTGGTGCGGGCCGTGCCCGGCCGCACCGTGCACACCGGACCGCTCACCGGCTCCGATCACGTCGTCCGCGGCCATGAGCGCGGCGATCTCCTGGCCACCGGCGCGATCGCCGTGGACATGGAGTCGGCCGCGACGCTGCACAGCGCCGTCCGCGCCGGACGGCGGCCCGTTGCGGCCGTCCGGGTGGTCGTGGACGCCCCACAGCACGAACTCGTCCGTATCGGCACGGTGCGCGGTGGAATATCAGCTTTCCGCGTCCTGCGTGCCGTGCTCCCCGCTTTCTTCGAATGGCACCGTTCTTCTTTGCTCCCTCGGAGGTGAGCCAGATGGCCATGCCGCTGCGCCAGTCCATCAAGGTCGCTACGTATCTCTTTGAACAGAAGCTGCGCAAGCGGGACAAGTTCCCGCTGATCGTCGAATTGGAGCCGCTCTTCGCCTGCAACCTGAAGTGCGAGGGCTGCGGGAAGATCCAGCACCCGGCCGGTGTGCTCAAGCAGCGCATGCCGGTCGCCCAGGCCGTGGGCGCCGTTCTGGAGTCGGGTGCGCCGATGGTGTCCATCGCCGGCGGCGAGCCGCTGATGCACCCTCAGATCGATGAGATCGTGCGGCAGTTGGTGGCGAAGAAGAAGTACATCTTCCTCTGCACCAACGCCATGCTGCTGCGCAAGAAGATGGACAAGTTCAAGCCCTCGCCGTATTTCGCTTTCGCCGTGCACATCGACGGCATGCGGGAGCGGCACGACGAGTCCGTTGCGAAGGAAGGCGTCTTCGACGAGGCGGTGGCGGCCATCAAGGAGGCCAAGCGGCGCGGCTTCCGCGTCACCACCAATTCGACCTTCTTCAACACGGACACCCCGCAGACCATCATCGAGGTCCTGAACTTCCTCAATGACGACCTTCAGGTCGACGAGATGATGCTCTCGCCCGCCTACGCCTACGAGAAGGCCCCCGACCAGGAGCACTTCCTGGGCGTGGACCAGACCCGCGAGCTCTTCAAGAAGGCCTTCGCGGGCGGCAACCGGCGCCGCTGGCGGCTCAACCACTCGCCGCTCTTCCTGGACTTCCTGGAGGGCAAGGCGGACTTCCCGTGCACCGCGTGGGCGATCCCCAATTACTCGCTGTTCGGCTGGCAGCGCCCCTGCTACCTGATGAGCGACGGCTACGTCCCCACGTACCGGCAACTCATCGAGGAGACCGACTGGAGCAAGTACGGCCGTGGCAAGGACCCGCGCTGCGCCAACTGCATGGCGCACTGCGGCTACGAACCCACCGCCGTCCTCGCCACCATGGGCTCCCTCAAGGAGTCCATCCGCGCGGCACGCGAGACGGTCTCCGGAAACCGCGGGTGACGTCATGACCCCTGGAGAGCCCGTCTCTTTGGGTCTCCCGGAGCTGCCGGTCCGGCCGATCGCCGAGCGCCGCGTCTCGCGGCGCATCGAGGTCGGGCCGGTGGCCGTGGGGGGCGGTGCGCCGGTCTCGGTGCAGTCGATGACCACGACGCGTACGTCCGACATCGGGGCGACGCTGCAGCAGATCGCCGAGCTGACCGCGTCCGGCTGTCAGATCGTGCGGGTGGCGTGTCCGACGCAGGACGACGCGGACGCGCTCGCCACGATCGCGCGGAAGTCCCAGATCCCGGTGATCGCGGACATCCACTTCCAGCCGAAGTACGTCTTCGCGGCGATCGACGCCGGGTGCGCGGCGGTCCGCGTGAACCCGGGCAACATCAAGCAGTTCGACGACAAGGTGCGCGAGATCGCGCGGGCGGCCAAGGACGCGGGCACGCCCATCCGGATCGGCGTCAACGCAGGCTCGCTCGACAAGCGGCTGCTCGCCAAGTACGGCAGGGCGACGCCCGAAGCGCTCGTCGAGTCGGCGCTGTGGGAGGCCTCGCTCTTCGAGGAGCACGGCTTCCGGGACATCAAGATCTCGGTGAAGCACAACGACCCGGTGGTCATGGTCAACGCCTACCGTCAGTTGGCGGCGGCCTGCGACTATCCGCTGCACCTGGGCGTGACGGAGGCGGGTCCGGCCTTCCAGGGCACGATCAAGTCGGCGGTGGCCTTCGGCGCGCTGCTCTCCGAGGGCATCGGCGACACCATCCGTGTCTCGCTGTCCGCGCCGCCCGCCGAGGAGGTCAAGGTCGGCATCCAGATCCTGGAGTCGCTCGGGCTGCGGCAGCGCCGCCTGGAGATCGTTTCCTGCCCGTCCTGCGGGCGTGCCCAGGTCGACGTCTACAAGCTGGCCGACGAGGTCACGGCGGGGCTCGACGGCATGGAGGTGCCGCTGCGCGTCGCCGTCATGGGGTGTGTGGTCAACGGCCCCGGGGAGGCCCGCGAGGCCGATCTCGGGGTCGCGTCCGGCAATGGCAAGGGCCAGATCTTCGTCAAGGGCGAGGTCATCAAGACCGTCCCCGAGTCGAAGATCGTCGAGACCCTCATCGAAGAGGCGATGAAGATCGCCGCGCAGATGGAGGACGCCGGCGTCCCTTCAGGGGTGCCCGACGTCACCGTGAGCTGAGAGCAATCAGAGAGGGGGCCCGAGCATGACCATTCTCGACACCATTCGGGGGCCGCGCGACCTCAAGGCGCTGACCGAGGCCCAGCTCGGCGAACTGGCCGAGGAGATCAGGGAGTTCCTGGTGCACGCGGTCGCGAGGACCGGCGGACACCTCGGGCCCAACCTGGGGGTGGTGGAGTTGTCCATCGCCCTGCACCGGGTCTTCGAGTCGCCGGTCGACCGCATCGTGTGGGACACCGGCCACCAGAGCTACGTACACAAGCTGCTCACCGGGCGGCAGGACTTCTCCAAGCTGCGCGGCAAGGGCGGCCTCTCGGGCTATCCCTCGCGCGAGGAGTCCGAGCACGACATCGTCGAGAACAGCCACGCGTCGACCGCGCTCGGCTGGGCCGACGGCCTGGCCAAGGCGCGGCAGGTGCTCGGCGAGCGGGGCCATGTGGTCGCCGTCATCGGGGACGGCGCGCTCACGGGCGGCATGGCGTGGGAGGCGCTGAACAACATCGCGGCCGCGAAGGACCGGCCGCTGATCATCGTCGTGAACGACAACGAGCGCTCCTACGCCCCGACCATCGGAGGTCTCGCCAACCACCTCGCCACGCTGCGCACGACCGACAGCTACGAGCAGGTGCTCGCCTGGGGCAAGGACATACTCCAGCGCACGCCCGTGATCGGGCGCACGCTCTACGAGTCCCTGCACGGCGCCAAGAAGGGGTTCAAGGACGCCTTCGCCCCGCAGGGCATGTTCGAGGACCTCGGCCTGAAGTACGTCGGGCCGATCGACGGGCACGACACCGGCGCCGTGGAGTCGGCGCTGCGACGCGCGAAACGCTTCCACGGCCCCGTCCTCGTCCACTGCCTGACGGAGAAGGGGCGCGGGTACGAGCCCGCGCTCGCCGACGAGGCCGACCGCTTCCACACCGTCGGCGTCATGGACCCGCTCACCTGCGAGCCGCTCGCACCGTCCAACGGCCCGTCCTGGACCTCGGTGTTCGGGGACGAGATCGTCCGCATCGGCGCCGAACGCGAGGACGTCGTCGCCATCACCGCGGCCATGCTCGGTCCGGTCGGCCTGACGAAGTTCGCCGAGGCCTATCCCGACCGGGTGTGGGACGTCGGCATCGCCGAGCAGCACGCCGCGGTGTCGGCCGCCGGGCTCGCCACGGGCGGGCTCCATCCGGTGGTCGCGGTGTACGCCACCTTCCTCAACCGCGCCTTCGACCAGTTGCTCATGGATGTCGCGCTGCACCGGTGCGGGGTGACGTTCGTACTCGACCGGGCCGGGGTGACCGGTGTGGACGGCGCCTCGCACAACGGCATGTGGGACCTCTCCATCCTCCAGGTCGTGCCGGGCCTCAGGATCGCCGCGCCGCGCGACGCGGACCAGCTGCGCACGCAGCTGCGGGAGGCGGTCGCGGTGGACGACGCGCCGACGCTCATCCGCTTCCCCAAGGAGTCCGTGGGGCCCGCGATCCCCGCGGTCGACCGGCTCGGGGGCATGGACGTGCTGCTCCGGGAGCAGGACTCCGACGGCGCCGACGACGTCCTGCTCGTCGCGGTCGGGGTGATGGCCCCGGTCTGTCTGCAGGCCGCCGAGCTGCTCCGGGAGCGCGGTCTGCGCTGCACCGTCGTCGACCCGCGCTGGGTCAAGCCGGTCGACGCCGCGCTGGCGGGGCTCGCCGCGCGCCACCGCGTCGTCGCGGTCGTCGAGGACAACAGCAGGGCCGCCGGGGTCGGCGCGGCCGTCGCGCTGGCGCTCGACGAGGCCGAAGTGGACGTACCCGTCAAGCGGTTCGGGATCCCCGAGCAGTTCCTCGCGCACGCCAAGCGGGGCGAGGTCCTCGCGGATCTCGGGCTCACGCCGGTCGAGATCGCGGGGCGGATCAGCGCCGCCCTGGCCGCCAAGGAGAGCAAGGAGAGCGCGGGGGAGCCGGACCCAGGCAAGGAGCACAGCGCATGACCAAGGAGTTCGACCTCGGCAGGCTCCTCGCCGAGCGGGGTGCCGAGCGGTACGAACTGCACGCGAGGCACCTCAACCACCAACTGCCGCGCATGCTGCACACCATCGGCTTCGACAAGGTCTACGAGCGGGCCGAGGGCGCGTACTTCTGGGACGCGGAGGGCAACGACTACCTCGACATGCTGGCCGGGTTCGGCGTGATGGGCCTCGGTCGGCACCACCCCGTCGTACGCAAGGCCCTGCACGACGTCCTTGACGCCTCGCTCGCCGACCTCACCCGCTTCGACTGCCAGCCGCTGCCCGGCCTGCTCGCCGAGCAACTGCTCGTCCACAGCCCGCACTTGGACCGGGTCTTCTTCGGCAACAGCGGGACGGAGGCCGTCGAGACCGCGCTGAAGTTCGCGCGGTACGCGACCGGGAAGCCCCGGGTGCTGTACTGCGCGCACGCCTTCCACGGCCTGACCACCGGGTCGCTCTCGGTCAACGGCGAGAGCGGCTTCCGGGACGGCTTCGCGCCGCTGCTGCCCGACACGGCCGTCCCGCTCGGCGATCTGGACGCCCTGAAGCGGGAGTTGGGCAAGGGGGACGTCGCCGGGCTCATCGTCGAGCCCATCCAGGGCAAGGGCGTGCACGAGACGCCGCCCGGATATCTGCGCGCCGCCCAGGAGTTGCTGCACAAGCACAAGGCGCTCCTGATCGCCGACGAGGTGCAGACCGGCCTCGGCAGGACCGGCGACTTCTACGCCTATCAGCACGAGGAGGGGGTCGAGCCCGACCTGGTGTGCGTCGCCAAGGCGCTGTCCGGCGGCTATGTGCCCTGCGGCGCGACGCTCGGCAAGGACTGGATCTTCAAGAAGGTCTACTCGTCGATGGACCGGGTGCTCGTGCACTCGGCGAGCTTCGGCTCCAACGCCCAGGCCATGGCGGCCGGGCTCGCCGTGCTGGCCGTGATGGAGGACGAGAAGGTCGTCGAGAACGCCCGGGTGACCGGCGAGCTGCTCAAGTCGCGGCTCGCCGCGCTCGTGGACCGCTACGAGCTCCTGAGCGAGGTGCGCGGCCGCGGCCTCATGGTCGGCATCGAGTTCGGGCGGCCCAAGTCGCTGAAGCTGCGCAGCCGTTGGACGATGCTGCAGGCCGCCCGCAAGGGGCTGTTCGCGCAGATGGTCGTCGTGCCGCTGCTGCAGAAGCACCGCATCCTCACGCAGGTCTCCGGTGACCATCTGGAAGTCATCAAGCTGATCCCGCCGCTGACCGTGGGGGAGCGGGAGGTGGACCGCTTCGTCGAGGCCTTCACCGCGGTCATGGACGAGGCACACAGCGGTGGCGGGCTGATGTGGGACTTCGGCAAGACGCTGGTGAAGCAGGCGGTCGCCAACCGCTGAGGCGGGCGCCACGGGGGTCTTTTGCCTCTCGGGCAAGAAAGTTGCCCGAGAGGCAAGGCTCTGGCTCAATCAAGGTATGAGCCCTGCCGAGCCCGTCGAGCCCGCCGCGCCAGCCGAGCCGACACAGGCGGCCGAAGCGCTGCCCGCCGTCGCGCCCCAGCTGCGTGAGCTGCGCCGCCGCGCGTCCCTCACGCTGGAGGCCGCAGCCCGCACCGCCGGGCTTTCGCCCGCCCATCTGTCCCGCCTGGAGACCGGGCAGCGCCAGCCGTCGCTGCCGATGCTGCTCGCGCTCGCCCGCGTCTACGGTACGACGGTCTCGGAGCTGCTCGGCGAGACGGTCGCCGACCGGGACGCGGTCGTCCGCGCCGCGGACATGGAGCCGACCAGGGCCGGCGGCTGGACCTATTGGCAGGCGGGCGCACCGGGCCGCGGTATGCAGGCCCTGCGCGTCCACGTCCCGCACGGGGCACAGGGCGACATCGTGCGCGTCCACCCCGGTGAGGAGTGGCTGTACGTCCTGCGGGGGCGGCTGCGCCTGACCCTCGGCGACACCGCGCACACCCTCGGCCCGGGGGACAGCGCGCACTTCGACTCGCTGACCCCGCACAGGATCGCCGCCGCCGACCGTGGCGGCGCCGATCTCCTGTTCGTCCACACGTTGCTGCAGAGTCCCGCCACCGCGCTGTGCCTCGGCGGCCCTACTCAGGGAGACCCGACATGACGGAACCGGAACCGCAGGGACCCACCGCTCCGGAGCAGCCCGCCCGCAAGGCGATGCGCATGGAGGAGAAGTTCCCCCGGGCGCTCTGGGTCCGCCTGATCATCTACGTCGCGGTGGGCCACATCTTCGCGGCCTTCATTTATCTGCTGTTCGAGCTGGGGGCGCAGAACCAGTAGCGCCCCCCGGCTCCCGCCTCAGTCGAGGAGGCGCTCGCGGAGCCGCTCACGGGTCGCCGCGCTCAGCTTGAGGCCCTCGGAGAGGTACGTGTCCGTGTCGCCCCAGGTCAGCTCGATCGTCTCGAAGGCCGCCGCGAGGTACTCGGCGCGGGCGTCGAAGAGCGGGTTGAGGAGCTCCATGACCTCGGGGGACATCGCGTTCGGGGAGTCGTCGGTGCGGTGCACCTTGTAGCGCCGGTGCGCCGCGTTCGACTCCAGGTAGTCCGCCTCGATGGCGTCGCGCTCGACGCCGACGGCGAGCAGCGTGACCGCTATGGACAGGCCCGCCCGGTCCTTGCCCGCCGCGCAGTGCATCAGGGCGGGCACGCTGTCCTCGGCGAGCGCGTGGAGCACCTGGCTGTGCTCGGCGGTGCGCTCCTTGATGATCGAGCGGTACGAGGACGACATCCGGTCGGCGGCCTTGCCGTCCGACAGGAGCGCACGCAGCTCGTCGAGGTTGCCGTCGCGGACCATCTTCCAGAACTCGGCGCCGTCGGCGGGGTCGCTCAGCGGCAGATTCACGTTGCGCACGCCGGGCAGCGTCACGTCCGGGCCTTCCAGGCGCTGGTCGGCGACGTTGCGGAAGTCGAAGATCGTGTGCAGGCCCAGCGAGGCGAGGAACGCGGCGTCGGTCTCGGTGGCGTGCGCGAGGTGGCCGCTGCGGAACAGCCGGCCGGTCCTGACACGGCGGCCGTCCACCGTCGGCAGTCCGCCCACGTCGCGGAAGTTGCGCACTCCGGCCAGCTCGGGCTCGGTCGACGGGACCTGCTGCGTCACGGGCTCTCCCTCATGATCTGCGTCCGGCGCTGGTCGCCGGTGGTTGCGCCTTCGACGATACGACATGGGTTCCTGAGGCAATCACCCCCGCGTGACGGTTGCCCGGACGGGAACACAGCCCTGACCATGTGCGTAGGTACGCGCGCGTGTCACCTGTCCGGATCGCAGGCGGGCTCTGCGGGGGCTGATGGTCGAGGTCGGCGAGGACGGACGGACCTGGCTCCTGTCGGGGCCCACGAGCAGCTACGCGCTGCGGCTCACGGAGCGGGACGAGCTGAGGCATCTGTACTGGGGGCCGCGCATCGCGCTCGCGGACGCGCAGGCGCTCGCCGCCGAGCGGGAGTTCGCGTCGCCGCTCGCCAACAACGCGGAGTACCCCTTCGACATCGACTCCCATGAGTGGCGGTACTACAACGCGGCAGTGAACGACGACGAACTCCAGGTGCACTTCCGCGACGCCCCGCGTCATCTGCAGACGACCCTCGCCTACCGGCTGCGGGGCGACGTCATCGAGCGGTACGCCGTCCTCGTCCACGAGGGCGACCACCGCGCACCGGACGTGGAACTGCCGCGCACCGACTCCGGGATCTGGAATCTGCCCCGGCGCGGGCGCTGGCGGCTCTCGCAGCTGCACGGCGGACAGGGCGGTGTGGGGGCGCGGTCGTGGTCGCGGCTCGTGCGGAGCGATCTCGCGTACGGGGAGCAGGTCATCGGCGGCAGGGGGCGCGCCGGACATCCGTATCTGCCGTGGGTGGCGCTCGACGCGGAGGGGGCGGACGAGGAGAGCGGTGAGGTGTACAGCTGCGCGCTCGCCTGGACCGAGCCCTGGCGGATCGCCGTGCGTCAACTGCCCGACGGCGCCGTGCAGATCACCGGCGGTGCGGGGTACGACGGCTTCGGTGCCCGTGTCCTCGAGCCCCGCACCGCGATCGTCGCGCCCGTCTTCGCCGGGCTGTGGAGCGGCGCGGGCTTCGGCGGTGCCAGCCGCGCCTGGCACGCCTACCAGCGCGAGCACGTCCTCCCGGACGCGGACGAGGTGCGGCCCGTCCTGTACGAGGCGCAAGAGGCCGCAGGGCCGGGCCTGTCCGAGGAGCGGCAACGGGCGCTGGCAGTGAAGGCGGCGGAGCTCGGCGTCGAGCTGTTCGTCGTGGACGGGACGTACGGCGGGCCCGAAGGGGAGCTGGGCGGGCCCGAAGGGACGTACGGCGGACTCAGGGCTCTCGCCGACGCCGTGCACGCGCTGGGGATGCGGTTCGGGGTGCGGGTGGAGCTGGAGGCGGTCGACCCCGACGGCGGCCTCTCGCTCGCCGACGTCCACGTACGGCTGCGGCGCCGGCTCCGCGCCGTGCTCGCGGCGGCGCCGGTCGACCACGTGACGTGGGACGATCCGGTGGCCCGTCGAGAGCACGCGGACGACCTGCTGCACCGGCTGCGCACGGATCACCCTGCCGTGACCTTCCAACCCGGCTGGGGCGGCGGCCGGGGCGACCTCGACGCCCTCTCCCGGCACGGCCTGGGCCAGCTGTACCCCGCGCACATGCTGGCCACCCGGGTGAACGACCGGGCGGGCTCGCTCTCCTGCCGGTTCGTGAGCGCCATGGCGGGGGCGCTCGGCATCGGCGCGGACCTGACGCACTGGTGCGAGGACGAGCTGGCCGAGGCCCGCGACTGGGTGGAGCTCCACAAGGAGATCAGGCCCGTGGTGCAGTTCGGCGACCTGTACCGGCTGCGGCCCCCGAACGGAGGACTGAGCGCCGTGCAATACGTCATCGGGGACCACTCCGTCGTCCTCGCCCTGCTGTCGGAGCGGGCCCAGGGGGAGGAACCGGGGCCGCTGCGGCTGCGCGGGCTCGACCCGGCGGCGGTGTACTCGTGCGCGGACACGGGGGAGTCGTACCGAGGGGCGGTGCTGCTGCACCGAGGGTTGCGGACCGGTCTGGGCGGCGACGCCGACGCGGCCGTGTTCCGGTTGCGGCGGTTATTCCGGCTTGGGTGAATCTTGACCAATGGCTTATCTCACGCCCCGTCAACCCCTCCCTACGGTGGCGTAGGTCACTTAGGGAGGTGAAAGATGTGACTTCGTGAGCGCAGAGTCGACATCCTTCATCAATCACCCCATCAACAACGGCGTATTCAACTCCTACGCAGCGGTCGGCGACAGCTTCACCGAAGGCGTGGGTGACCCGGGGCCCGACGGCGCGTTCGTCGGGTGGGCCGACCGCCTCGCCGTCCTGCTGGACGACCGGGTGCCCGAGCACACCTTCCGGTACGCGAACCTCGCCGTCCGCGGCAAGCTCCTCGACCAGATCGTCGCGGACCAGGTGCCGCGCGCCAAGGAGCTCGCCCCGGAGCTGGTCACGTTCTGTGCCGGCGGCAACGACATCATCCGCCCCGGCACCGACCCCGACGAGCTCGCCGAGCGCTTCGAGCGGGCCGTCGCGGACCTCTCGTCCGCGGTCGGCACGGTCATGGTGACCACCGGCTTCGACACCCGTGGCGTCGCGGTGCTCAAGCACCTGCGCGGCAAGATCGCCACGTACAACATGCACGTCCGCGCGATCGCCGACCGGTACGGCTGCCCGGTGCTCGACCTGTGGTCCCTCAAGACCGTGCAGGACCGTCGTGCCTGGGACGGCGACCGGCTGCACCTCTCCGCCGAGGGGCACACGCGCGTGGCGCTGCGCGCGGGTCAGGTCCTCGGCCTCGACGTGCCCGCCGACCCCGACCAGCCGTGGCCGCCGCTGCCTCCGCGCGGCACGCTGGAGGTGCGGCGCGACGACATCCACTGGGCGCGCGAGTACCTGGTCCCGTGGATCGGCCGGCGCATCCGGGGTGAGAGCTCCGGGGACCACGTCGAGGCGAAGGGCTTCCGCAACCCCCACACCATCAAGATGCAGATCGAGGCGGCTTCCTGACGGACCGGCACGACTCCGCTCTGCGACATCGACGACGCCGAAGGCGCCCCGCTCGGGGCGACTTCGGCGTCGTCGGTCACTCCGTGCGGAGGGCTGCCAGTGATGCGCTGATCTCGGTGAGGACCGCGGGGTCCTCGATCGTGGCGGGCGTGGTGCAGTCGCGGCCGTCGGCGATCGCACGGACCGTGCCGCGCAGGATCTTGCCGGAGCGGGTCTTGGGCAGCCGAGCCACCGTCATCACACGGCGGGGAGTGGCGACCGCGCCGATGCGTTCGCGTACGAGTGTGCGCAGTTCGCGCTCGACCTCGGCGGCGGCCCTTTCCACACCCTGGCGCAGGACGACCAGCCCCAGCGGCAACTCGCCCTTGAGGTCGTCCGCGACGCCGACCACCGCGCACTCCGCCACGTCCGGGTGGTCGGAGAGCACCTCCTCCATGGCGCCGGTGGACAGGCGGTGCCCTGCGACGTTGATGACGTCGTCGAGGCGGCCCATCACGAAGACATGGCCGTCCTCGTCGAGGTGGCCGCCGTCGCCGGTCAGGTAGTGGCCGGGGAAGCGGCTCAAGTACGTGGCGGCGTACCGTTCGTCGTCGCGGTAGAGCGTGGTCAGGCTGCCCGGCGGGAGCGGCAGGCGCAGCGCCAGGGTGCCGTCCGTGCCCGGCGGGCAGGGGGCGCCCGCCTCGTCGAGGACCCGCAGGTCCCAGCCGGGCACGGGCCTGCCGGGCGACCCCGACTTGGCGGGCAGCGCCTCGATGCCGAGCGGGTTGGCGACAATGGGCCAGCCGGTCTCCGTCTGCCACCAGTGGTCGACGACGGGGACTTCGAGGAGGTCGCGGGCCCAGTGGTAGGTGTCGGGGTCGAGCCGCTCGCCCGCGAGGAACAGGGAGCGCAGCGACGAGAGGTCGTGGCGGGCCTTGAGCTCCCCCTTCGGGTCGTCCCGCTTGATGGCGCGGATCGCCGTGGGCGCGGTGAACAGGGTCCGTACGCCGTGTTGTTCGATCACGCGCCAGAAGGCACCCGCGTCCGGCGTGCCGACCGGCTTGCCCTCGTACAGAAGTGTCGTGCAGCCGGTCAGCAGCGGGGCGTACACGATGTAGGAGTGGCCCACGACCCAGCCCACGTCGGACGCAGTCCAGAACACCTCGCCGGGCCGGGCGTCGTAGATGTGCTCCATGGACCAGCGCAGTGCCACGGCGTGCCCGCCGTTGTCGCGGACCACGCCCTTGGGGGCGCCCGTCGTACCCGAGGTGTAGAGGATGTAGAGCGGATCGGTGGCGGCCACCGGTACGCAGTCCACGGCCGGTGCCGCGGCGAGCGCGGTCGCCCAGTCCAGGTCGCGGCCTTCGCGCAACTCGGCGCGGTTCTGCGGGCGTTGCAGGATCACACAGGCGTCGGGGCGGTGCGCGCACTGGTCGAGGGCCGCGTCCAGGAGCAGCTTGTACGCGATGACGTGGTCCACCTCGATGCCGCACGAAGCGGAGAGCACCACCTTGGGACGGGCGTGGTCGATGCGGGCCGCGAGTTCGGGCGCGGCGAAGCCGCCGAACACCACGGAGTGCACGGCGCCGATGCGGGCGCAGGCCAGCATCGCCACGACTGCCTCAGGGACCATCGGCAGGTACAGGACGACGGTGTCGCCCTTGCCGACGCCGAGTTGGGCGAGCATTCCGGCGGTGCGGGCCACCTCGTCGAGGAGCTCGCGGTACGTGAAGGTGCGGACCGAGCCGGTGACCGGGCTGTCGTGGATCAGCGCGGGGCGGTCGCCGTGACCCGCCAGGACGTGGCGGTCCAGGGCGTTGTGACAGGTGTTCAGCTCGCCGTCGGCGAACCAGCGGGGCCGGGCGGGCGCGTCGGTGTCCAGGATCGTGCGCGGTCGCACGGACCACTCGACGGCCTCGGCGGCGCGGCCCCAGAAGGCCGTCGGGTCCTGGAGGCTCTCGCGGTGGAGACTCTCGTAGCTCGTCGGACTGGGCAACCGGTCACTCCGATCATCTGCGGGGCGCGCGCCTGAGGGCGAACGCCCGTCATCGTAAAGGGATTCGAGGGCACGAAGGAGCGGGAGCGGTGATCGGATCCCGTACGCAACCGGCGATCCGATCCCGTACTCGACCGGTGAGGTGACAGGGCGGGAGTGGCGCGGACGAGGGCGTGCGGGCCGGTGCTGGGATGACGGCGAATCGTCCCTGGAGGGACGGAGAGCCGGAAGGACCCCTCGTATGCGTTCAGTACGTTCAGTACGTTCCGTCAGCGCCGCCGCCGTGACCCTTGCCGCCCTCGGGCTGCCCGCGGCGCCCGCCGTGGCGGCCGAGTCCGCCCCCGCCGCCCCGGCCGTCGCGCCCGCGCCCGCCCCCGCGCCGACGACCGTCACCGTGACCGGCGCGGGCAGCGCGTCCGCCGCGCCCGACATGGCGATCCTCACCGCGGGCGTCGAGGTCACCGAGCCGACGGCGGGCAAGGCGCTCACGGCGCAGAGCGCCGCGGCCGACGCGCTCCTGGCCGCCGCGCGCAAGGCGGGCGTGGCCGAGCGGGACACCAAGACGGAGAACCTCGCCCTGTCCGCCGTCTACCGCGACGAGAACGGCACGGCGAAGCTCATCGGCTACCAGGCCTCGCAGGTGTTCTCGCTGAAGATCCGGGACATCGAGAAGACCGGGTCCGTGGTGCAGGCGGTCGTGGACGCGGCGGGCGACGCGGGCCGCGTCCACGCGGTGGCCTTCGACATCGAGGACGCGGGGAAGCTGCGGGCCAAGGCGCGCGACGCGGCGTACGAGGACGCACGGGACAAGGCCGCCCAGTACGCCGAGCTGACCGGGCGGCGCCTGGGCCGTCTGGTCTCCCTCGACGAGAGCGACGGCGGCCGCCCGCGCCCCGTGGCGATGCCGGTGGCCGCCTTCGCGAAGGAGGGCGTGCCCATCGCGCCGGGGCAGATCCAGGACGATGTCTCGGTGACGGCGGTCTACGAGATGCGCTGACGCGCTCCGCGGTCGCGCAGGTCGCAGGAGTCCTTGAAGCCCTGGCTGGTCAGGCCCATGGCCGAGTTGAAGCGGGAGCGGAGGTTCTCCAGGGCGACCATCGTGGTCAGCTCGACGAAGGCGGGCTCGCCGAGCCGGACGCGCAGGCGCTCGGCGAGGTCGTCCTCGACGGTGGGCGGGGTCGCGGTCACCGCCTCCGCGTACTCCATGACGTCGCGCTCCAGCGGGGTGTAGACGTCGCTTTCGCGCCAGGCGGGCACGTCGCGCAGCTTCTGCGGGTCCATGCCGCGCTTGTGCGACTCCCAGTAGCCGAAGTCCATGCACCACGAGCAGCCGATCGAGGCCGCCGATGCCATCACGGCCAGCTCCTTGAGGTCGGCGTCCAGCTTGTTCCACTTCGCCGCGCCCTGCTCCATGCGGAGGTACGACCAGAGCAGGCGCGGGTGGTGGGCCATCGCCTTGCCGGGGTCGAGGACCTGGCTGTAGGCGCGCTTCGAGTACCACTCCATGAGGCGGAAGAAGAGGGTGCGGCGCGGGGTGAGCGAGATGCGGGCCATGGAATGCCTCCGATGTCGTACTTCGTACGCTGTTGGCCGTACGTCGTTCGTCGTTCTCCGGCGGTGGTCACCGGATCACTGATGCGACGGATCGGGGCTCCGGGAATGTGACATCGGGGGTGGTGGACATAATGGGGAGGCCCATCCACCCCCCTTCAGGAGGTCCCGTGTCCCGGTCCCTGATCCCCGGGCTCCGCTCGCTGCGCCCCGCTGCTTTCGGTGCGGATCCAGCGGGCCCGCGGCTGGCGCGGATCCGCAGGTCACCGAACTTCTCCGTGGCCGAGGGCTCCTTCCGGAACCCCGTGGGGGCGCGGACCAGGCCGTCCGGTTCCTCGGTGGAGTTCGCGAAGATCTACTTCCGCAAGGAGGAGCGCGTCCGCAGGGGCCCGGCCGGCACGGTACCGGTGCACGCCACGACCCTCGCCGACCTCGCCAAGCCGCCGGTCAGCGGGTTGCGGATCACCTGGATGGGGCACTCCAGCGTCCTCGCCGAGATCGACGGGCGGCGCGTGCTCTTCGATCCGGTGTGGGGCGAGCGGTGCTCTCCGTTCTCCTTCGCGGGGCCCAAGCGGCTCCACCCGGTACCGGTGCCGCTGGAGGCCCTCGGTCCGGTCGACGCCGTCGTGATCTCCCACGACCACTACGACCACCTGGACCTGCCGACCATCAAGGCCCTCGCGGGGACGGACACGGTCTTCGCGGTGCCGCTCGGCGTCGGCGCCCACCTGGAGCGCTGGGGCGTGCCGGCGGACCGGCTGCGCGAGCTGGACTGGCACGAGAGCGCGGAGGTCGCCGGGCTGACCCTGACGGCCACGCCCGCGCGGCACTTCTGCGGCCGCGGCGTGCGCAACCAGCAGCACACGCTGTGGGCCTCCTGGGTCGTGGCGGGGCCGGAGCACCGCGTGTATCACAGCGGTGACACAGGGTACTTCCGGGGTTTCGCGGAGATCGGCGCGCAGTACGGCCCCTTCGACGCGACGATGATCCAGATCGGCGCGTACAGCGACTTCTGGCCCGACATCCACATGACGCCCGACGAGGGCATGCGGGCTCACCTGGACCTCCAGGGCGGGCAGCCGCGGGGCGTGATGCTGCCGATCCACTGGGGGACCTTCAACCTCGCCCCGCACGCCTGGTCGGAGCCCGGCGAGGAGACCGTCGCCGCCGCGCGCCGCATGGGCGCCAGGATCGCGCTGCCCTGCCCCGGTGAGCCCTTCGAGCCCGCCGCCGAGGACCTGCCGAGCGCCCCGTGGTGGAGGGGCGTCGCCGTCGAGCCGGACGGCGGGTGGGCCGAGCCGGTGACGATGGCCAGCGGGGAGCCGGAGGCGGCGCCCGTCGGATAGCCGTTCACGGCCCCACGACGCCGAGGAGGCAGGGATGAGCGCGTACGGCGGCTGGATCGAGGACCACGGCCTGCCCGCGTTCGCCCTGCGCCCCGACGCGCCCCGCACGGAGTGGGACCGCGTCCTCGACCCGCCGACCCGGCGCCGCTGGATCCACCTCGGCAACCGCCGCGTCACGCTCGTCGCCGACACCGAGGGCCGCAGCGGTCTGTGGGACGAGCACGACGGGCTGCGCTGGCTCACCGAACCGGAGCCGCGCGGCACGGGTGTGAGCGTGCTGGAGCGCGCGGAAGCGTCGTCTCCCGAAGTGCCGCGCTCCGACGAGACGCTGCGCTCCGACGAGGTGCTGCGCTCCGACGACGAGGGCGGCGAGGTGGTCTTCGGGCCCGCCTACGCGCGCGTACGGGTTGTCGCGCCGGGCGCGGAGCTGGAGCGCACCGTCCTGTGCCCGGAGGGGGAGGACCCCTGGGTGCTCGTCCGTGTCGAGGTCGTCAACCGCGGTGCGCAGGCCGCACGGTGGCGGCTCGTCGAGGAATGGGACGTACGGCAGCGGCAGTTGGCGTACCTCGAAGTGGGGCCGCGCCCCGAGACGATCCCCTGCGAAGGCGGCGTTCCGCTGGTCGTCGAGCTGCTCGGCGCGAAGGGAGGCCGCGCCCGGCGCACCGCCGATCGCGGGACGCTGAGGGTGGCGTGCGTGCTCGACCTGGGGCCCGGGGAGCGGCGCACCGTGTGGTTCCGGTGCGGGGTGGCCGGAGCCGACTTCGGGGGTGATCCCGAAGCGACGTACGAAGCGAGCCTGCGCGCGCTGCGCGACCGCCTCCCACGCGCGGATGCGGACGGGATGCCGGAGGCCGCCGTCGAGATCCCCTGGCATGCCGCCCTGCTCACCGGAGGGGCCTGCGCGGACGGGCTGCTCGGCGGGCACACGCTCGACCAGGGCTCCGCCTACTCCTTCCGGCACGGCTTCAACGGCGCGGCGCGCGATCCGCTGCAGCACGCGCTGCCCCTGGTGTACACCGAGCCGGACCTCGCCCTGTCCGTGCTGCGCAACACCTGCGCCTGGGCGAGCCCCGACGGCGAACTCCCCTACGCCCTCGACCCGTCGCAGCAGCCCCGCACCGATCTCTACCGTCCCTCCGACCAGAATCTGTGGGCGCTGTGGCTCGCCGCCGAGTACGCGGCGGGGACGGGCGACCTCGCCGCGCTGGAGGAGCCGGTCGGCTTCCACCCTTCGTACGGTGCGCCCGAGGTGCCGCTCAAGGAGCACCTGCGGCGCCAGTTCCACTACGTACGCGATGTCGTGGGCGTCGGTGAGCGCGGGCATCTGCGGATCCGCAACGCCGACTGGAACGACCTCGTCCTCGACGACACCGGCATCGACAGGCAGACGATGATCGAGCGCGGCGAGTCCGTGCTCAACTCCGCGATGGCCGCCTGGGTGCTGCCCGTCTACGCGGGCCTCGCGGACCGGCTCGGTGACGCGGAGACGGCCGCCGAGGCGCGCGGGTTCGGGGAGCGGCTGCGGCAGGCGGTCGCGGGGGAGTGGAACGGCCGCTGGTTCCGTCGCGCCCACGGGCCCGGCGCCTCGCCCGTCGGCGAGCACGAGCTGTGGCTGGAGGTGCAGCCCTGGGCGATCCTGTGCGGGGCCGCCGATGCCGCACGCGCGCGTGAACTGCTCGGCACCGTCGAAGAGTTGTGCGCCAAGGACTCCCCGCTCGGCGCCCGGCTGCTCGGGCCCGCGGCCGACGGCTCGGCCCCCGCGGACCGCGGCACCATCTGGTACGCGATCAGCCAGACGCTGGTCTGGGCGGCCGCCCGCGTCGAGCCCGGCCTCGCGCGGGAGCACTGGCGCCGCATGACGCTCCACGCGCACGCGGCCGCGTACCCGGACATCTGGGAGGGCACGCTCTCCGGCCCCGACGCCTATCTGCCGCCCGAGTCCGGGCGGGCCGGGCACACCTGGGCGATGCCGGACGTCGGCGTCGCCATGCAGGCCTGGCCGGTCGCCAATCTGCACAGCCACGCCCAGCCGCTCCTCGCCTATCTGCGCCTGCTGGGCGTCGAACCCACCCCCACGGGTCAACTCCGCGTACACGGTGGAGGGTTCTTCGAGAGCCGCGTGTTGACGGTTCGTCCTGACGGCTCGGGTCGGCTGAGCGCGAAGGGTCCCGCCGAGGTCGTGACGGCCGACGGGCGCGCGTACGGCGGCAGTGGCGCGGTCCGCTGGGGCTGAGCCCGCGGAGTCGGAAGGATGCGGGGAACTGACGTCCGACGAGTGAATCGGACCTGCGTACGACGGTAATCGGACCCCCGTGCGATGCGTCATACCAGAGCGGGATGCTGCCCCGCAGACTTTGTCAACTGCCCACCGCACATGATGCGTTGCCGACTACCGTGTGTGGCCGTCGGGCGACGCAGGGATCACGAGCCAGGGCTGACATCGCGACCTGCCGACCGGCACGGCGATGCCGCAACCATGCCGAAAAACGCCGCAACAAAGACGCCTCAACCATGCCGAGAAGACGAAGTCGGCCGACCGCTGGACCCTCGTCGCAACGTACCGAGGACGCTGATGTCTCACCTACGCGCACCGGCCGCCCGTGCAGACCGCCGTGAGGGCGGCCGGCACGGCAGGACCGGTGGCCGTACCGCCGCCGCACTGCCCGAGACGCACATACGGCCCCAACTCCTGCGCATCGCGGTGCTGCCCGCCGTCGCCGTGGGCCTGAGCGCCTGCGCGGCCGTGCTGTTCACGCTGCGCTCGACCGCCACCAGGCCGGGGCCCATCCTGTTCGCCGTGCTCGGCGCCGCCGGTCTGGTCGGCCTGGCCGGCATCGTGATCGCCGGTGTGGCCGCCGACCGCGCGGCGCGGGCCGTGCGCGACCGCGTCGGCGCGCTGCGCCGTGTCACCGCGCGCGGCCAGTCCGAACTGCGGACCGTGGTCGAGCAGTTGCGCCGTGGCGAGCAGCCGCCCGTCCGCAGGGCGCCGGAGCGGATCAGGCCCGGCGGCGACGAGTTCGACCTGCTCGCCGGGGAACTCACACGCGCCCACGAGGTCGCCGTCGGCGCCGTCGTGCAGGCCTCCCAGCTCTCCAGCCACGCGGGCAGCGAACAGAAGGTCGAGGTCTTCGTGAACCTCGCCCGACGGCTGCAGTCGCTCGTGCACCGCGAGATCTCCCTGCTCGACGACCTGGAGAACGAGGTCGAGGACCCCGAACTGCTCAAGGGCCTCTTCCACGTCGACCACCTCGCGACCCGCATCCGCAGGCACGCCGAGAACCTCGCCGTGCTCGGCGGCGCCGTCTCGCGCCGCCAGTGGAGCAACCCCGTCTCCATGACCGAGGTGATGCGCTCCGCCATCGCCGAGGTCGAGCAGTACTCGCGCGTCAAGCTGGTGCCGCCGATCGACGGCACCCTGCGCGGGCACGCCGTCGCCGACGTCATCCACCTGCTCGCCGAACTCGTCGAGAACGCCACGGTGTTCTCCGCGCCGCACACCCAAGTCCTGCTGCGCGCCAACCTCGTGACCGCCGGGCTCGCCGTCGAGGTCGAGGACCGGGGCCTCGGCATGCCGCTCACCGAGCAGAACAAGATGAACCGGCTGCTCGCCGACCCCGACCAGGTCAACGTCGCAAGTCTCCTGCAGGACGGGCGCATCGGGCTCTTCGTGGTGTCCGCGCTCGCCCGCAGGCACGGCGTCGCGGTCCGGCTGCAGACCAACATCTACGGCGGCGTCCAGGCCGTGCTGATCCTGCCGCAGGAACTCCTCGGCGCCGAACCGCAGCCGGACGCGCGCGGAGAGGCGAGGGACGAAGCCCCGGCGCAGGCGCGCACCGCTCCGCAGCCCCCGCCCCGCCCCGAGCCCCGCCCGGAAGTCCAGCAGGAGCCGCGCCCCGAGCCCCGCCCCGAGCCCCGCCCCGAACCGGCCCCCGTCCCGGTCCAGCCACGCGCCGCGAACGGCACCGCGCCGGCCCCCCTCCCCGTGCGCGGCGCACGCCAGGAGCGGCCGACGCCCGCCGACGCCGTCCCCGGCATCAGGCCGGAGGACAGGCAGGCCGCCGCCGAGCACGCGGGGACGCCGCCGGTCCCGCGGGGCGGCGGAGCCGTGCGCGGCCGCGTCGGCAGGCCCCAACTCCCCAAGCGCCGCGCCCAGGAGCACATCGCGCCCCAGCTGCGCGACTCCCCGGCGCCGCGCCCCGAGAGCGAGCACGTCGTCGGACACGACCCGGGCCTGATGGCCGCGTTCCAGCGCGGCATCGGCCTCGCCCAGGCGCAGGAAGCGCGCGATCCCGTGCCCCGGGAACACGGGGCCGGGGTCCCTCATGACGGGAGCGGACAAGGCGGCTGACGCACACCACCAGGCCCGATCACCCCCCACCACCTCTGCCCCGGCAGACCCACGTACGTCCGTACCTCCAAGGAGTCGATCCACCATGGCGAGCGATGCGCCGACCGGCCATGTATCCGATCTCGACTGGCTGATGAGCGGCCTCGTCCAGCGCGTGCCGCACACCCACAGCGCAGTCCTGCTCTCCTCCGACGGACTCGTGAAGTCGGTGCACGGCCTCGACCCGGACAGCGCCGACCACATGGCCGCCCTCGCCTCGGGGCTCTACTCGCTCGGGCGCAGCGCGGGGGTCAGGTTCGGTGACGGCGGGGACGTCCGCCAGGTCGTCGTGGAGCTGGACTCCACGCTCCTGTTCGTCTCCACCGCGGGCTCGGGCACCTGTCTGGCCGTACTCGCCGGGCGCGACGCGGACGCGGCCGTGCTCGGCTACGAGATGGCCATGCTGGTCAAGAGCGTCCGCCCGTACCTGATCACCGCGCCCCGGCAACCCGCCGGCGAACCCGCGCCGATGAGGCACTGAGGATGGCGGCCCCGCACGACGGGCCCTGGCTCGACGACGCCGCGGGTCGGCTCGTCCGCCCCTACACCGTCAGCAACGGACGGACCAGACCGACCAGCCAACTCGACCTGCTCTCCCAGGTGATGGCGACAGGATCCACCCCCCTCGGCTACCTCGGGCCCGAGCACGCCGAGGCCCTCGCCCTGTGCGAGGCGCCCGTCTCCGTCGCCGAGATCGCGGCGCAGCTGAAGCTGCCCGCGGTCGTGACCAAAGTGATCCTTTCCGATCTCCTCGACTGCGGGGTCCTCACCACGAAGGCCCCGGACTTCTACCACAACCCCACTGACCGGTCCCTGTTGGAGGCAGTGCTCGATGGATTACGACGACAGCTCTGACCCCTTCCCCACCGCGCTGAAGATCCTGGTCGCCGGTGGCTTCGGGGTCGGAAAGACGACCTTTGTGGGTGCGGTCAGCGAGATCGCGCCCCTGAGCACCGAGGAGTTGCTCACCACGGTCAGCGAGGGCACCGACGACCTGTCGGGCGTGGAGAACAAGACCACGACCACCGTCGCCATGGACTTCGGCAGGATCACCCTCGACCCGGAACACGTGCTGTACCTCTTCGGCACGCCGGGGCAGGAGCGGTTCTGGTTCATGTGGGACGAGCTCTCCGAAGGCGCGCTCGGCGCCGTGGTCCTCGCCGACACCCGGCGCCTGGAGGACTGCTTCGCCGCCGTGGACTTCTTCGAGCAGCGCGGCATGGGCTTCATCGTGGCGATCAACGAATTCGACGGTGCCTACCGCTACGAACCCGAGGAGGTGCGCTCCGCGATCGACCTCGACCCTCAAGTGCCCGTCGTGCGCTGCGACGCACGGATCTCCAGTTCCGGCATCCAGACGCTGCTCACCCTCGTCAAACACCTGCTCAACCATGCCCCGGCGCCGACCTACGGAGCCCACACGTGATGTACGACCCGACCGGGCACCTGCTTCTCACCCCCGTGGACAAGGAGGCGCCCGCGCGGGTGCGGAGACTGCGCGGGCTCGGGATCGGGCAGCGTCCCGAACCGGCCTTCGACGCCTTCGCCGAGCGGCTCGCCGAGCTGACCGGCGCGCCGTACTCGATGGTCAACTTCATCGACGTGGAGCGGCAGTTCTTCGCCGGGCTGCACACTCCGGAGGGTGCGTGCTTCGGCGCGGAGCCGTCCGCCGATGCCGGCGCGCCCGCCGCCGGTGGTGGTGAGGCATGCCGCTACATGGCCCGCGACCACGGCTACTGCCCGCACGTCGTGGTGCGCCGCAAGGCCCTCGTCCTGGAGGACGTCTGCGAGTATCCGCGGTTCGCGGGCAACCCCGTGGTGGACGAGATCGGCATCCGCTCCTACCTCGGCGCTCCCCTGATCGACCGGACGGGGATCGTGCTCGGCACGGTCTGCGTCGTGGACGTCGAGCCGCGCCGCTGGGGCAGGGCGGGGCTCGACACGATCAAGTCCATGGCCGCGGAGCTGGTCGAGCAGATCCACCGACGGGAGGACGGCGGGATCTGACCGGGGCCCGGCGCCCCGGGCCGGTTCAGAGGTCGAGTTCGGCCCCGTCGGGGAACCGGACGCGGACATGGACGCCGTCGTCGGTCACGTCGCAGGTGATGGACTCCCGCAGCGCCCGCGGGTGGACCGTGTCCTGCGACAGGGCGACCAGCGTGACGTGGACGCTCGCGCCCCCGGCGTGGTCCCTCGACGTCAGGAACGGCGTCGCGGAGTGCGGTCCGTACGCGTTGGCGGCCACCTCGCGGGCGATGCCCGCCTCTTCGTCCCAGCCGTGCAGGGCGACGACCGCGCTGGTCAGACCCGTGGTCGTACGGGCGAGCGCCCAGCCGGGGCCCTGCTCGGCGTGCGGCCGTGCCGCGTCCGCGACGGCGTATCCGCCCTCCCGGACGCCCGCTCCGGCCGGGGCCTGCACACGGTGCACACGGATCTCCCACGGGCCGTGCAGCGCGCTGGTCGTCTCGATCGGGAACACCTCGCCTTCCTGGTCGGGCAGTTCGGCGTCGTGGCGGGACGCGGCGACGCGGCCCTCGCACCGCAGCGGGTGGATACGGCGGCGGCGCGAGGGCATGCCGTCCGGGGCGAGCAGCGCCAGATGGCCGTCGACGGTGCGCTCCCACGCGCGCGGGGCGGTCTCCGGGGCCGTCGCCGTCGAGTAGCCGAGCTTGGCGTAGTGGGGGTCGTCCTGGGCGGGGCCCTCCAGGGGGTTGTGGTCGCTGCCGTGGTTGACCAGGCGGACGATGCCGTCGTGCCGGGTGCCGTGCAGGAGCCAGCCGGGCCGGGGGAGCGCGGTGTACCGGTCGGACTCCTCGACGGGCAGCGGGACTTCGCGCTCCGTCCACACCGGGTGGTCGGCGGGCAGGAGCAGGCCCAGGAAGCCCTTGCTCGCCCAGTAGGGAGACGCGGGGCCCGAGTAGGCCTGCGTCGTGGGCAGGAACGTCCCGTACCAGCCGAGCGGAAGCAGCCCCCGTTCGTCGGGCACGCCGCGCTCCACGAAGTGCCGGGCCGTTCCGGAGGCGAGCCGCCGGGTGAGGCCGGGCGCGAGCGGGGTGCAGTCGGCGAGGGCGCCCATCCACACGGGCGCGGCCGCCGCGAACCGGTACGTCAGGGAGCGGCCCTGATGGACGGGGGCGCCGTCGCCCCCGAAGAAGTGCGGGTACGTGGCGAGGAACTGGGTCAGGCGTTCGCGGTAGACCTTGGCGCGGCCCCCGTCGTCTTCGCCGGCCATGCGGGCCCACAGCAGCGGGTAGAGATGCATCGCCCAGCCGATGTAGTAGTCGAAGTTGCGCCCGTCGCCGTCGCTGTACCAGCCGTCGCCGCGGTACCAGTCCTCGATGCGGTCGAGGCCGCCGTCGATGTCCGACTGGCTGTACGGGGCGCCGACCGAGGCGAGGAACTGCTCGGACACCACCTGGAAGAGTCGCCAGTTGTTGTCCCAGGTCCTGCCGCCGACGAACCCGGAGAACCAGTCGACCACCCGCTCCTGGACCCGGGGGTCGAGCTTGTCCCAGATCCAGGGGCGCGTCTCGTGCAGCCCGATCGCGATCGACGCCGCCTCCACCATCTGCTGGGAGCAGTCGGTGAGTTCGGGCCAGGCCTCGCCGCTGCCGCGGTCCGTGCCCGTTGTCAGACCCCGCGCGTAGCGTTCTGTGAGACGGGGGTCCACCTCGCCGCCCGCTCCCGCGATCCGGAAGGAGGCAAGCAGGAATGACCGCGCGTACCCTTCGAGCCCGTCCGACACGACCCCCGACCAACTGCCCCGCCCCGGCAGGCGGTACTGCGCGAGACCCGGCGTCGCGTAGGGGACGAGCGCCTCCAACTGCCGGTCGGCGAGGGCCTCCCAGTGCGCCCTGGTCCAGCCGGTGAGCGGGGACAGGACGCGGTCGGTGGGCGGCAGGGGCAGGTGCGGTGCGGGCATGGGGTCCGTAACTCCTCGATGGGTGACGCGGGTCGGGCGAGGGCGGCGACCCTATTCGCGGTAGGTGCTCGCGTCGACGGTGGGCTTGTCCAGGCCGAGCGCGGCGATGCGGGACTTTCCGGCGGCGGTGACGGGGAAGCGCCACGTGCCGACGAAGAAGTCACCGAGGTCGCGGCCGGTGGCCCGGCAGGCGTAGACCGCGAGGTGGTCGTAGCGGTCCGCCTCCGTGGCTGCGGCCGGGTTGTCGGTGCGGATCAGGCGGTGCAGCTCGGGCCAGACGCCGGTGCCGAAGGCGAGCCGCAGCTGCCACAGCGGGACGAGCTTCTGCCACACGTCGAGGGAGGCGTAGTCGCTGCCGCCGTCGCGGGCCGCGAAGGCGCGGTCGTAGACGTCCTTGCCGGTGGAGTCCTTGACGAGCAGCCGTGACGTCTGGCCGAGCGTGCGCTGCGCGGCGAGTGAGTAGAGGTTGCAGGTGACCTCGGTGAGCGCGCCCGGCTTGTAGGCGAACTGCTGATGCTGGTGGCCGAGTTCGTGGTACATGCCCCAGCCGCCGGTGCGCAGCCCGTTCACGCCCGCGATGTACGTCATGGCGCCGCTCGGGTATCCCGTGTAGCCGTGCGTCGCGTACGCGCCGACACCCGACGCCACCTTCGTGACGTTCACGAAGTGGTACGGCAGCGGATTGCGCGCGTGCGTGCCGCTCGTGCCGCTGAGTCCGCTGAACGTGGCGTGCGAGGACAGGAGTTGCTCGTACGTGTCCAGGAGCGAGGCGTGGCTCTCGGACCGGTACTGCAGGGCGGTGGCGCGGGAGAGCGTGACGATGGCGTGCGCGGAGCGGAGCTGGACGTAACCGGCCGAGGCGTACGAGTCCAGCTGGGACTGGAAGGCGGACTCCGAGGTCGAGCCGTGCGTGAAGGTGGGCATGGGCACGGACCCGGCCCCGAGGGTGACGGTGGCGCGCTGCCCGCTGCCGGTCATGGTGAGGTGGATCGGCCCGCCGTGCGGATCCGTGACGGTGTTCGTCCCGGCCTTGAGGGGATACGCGCGCGGGGCGTTGGGGGTGGCGTAGTAGTCGGGGATGCCGACGTACAAGGTCGGCAGGACGCCGTCGGGCGCGGACACGGTGACGGTGACCGCGGTGCCCGCGGGTGCGTAGGCCGCCGTGGTGAAGAAGTCACTGGCGCGCTGGGCGGCCCCGAGCCGGATCCGCTGGGACTCGGCGGAGACGCGGGCGGTGAGCTGGACGGTGGCGGTGGCGCGAGCCTCGGCCCGCGCCGCGTGGGCGGTGCCTGGGAGCAGGGCGGCTCCGGTGGTTGCGGCGAGGCCGGTGAGGACGGTGCGGCGGGGGAGGGGAGTGTGTCTCATGGGGTTGCACTCCTTGTCGGGTGGGAGAGCGCCCCGTTAGGGGCGCGGGGAACTGTGCGAGCGGCCGAGACGCACCCGCACGTGCCGAACCGGCGGGAGCCCCCGGACATCAGACGAACTCTGCCGAATGGGTACGCCCTCGGGAGCCGCCGACACGGGCCGTCACGACGGGTCTGCGCCCAGGCGTGACCGTCACCGTGTCATCGGCACGGACGACCTTCCGTACGGGAAAGGGAAGCTCGACGGTCAGCGTCCGCTCGGTCCGCCCGGGGTCGGCAACGGCAACCGAAAGACCCTGGTGCCCGCGCCGCAGGAGAATCGTGCCGGGCCCGGAGGACGAAAGACCCTCCGCGGTCCCGGGCGCCCAGAAGTGCGCCGCGAACACCCCCTCCCGCCGCGCCTCGACGGCCTGCACGGTCGCGTCATTGGCGACGACCCGCACCGGTCGCCCCGCAGCCCAGACGGCAGTCGCAACCGCACTGGCCCCGGGCAGCAGCACATAGGCGTACGACGCCCCGGCAGGGGAGACGCCATGGTCCAGCCACAGCGTCAGATACCGTCGCGCGACCGGCGTCGCGCTCCCCCCGGTGTCCGCGCCCGTATTGATGTCCCGCCACGCGCCGACCCGTTCCTCACGCAGGGCGCGCAGGCCGAGGTCGACAGCGCGGTCGGGGCGGTCGGAGTGGCCGGGGCGGCCGGGATGGTCGGGGAAGACATAGCCGCCGGTGCCTTCGAGGTGGGCCCAGCGCGCCCGGTCGAACCGCGCCGACCAGCCCTGCCGGTCCGGCTGCGGGCGGCCGTCGACGGTCAGCCGCCGGACGCGCCCGGCAGCGTACAAGTTGCGGTTCTCGACGACCGTCTCCACCGTGCGGCCGTCGCTCGCGTCGATCCCCGCGCCGAGCGCGACGACCGCGTTGTCGAGGCAGAACCACGCCTTGCGGGCCCGCAGGGTGCTGCCGTCGGCGATGAGTTCCATGGCGGCGGCGCCGTATCGGCCCTCCAGGACCGCGCCGCCCGCGACGGCGTTCTTCGGGCGGTACGTCCCCGTGCCGCCGCCCGAGCCGATGTCGGCCCGCGCCCGCGTGTCCACGGTCGTGCCCGGCAGGCGGTACGGATCCACGGTGGCCCAGAAGCCGTCCCCGAACTGCCCGAGGTCGTCGCCGTCGTAGAGATGGGCCATGCCGTCGCCGGTGTACCAGCCGTGCAGGTTCTCGCCGTTGCCCGCCTCGTACGCGGCGATCCGCTGCGAGGAGAGGGACAGGGCGAGGGCCCAGCCGGGCCGCCTGTGGACCACGCGGTCCATGTCGGCGAACACGAAGTGCCCGGTGAGCCGCGCGGTGGCGGGCACCGACGCGTCGTCGAGGACCGCCTTGGCGCGGGCGACGGCGGGGATGCCGACGAGGCCCAGGTACGGGGTGTTCCCGTTGCGGTGGATCCAGCCCTTGGCGAGCGCCCGCCAGCGCCGCGCGTACGCGGCCGGGGCGCCGGACGCCAGCTGGAGGATGTGGGAGATCGTCACGGCTCCGTCGTTGTGGTCCCGCGCCCTCTCCCGCGATATCGCCCGGCCGCGCACGGCGTCCATCATCAGCCCGTCGAACAGCACCGGCGCGAACGTGCGGTCCACCGCCTCGTACAGCACGGACGTCTTCGGGTCCTCGACCGCCCACTCGGAGCCGGCGAGCAGTGCGATCAGCTGGCCCACGCTGCCGAGCAGGACACTGCCGTACGTTCCTGTGTACGCGACGGAGCCGTGCTGCACGAACGACCCGTCCTCGTAGAAGCCGTCGCCCGAAGTGACGTACTGGAAAAGGCTGTTGCGGCCGCCGTCGCGCACGTCGGACAGGCCGTCGCGGGCGAGAGAGACCGTGGCCGCATCCCGCGCGAGCAGTCCGCGCAGGGCCACGACGACCGCCTTGTCGGCGCGGTTGGCGCCGGTCTCGGAGAGCGAGGGCGCGTTCGTGCGGCGGTCCGGGTCGGGGCAGAACTTCGCGGCCGTCGCGGTGTACGCGGCCAGGTCGTCGGCGGGCATGCGCGCCCGCAGCAGGAGGCAGGTGTCCATGAGCGCGCGGGGTGCGCCGATCTCCCAGAACCACCAGTTGCCGGACTCGGGACGGCCCGGGTGGTAGGCGGCGGAGTGCAGGAAGCGCAGGGCGTCGAGCAGGGCGTCCGCGGTCTCCGTGCTGTCGCTGAGCGAGGTGCCGGGCGTGGCCCAGGCGGTGGCGAGGGTGCGCAGCCGGGTGTAGCTCTGGCCGAAGTTGCCGGGGTCCGCGGCGGGGGAGAGGTCGGACCACAGCGCTGCCCTGCCCGCCGAGCGGTCCAACTGCCGCCACCAGGCCGACGCCTGGGTGTCCAGGGTCTTCAGGGCGGTGGCGAAGTCGGGGTCCGTGGCGTCGAAGGCGCCGCCGGTGAGCTGGTCCGCGGCGCGGGCGAGCAGCGTGCCGTACGCGTCATCGGCGGCGTCCTCACGCCGAGCGGCCCAGGCGGTGCCGGTCGCGGTCACCGTCGTCACCGCCGCCGCCGACGACACGACGGCGGCGGCCGCCCCGGCCGCGAGGAGTGCGCGACGACTGGGCCCGGTGGAGTCGGAGACTGGCGTGGGCATGCGAACTCCCAGAGGCGTCGGGGCACATGAGGCGATCCCGCGACAGCATGTAAGCGGTTGCTATGGAGCGCAAGAGGGGCCGGAATCTTTCTACGTTCTTTCTGCGTCGCCAGGGGGATGCGCCCGGCCGGGGTAGGCGTGACGGTGTTTCAACCCCTTGTCCTGGCGTCGGCGAGGCGGCGGAGAAATGTCCAAGAGGAGGCGGAACTCGGGGTGTTGACTCCGGCAGTAAGCGATTACTACGTTGCCGCCCCATGGCTGAGAAAAGGACCCGAACCGCTCGTGCCGTCGTCGCGACGGCGGCCGCGGCCGCCACCCTCGCGCTCGCCGCTCCCGTCCACGCGAAGCCCCTCACCCCCACCCCCGGCTCGGACGGTGTGGGCGACCCGCTGTATCCGACGCTCGGCAACGGCGGGTACGACGTCCGCCACTACGACCTCTCCTTCGACTTCACGCCCGTGACGTACGACTTCGCCGCCACGATGAAGATCCGGGCGAGAGCCACCCAGGACCTGTCGTCCTTCAACCTCGACGTCGACTCGCTCGCCATCGACTCCATCGAGGTCGACGGGGAGAAGGCGACGTGGGCGATCGGCCTCGGCAGGACCGGCCAGGAGCTCACCGTGACCCCGGCCCGCCCGCTGCGCGACCACCGCGCCTTCGACGTCGAGGTCACCTACCACGGCAACGGCAGGACGAAGCCGATCGGCCTGTCCGGCTGGCGGTACATGTCCGACGGCGGCTTCGCCTCCGCCGCGCAGGCCTCCCGCGCCGACACCTTCGCGCCGGTCAACGACCACCCCTCCGACAAGGCGTCGTGGGCCTTCCACCTCACCGCGCCGAAGGGCTGGACGCCCGCCGCCAACGGCGATCTCACGGGCAGGCGTGCCGCCCGCGGGGGTAAGGAGGTCTGGGACTTCTCCCTCAAGTCGCCCATGGCGCCCGAGCTGTTGGGGATCTCCGTGAACAAGCAGCGTTACGTGTACGGGCGCGGGCCGCACGGCGTGAAGCTGCGTCACCTCGTCCCCGAGGGCCGGCTCGCGAAGTACCGCCCGATCGTCGAGGAGACCGGCGGGCAGCTCGCCTGGCTGGAGAAGACCCTCGGGGTGCGCTACCCCTTCGACACGTACGGCGTGCAGATCGTGCGCGACGGCTACGGTGACGCCCTGGAGAACCAGACCCTCTCCCTCTTCGGGCCCGGCTGGTTCGACCGCCCCACCTACTCCACCACCATGGTCCATGAGTTGACCCATCAGTGGTTCGGCGACTCCGTCACGCCCGCGACCTGGCAGGACGCCTGGCTGAACGAGGGGCCCGCCGTGTACTACGCGGCCGTGTGGGCGGACCGGAAGGGATTCCAGCCCGTCGAGGAGAAGATGAAGACCGCGTACGCGAAGCTCGACGCGGTCCGCAAGAGCGACGGTCCGCCCGGAAAGCCCACCGGGCTCGGCGGGTTCAACATCTACGACGGTGCCGCCGTGTCCCTCTACGCCCTCAACCAGCAGATCGGGCAAGGGAAGTTCGACGCCGTCATGAAGGCGTGGCTGAGCAAGCACCGGCACGGCAACGCCTCCACCGAGGACTTCATCGACAACGCGGTGGAGGTGACGGGCGACGCGTCCGTCGGCGCCTTCCTGCGCCACTGGCTCTTCGACCTCGACAACCCGCCCATGCCCGGTCACCCGGACTGGGGTGTCGCCCGATGAGGCGGCGGCCATCGGCCCTCGCGGCCGCCGTCTTCTCCGTGCTCGCGTTCGGCACCCTGGCCGCCCCGGGGGCCGCCGCGGAGCCCGGCCCGCGCGTCCTGCATGCCGCCCCGCACGGCGGCGGCGACGTGTGCAGCGTGGCACGGCCCTGCTCGCCGACCGGTGCCAGGGACGCCGCGCGCACCGTCACCGGACGTGATGTGCGGATCGAACTCGCCGGTGGGACGTATGAGTTGAGTGCGCCCCTGAAGCTGGGGGCCGCCGACTCCGGACGCTCGGGGCACACGGTCACCTGGGCCGCGGCGCCCGGCGCCGACCCCGTGCTCTCCGGCGGGCGCACGGTCGAGGGCTGGGCGAGGAATTCCGACGGCACCTGGACGGCCGCCGTTGCCGAAGGGGTCACCCCGCGCCAGCTCTTCGTCGACGGCCGCCGTGCCGTCCGCGCGCGGGGCGCGGCTTGCTCCGCCGCGACCTGCGACGCCACGAAGGCCGGCATGACGGGCGCCGAGGCCACCGGGGTCGCGAAGTGGCGGAAGCCCACCGCCGCCGAGGCCGTCATCAAGGTCCGCTGGCGCAACTACCGCTGCCGTGTCACGGGCGTCCAGGGCGACAACATCAGCTTCGCGCAGCCCTGTTGGGCCAACTCGGCGAGCGGCACGAACCGCACGGGCCCCGCCTGGGACTCCACCACCGTCGACTCGGCCCGCTACCGCGGTGTCGCCTTCTTCGAGAACGCCCATGAACTTCTGGACAAGCCCGGCGAGTTCGTGTGGGACGCCGAGGACCGCACCGTCACCTACCTCCCGCGCGCGGGCGAGAATCTGCGCCACGCGCGCGTGGTCACCCCGGCGACCGAGCGGCTCATGGTCGTCGACGGCGCCCACGACGTCCGCGTCGACGGCATCGGCTTCGCGTACGCCGCCTATCACCAGCCCTCCACCGACGAGGGGTACGCGGGCACCCAGGCGGGCCTCACCCTCACCGGGACCACCGGGCCCGTCGACCACGCGGGCCGGTACTACACCAAGCCCACCGCGGCGCTGACCGTGCGCGGCGGACGCCAAGTGGTCGTCACCCGGGCCGAGTTCGCCCACCTGGGCGGTGCGGGTGTCGTGCTCGAAGCGGGCACCGAGGACTCCGTGGTCAGCCGTTCGCGCTTCACCGATCTCTCCTCGGGGGCGGTCTACGTCGGCGACACCGAACCGAAGCCGGACCCCGAGCTCGCGGGGGAGCGGAACACCGTCGCGTACAACACCATCCGGCGCACCGGAGTGGAGTACACGGACTCGGTGGGCATCTGGGCCGGGTACGAGGCGGAGCTGAGCGTCGACCACAACACCCTCGACGACCTGCCCTACTCCGGGATCTCCGTCGGCTGGGGCTGGAACCAGCCCGAGGCCAGGGAGTCCGTCCTGCGGGACAACCGCGTCACGGCCAACCGCATCACGGACGTCATGCGCGTCGAGCACGACCAGCACGACGGCGGCGCCGTCTACACCCAGGGTGCCCAGCCCGGCACGGTCGTCTCCGGGAACTACATCAACCGCTCGGCGTACGGGAACACCGAGCGCGACGGCAACGGCATATACCTCGATGAGCAGTCCTCGTACATCCGCGTCGAGGGCAACGTCCTGACCCGTGTCGGCTACAAGTGGGTCTCCAACTGGGCGGACTACGGCATCAAGAACCACGCCACAGGCAACTGGACCGACACCGACGCACCGGCCCTGGCCGGCACCGGCTCGACGGCGAGCGGCAACCGCACCGAGCTCGACCGGCTTCCCGCACAGGCCCTCGCGGTGGCGGAGCGCGCGGGCTCCCGTCCGGAGCGGGTCGAACAGCTGCGCCCCGACCTGGCCCGTGCGGGCACCGCGACCCAGTCGTCGACGGACGGCGCGGCCCGCGCCGCCGAGGCCATCGACGGCGACACCTCCACCGACACCCGCACGCTCGCCGAGCCGGGCGCCTGGTGGCAGGTCGACCTCGGTGGCGCCCGGCGCGTGCGGCAGATCGAGGTGTGGAACGACGCCTCGATGACGACCGCGGACTTCGACGTGCAGCTGTCGCGGACCGCGGACTTCACCGACGCGGAAACCCGCCACGTGAGCGGGAAGGCGCTGCGCCCGACCCTCCTGGAATTCGGCGGGGGCGATACGGCCGAATTCGTGAGGATCCGGCTGACGGGCACCGGACGCGTGGGCCTCTCCCACGTGCTCGTCCATCCCTAGCCGAGGGCGGAACGCTGGGGCCGTATGGGTGGAAGAGGCGGCCGAGGGGAGCGGAGCGGTCGGCGGCGAGGGAATTGTCCCACTAAGTGACCAGTCGCACTATCGCTCCCGACGTCGAGCACTCCACGACCCGACGTCAAGCACTCCACGAAGGGAACCGTGAGGTTCATGTTCCACTCCTCAGGCCACCGCTCCCGACTGCTGCGGACCGCCTCGCTGGCCGCGGCGGTCGCCGTCGTCGCCGCGCTCGCGGGACCCGCTGCCGCCGCCTCGGCCACCCCCGTGAGCGCACGCGCCGCCGCCCCGGCGTCCCTGCCGGGCGACACCACTCCGATCGCCTCGGGCCCGACCTCGCTCGAGGTCGACTCCCTCCTCGACCTGGAGGGCGCCGCCAACCTGAAGGTCGGGGGCGGCAACCTGATCCACAGCAACAACCGCATCACCGGCGGCACCGTCAGGCTCAGCGGCTCCGTCACCCTCAAGGCCGGCAACAACCTGGCCAGCGTCAAGAACATCTCCATCGACATCGCCACGGGCACCGTCCGGGCGACCGTCGCGGGCAAGGCGATGATCCTCGGCACCATCGACACCAGCAGCCTGCGGCTGCGCTCGGAGCCGGGCTCGGACCTGCTGTACGTCGTCATCGGCCTGGTCGACGACAACAACATCGTGCTCGGCGCGGACGCCGCGGCGCGGCTGCACGGCATTCTGGGCGTGCAGCTGGAGGAGGGCGACACCCTGCTCACCGGGTCCATCGGCGCGGCCGTGGTCCTGGACGCGGCCCTGGCCGCCGACCTCAGCGTCGACCTGGACGCGGCGGTCGCGGCGGGCCTCGACGTCGACGTCGAGCTGAACGCCGACATCGACGTCTCCCTCGACCTGGACCTCGGCCTCAGCGTCAGCATCCTCTGACGGACGAAGCCGACGGGCTCAGCGCCCCACGAAGCCGCGGAGGTCCGGCCCCTACTTGCTGGGGGGCCGGGCCTTCGTGCGTCCTCCCCGTACTCACCCACTACTGACCCGCGCACACTCCTCGACACGGACAGTCGGGGCCGGATAGATAAGGATCAAGCTCATCCGCACCACGGGAATCACCGCGGGAATCACTACGAGACACCACGGGAATCCCTGAGCCACGCACCCGCAACACCGGCACAAGCGAAGGAAGTTCCATGACCGACCTCCGTCTCGGCGTTCTCGGCTACGGACTGCGCGGCTCGCTCGCCCGCACCGCACACCGGCCGGGAGCGGGCTCGCGCGTCACCGCGCTGGCCGAGCACGATGCCACCGCCCGCGCCGAGGCGGCGGCGGCCTTCCCGGGCGCACAGATATCCACCGACCACCGCAAGATCGTCGAGGACCCCGACGTCGACGCGATCGTCGTCCTCACCCCCGACCACACCCATGCCGAACTCGCCTGCGAGGCGCTGCGCGAGGGCAAGCCCGTCTTCGTCGAGAAGCCCCTGGAGACGAGCGTCGAGCGGTGCGACGAGATCCTGCGGACCGCGTACGAGACGGGCACGCGCCTGTACGTCGGGCACAACATGCGGCACATGCCCGTGGTCCGGCTGATGCGCGACGTCATCGAGCGCGGCGAGATCGGCGCGGTCAAGACCGTCTGGGTGCGCCACTTCGTCGGCTACGGCGGGGACTGGTACTTCAAGGACTGGCACGCCGAACGGCAGTACACCACAGGCCTGTTGCTGCAGAAGGCCGCCCACGACATCGACGTACTGCACTGGTTGGCGAACGGTTACACCCGGCAGGTGCAGGCTCTCGGCGACCTGATGGTCTACGGCGACAATCCGCACCGCCGCGCGCCGGGCGAGCCGAAGACGGACGACTGGTACACCAAGGACGGCCACTGGCCGCCGCACACCCAGCGCGACCTCAATCCCGTCATCGACGTCGAGGACGTCTCGCTGGTCAACATGCGTCTGGACAACGGGGTGTTGGCGGCCTACCAGCAGTGCCACTTCACCCCGGACTACTGGCGCAACTACACCGTCATCGGCGACGCGGGGCGCCTGGAGAACTTCGGCGACGGGCCGGGGGGAGTGGTGAAGGTGTGGAACTCGCGCCGTTCCGGGTATCGAGGCGAGGCCGACGCCGCGTACCCCGTGCCGGACGTGCAGGACGACGGCGGGCACGGCGGCGCCGACCCGCTGCTCGTCGACGAGTTCGTCCGCTTCGTACGCGAGGGAGGACGCACCGACACCTCGCCCGTCGCGGCCCGCATGGCGGTGGCGGCCGGCGTACGGGCCACGCAGTCGCTGCGGGACGGCGGGACGCCGCGCGAGGTGCCCGCGCTCGACCCTGAGCTGATCGCCTACTTCGAACGCGGTCAGACCCGCTGACCCGCCAGGTCTGAAGGAAAGCTGCGGCGGCGCTTAAGAAATCCTCGATGGACCGGGGCGCCGCCGTAGGGAAGATTCCTGTGTCGTCGGAGGAAGAAGCGACGTACGACAGGAGCCGTTGCGTTGAAGGCGCTGGTCAAGGAGAAGGCGGAGCCGGGTCTGCGGCTCATGGACGTGCCCGAGCCGGAGATCGGCCACGGTGACGTCCTGATCAAGGTGCTCCGCACCGGGATCTGCGGCACCGACCTGCACATCCGGGCCTGGGACGGCTGGGCGCAGCAGACGATCGCCGCGCCCCTGGTGGTCGGGCACGAGTTCGTCGGCGAGGTCGTCGAGACCGGCCGCGACGTCGCCGACATCAAGGCCGGTGACCTGGTCAGCGGCGAGGGCCACCTGGTCTGCGGCAAGTGCCGCAACTGTCTGGCCGGGCGGCGCCACCTGTGCCGCGCCACGATCGGCCTCGGGGTCGGCAGGAACGGCGCCTTCGCCGAGTACGTCGCGCTGCCCGCGTCGAACGTATGGGTGCACCGCGTCCCCGTGGACCTCGACGTGGCCGCGATCTTCGACCCCTTCGGCAACGCCGTGCACACGGCCCTGTCCTTCCCGCTGGTCGGCGAGGACGTGCTGATCACGGGGGCCGGGCCGATCGGCCTGATGGCGGCGGCCGTCGCCCGGCACGCCGGCGCCCGCAACGTCGTGGTCACCGACGTCAGCGAGGAGCGCCTGGAGCTCGCCCGCAAGCTCGGCGCCGGTCTCGCCCTGAACGTGGCGGAGTCGACGATCGCCGACGGGCAGCGCGAACTCGGTCTGCGTGAGGGCTTCGACGTCGGCCTGGAGATGTCCGGCAACCCGCGCGCGATGCGCGACATGGTCGCCAACATGACCCACGGCGGCAAGATCGCCATGCTCGGCCTGCCGTCCGAGGAGTTCGCCGTCGACTGGGCGCGGATCGTCACCTCGATGATCACGATCAAGGGCATCTACGGCCGCGAGATGTTCGAGACCTGGTACGCGATGTCCGTCCTGCTCGAAGGCGGCCTCGACCTGGCCCCCGTGATCACCGGCCGCTACGGCCACCGCGACTTCGAGGCGGCCTTCGACGACGCGGCGAGCGGCCGCGGCGGCAAGGTCATCCTCGACTGGACCGCCTGACCACCGCCCTTCGCACCGGCCCCGTGCCCCCTGAACTCCCCTAAGGAATCACGCATGTTCGACTCCGTACGCGAAGACCTCCAGGCCACCCTCGACGAGATCGTCGCCGCGGGGCTGCACAAGCCCGAGCGCGTCATCGGCACCCCGCAGTCCGCGACGGTCGCCGTCACCGCGGGCGGCCGCCCCGGCGAGGTGCTGAACTTCTGCGCGAACAACTACCTCGGCCTCGCCGACCACCCCGAGGTCGTCGCCGCCGCCCACGAGGCACTGGACCGCTGGGGCTACGGCATGGCCTCCGTGCGCTTCATCTGCGGTACGCAGGAGGTGCACAAGGAGCTGGAGGCGCGTCTGTCCGCCTTCCTCGGCCAGGAGGACACGATCCTCTACTCCTCCTGCTTCGACGCCAACGGCGGCGTCTTCGAGACGCTGCTCGGCGCCGAGGACGCGGTGATCTCCGACGCCCTCAACCACGCGTCGATCATCGACGGCATCCGGCTGAGCAAGGCCCGCCGCTTCCGGTACGCGAACCGCGACATGGCGGACCTGGAGCAGCGGTTGAAGGAGGCATCCGAGGGCGGCGCCCGCCGGAAGCTGATCGTCACCGACGGCGTCTTCTCCATGGACGGGTACGTCGCCCCGCTGGGGGAGATCTGCGACCTCGCCGAGCGTTACGACGCGATGGTGATGGTCGACGACTCGCACGCCGTCGGCTTCGTGGGCCCCGGCGGCCGCGGCACCCCCGAGCTGCACGGCGTGATGGACCGCGTCGACATCATCACGGGTACGTTGGGCAAGGCGCTCGGCGGTGCATCGGGCGGCTATGTCGCGGCCCGCGCGGAGATCGTCGCGCTCCTTCGCCAGCGCTCGCGCCCGTACCTCTTCTCGAACACCCTCGCCCCGGTGATCGCGGCGGCCTCGCTGAAGGTCATCGACCTCCTGGAGTCGGCCGGTGACCTGCGCGAGCAGCTCGCCTCGAACACCGCGCTGTTCCGCTCGCGGATGACCGAGGAGGGCTTCGACGTCCTGCCCGGCGACCACGCCATCGCACCGGTCATGATCGGCGACGCGGCCGTGGCGGGACGCATGGCCGAGCTGCTCCTGGAGCGGGGCGTGTACGTGATCGGCTTCTCGTACCCCGTGGTGCCGCAGGGCCAGGCCCGCATCCGCGTCCAGCTCTCGGCGGCGCACTCCACGGAGGACGTGAACCGCGCGGTGGACGCGTTTGTCGCCGCACGGGCTGAGCTGGAGGGGTAGCTCGGGGCAGGGGGCGGGGTCTTTCGTCTGCGGGACCGCGGGGGCTTGTCGCGCAGTTCCCCGCGCCCCTCATGGGGCTGTAGGTACGCGGGCGGCTCCCGGTGAGAGAGAATCATCCGCATGATCGAAGCACGGCGGCTGCACATCCTCCGTGCGGTGGCGGACCACCGCACGGTCACGGCCGCTGCCGCCGCGCTCTACCTCACCCCGTCCGCGGTCTCCCAGCAGCTCACCGCCCTGGAGCAGGAGACGGGCCACCGCCTGGTCGAGCGCTCGGCGCGCGGGGTGCGGCTCACGGCGGCGGGCGAGATCCTGCTCGCGCACACCAACGCGGTCCTGGCCCAGCTGGAGCGCGCCGAGGCCGAGCTCGCCGCGTACAGCTCCGGTGAGGCGGGCACGGTGACCGTCGCGGCCTTCGCCACCGGGATCGGCCTGGTCGTCGCCCCCGCCCTGGCCCGCCTCGCCGATTCCGCACCCGGCATCCGGCTCCGCGTCCAGGACGCCGAGGGCGACGCGAGCCTGCCGATGGTGCTCGACCGGCAGGTGGACGTGGCGGTTGCCGTGGAGTACCGGGGGGCGCCGGGCGCGGACGACCCCCGGCTGACCCGCGTGCCTCTGTACGCCGAGCCCTTCGACGCGGTGCTCCCGCTCGGCCACCGCCTCGCCGACGCCGAGCGGGTGCCGCTCGCCGAGCTCGCCAAGGGCGCGTGGATCGGCCCCTTCGCGGGCAACCCGTGCCACGACGTGGTGATGCTCGCCTGCGAACAGGCCGGATTCCAGCCGATGTTGGAGCATTGGTCGGATGACTTCCGGGCGGTGGTGGCCCTCGCCGCGGCCGGCGCCGGAGTCGCCCTCGTGCCGCGCTCTGCGCTGCGGGGCATGGACGTGTCGGGGGCCGTGGTGCGCCCGGTGGAGGGCGCGGCCCCCACGCGCCGGGTGTTTGCGGCGGTGCGGTGCGGCGCGGAGGAGCACCCGCTGATCCGTCCGGTGCTGGACGCTTTGGGGGACGCGGCGCTCACACCGTCTTGACGGAGTTGCCGTCGTTGACGTGGTCCGCCCCGGTGGTGCTGGCTGCGAGCGGCGAGCCCAAGTAGGCGATGAGGGAGGCGACTTCGGCCGGGCTCACGAGCCGTCCCGTGACCATCCCCGCGGTGGCCGGGAGCTGGGCGAGGAGTTCTTCCTGGGGCACGTTCATGGCCTTGGCGACCTCGGATCCGTAGCCGTCGGGGCTCTCCCACATGTCCGTGCGGACGGGGCCGGGCGAGATGGTGTTCACGCGTACGCCCTGCGGGCCGAACTCCTCGGCGATCGCCTTGCTGAACGCGGTCAGCGCGGCCTTCGCGGTGCTGTACGTGATGGGTCCCGCGTGCGGGGTCCGCGCGCTGGTCGAGGAGACGTTGACGATCGCGCCGCCACCGCGCGTGAGGTGGGGCAGCGCGGCCCGTGTGGTGCGGACCGAGGCGAGGAAGTTCAGCTCGAACGTCTCGTACCACTGCTCGTCGGTGAAGGTGAGGAAGCCGCCCGTCCACCCCTCGCCCGAGTCGCCGCCGCCCACGTTGTTGACCAGGAGCTCGATCCCGCCGAGTTCGGCCACGGCCTGCTCCACGAGAAGGGCGGGTCCTTCGGCCGTGGACAGGTCCACGGAGATGCCGATCGCGCCGGTGGCCTTGAGTTCCGGCGTGATCGTGCGGGCCGCCGCCACCACGCGCATGCCCTCGTCGAGGAGGGCGGAGACGGTGGCCAGGCCTATGCCGCGGCTCGCGCCGGTCACGAGGGCGGTCTTGCCGGTGAGCTGCAGATCCATGGAGTTCTCCTGTTTCCCAGGTTGTTTTCTGTGTTCTGAGTCCATAGGTGAATCGTGAGCGTTGCGTGAACCATAGAACTTGCAACATTAGTGTTGCAAGTAGCTCTGCACTGGCACCTTTGCCGTAACCTCTTGGCGAGGTCGATCGGCGAAAGAAGGAGTCACGTGGAGCGCACCCGACAGGAGCGGCGCGGCGACGGGCAGCGGCCCCTGCGCGCGGACGCGGAGCGGACCGTGCGCGCCATCCTGGAGGCCGCCGAGCGCGTCCTCGGCGCGAACCCGGCGGCGACCATGGAGCAGATCGCGGCGGAGGCCGGCGTCGCGCGCACCACCGTGCACCGCCGGTTCACCAGCCGCGACGCCTTGGTGGACGCGCTGACGGCATGGGCGACGCGTCAGTTCCACGAAGCGGTGACCAGCGCCCGTCCCGACAGTGCGCCGCCGCTGATCGCCCTCTACCAGGCGACCGCCAACGTCCTTCGCGTGAAGATCAGTTGGGGGTTCGCCATGAGCAGGACCACCCCGGAGGACCCGGAGGTGGCGCAGGCGCACGCGGACGTGCTCGACCAGTGCGACCGACTCTTCAGGCGGGCGCGCGATGCGGGTGTGCTGCGCCCCGACACCGATCTGGCGTGGGCCCGCCGCGCCTACTACGCCCTCATCCATGAGGCGGCTCAGAGCCGCGAGGAGCAGGAGCAGGAGAGAGGGCAGGGGCAAGCGCAGGGGCAAGGCGAAGGCGCCGACGACGACGTGGACGCGCTGGCGACACTCGTGGTCGACACCTTGCTGCGCGGTATCGGTGGCGGTCAGTCAGGTGTCGTCGGCTCCTGACCCGGTAGGTCTATACCAGCCTCCGCAGTCCCAGTATCCTCAGCCGTGGCCGGTGGCACACCACCCCCCACCCAGGTTGCGTGCTGGCGCGGGCGCTGCCCACCCAACTCTGCCCCGGCAGCCGGGTGACCTCCCATTCGCCGCCTCCAGGAGGATCACGGTGAAAGTTCGCACGAGAACCACGGCGATCATCGGCACCATCTGCCTCGTCGCCTCGCTCGCCCTGACCACGGCGTCCGCCGACGAGTCCGCCGCCCCGCGCCCGGCGCCGAAGGTCGCGCTCAAGAAGGTGGCGACGGCCCAGACGCCGATCGCCGGCGCGGCCGGTCCCGGCGGAACGCTCTGGATAGCCGAACGCGCGGGCACGGTAAGGGTCTTGAGCGGTCAGGGGCTCGGGAAGCCCGTCCTCGACATCTCCAAGGAGACCACCACCGACGGCGAACGCGGCCTGCTGGGCATCGCGTTCGACAAGAAGCTCGCGCACTTCTACATCTCGTACACGAACCTCGAAGGCACCAGCACCGTGGACGAGTTCGCCGTGCGGCACGGCAAGCTCCGGCCCGAGACGCGGCGCACCGTCATCACCCAGACGCAGCCCTACGCGAACCACAACGGCGGCGACATCAAGTTCGGCCCCGACGGCTACCTCTACATCGCCTTGGGCGACGGCGGCTCGGGCGGCGACCCGCACGGCAACGGGCAGAACCTGGACACGCTGCTCGGCAAGTTGCTGCGGATCGATCCGAGGGGCGGCAAGCCGTACGCGATCCCCTCGGACAACCCGTTCGTGGGCGACCCGAAGGCGAAGGGCGAGATCTGGGCGTACGGGCTGCGCAACCCATGGCGCTTCTCCTTCGACGCGGGCACGGGCGATCTGCTGATCGGTGACGTCGGCCAGAGCGCCTGGGAGGAGATCGACTGGGCCCCGGCGAAGAGCGAGGGCGGCGAGAACTACGGCTGGAACCAGATGGAGGGCAGCCACCCCTTCCGTGAGGGAACCGAGCCCGCGAACCACGTGCCGCCGGTGCACGAGTACGACCGCACCGGCCTCGGCTGCTCCGTGACCGGCGGATTCGTCTACCGGGGCAAGGCGATCCCGGCCCTCAAGGGGCAGTACGTCTTCAGCGACTACTGCGACGGCACCGTCCGTTCCCTGGAGATGAAGAACGGCAAGGTGACCGGCGTGAACGACCTCGGAGTCAACGGCGGCGAGGTCATCTCCTTCGCGCAGGGCGGCAACGGCGAGCTGTACGTGTTCGACATCGCCGGAAGCGTCTTCCGCATCGAACCGGCGTAGCGGCTCGGGTCCCGGCGTGGCTAACGGGCGTGGCTGGCGGGCGTGGCGAATTGGCGTGGCCAACGGGCCCAGCGATTCGGCCTGGCGACTCGCGCCGAGCAGGCAAGGGGCGGCACCTCGCATCTCTCGGGGTGCCGCTCCGCAGGCCTCGTTCTGCAGGCGTCGTTCTGCACGCTCGCTCTGCAGGTCTCGCTCCGTACGCCTCGCTCTGCAGGTCTCGCTCCGCACACGTCGCCCCGCACCACCCGCTCCCGCGGCAGATCCACCCCGGCCTCCGCGAGCGTCTCGCGGAACTCTGCGAGCCGGTCGGCGACCGTCGTCAGGGGCTGGGGCCCGGTGAGGGCGGCGAAGTCCCGGTGGCCGAGCCGGAGGAGCGCGCGGGCCGGCGCGGCAGCGCCCGCGTGGTTCTCCGGAAGTACCGTGTCCACCCGCAGGCTGCGGTGCCTGCTGACGACGGCGACCCGGCCCCCGGCGCGCGTGTAGGGCGTGAGCTCGGCCGCCAACTCCCGCTCCCAGGAAGGGTCCTGGAAGCCGGAGCCGATCAGGAGCATGGCGCGGGCCCGCTGGGCGCGCAGCATCGAGACGTACGCGATCTCGCGCCCCGGTTCGCGGAACGTGCTGGCCGGCATGACGAGCAGCCGCGCTCGGCCGCCGCGGCCATGACCCCGCTCGCTATCGCGGCGAAGTAGGGGTCACCCACGTCGTGGCAGATGACGCCGACGGTGTTGTTGGAGGCGCTGGCGAGGGCCTGGGCATGGGCGTTGGGGATGTACCCGAGCCGGTCCGCCGCGGCGAGGACACGGCTGCGCAGATCGTCGCGGACCCGCGCCGTGCCGTTCAGCGCGGGACGCGGTGGCGGGCGAGACCCCGGCGGTCCTCGCGACCGCGTCCAGCGTCATGTGCAGTCCTCGCTCGGCTTCCCTCACCGCACTCCCCCGGGGCCGTGGCGCGCCGCGGAACAAGGGTCCGATCCGAAACTCGGGTCGACCCAAAACTCAGGTCCGACCTATTGACCCTGCGGTCAGCCAGTCATTAGCGTGGCGGACAGTCTATCAGAAAGCGCTTTCTGAAAGCGTTTTCCGACGATGCTTCCGCATTCGCTCTCCGTAACTGCCTCCGAAGTTCGCCGAATGTCAGGGGAGTTCAACGTGAGCCAGAGCGCACTGTCCAGAACTCCCGTGAAGACGGCGGGAGTTGCCGAACGGGAACGCCCGAGCCTCGGGCGGCGTACGGCCGGGGCGGCCGAGAAGAGCTGGCGCCCGCTCGCGCTGTTGATCGTCTGCTTCGGCGTCTGGTGGGCGATCGCCGCCACCGGGGCGGTCGAGGCCTATCTGGTGCCCTCGCCCGGCGCGACACTCGACGTGGTCCTCGACAAGCCCGACTACCTCTGGCAGCACAGCTGGGTCACCACGTACGAGACGCTGCTCGGGTTCGGCATCGCGGTGGTCGTGGGCATCACCTCCGCGGTCCTGATGGTCGCCTCGACGACCGTGGAGAAGACCCTCTATCCGATCCTCCTCTTCGCCCAGGTCGTCCCGAAGATCGCCATCGCGCCGCTGTTCGTCGTCTGGCTCGGCTTCGGCATCGCCCCGAAGATCCTCATCGCCGTCCTGATCGCCTTCTTCCCCGTCGTCATCTCGATGGTGACCGGACTGAAGGCGGTGGACCCCGAGATGCTCCAGCTCTCGGCCACCATGGGTGCGCGGCCCTGGCAGACCTTCCTCAAGATCCGCTTCCCCGCGTCGTTGCCGTACCTCTTCTCCGGTCTGAAGGTGGCCGTCACGCTCGCCGTCACCGGAGCCGTCGTCGGCGAGTTCGTCGGCGCGAACGAAGGCCTCGGCTATGTGATCCTCCAGGCCAACGGCAATCTCGACACCCCGATGCTCTTCGCGGGGCTGCTCGTTATGTCGCTGATCGGCGTGGTCCTCTTCGTGCTCGTCGAGATCGCCGAGAAGCTGCTGCTGCCGTGGCACGCCAGCCGCAGGGACCCGGCCGCCACCACCACGTACTGACGCACGCCCCTGCCATGCACCGACGCACGTCCCCGCCATGCACCGACGCACGTCCCCGCGATGTCCTCGTACCCCGTACGCGAGAAGGGCCGTCCCATGCACGCGCGCAGACTCCTCACCGGCCTCGTCCCCCTGGCGCTCGTCGCGGCGACCGCGACGGCGTGCGGCGACGACGAGAAGACGAGTGTCAGCGACTCCGGCAAGAGGCTGGACAAGGTGACCCTCACGCTCAACTGGTATCCCTACGGCGAGCACGCGCCGTTCTACTACGGCAAGAAGCAGAAGATCTTCGAGGAGCACGGCATCGACCTGGAGATCAGGGCGGGTCAGGGCTCGCAGAAGACCGTGCAGGCCACGGGGGCCGGGCGGACCGACTTCGGCTGGGCCGACACCCCGGCGGTGCTCGCCGGTGTCGACCAGGGCGTCAAGGTGAAGAGCCTCGGGGTGTTCCTGCAGACCACGCCCGCGTCCGTGCAGTCCTTCGCGGCCGAGGGCATCGCCGCGCCGGACGACCTCAAGGGCAGGACGGTGGCGGGCACGGCGGGCGACGCGCTCACCAAGACCTTCCCGATCTTCCTGGAGAAGAACGGCATGGACGTCTCGGACGTCGAGATCCAGAACACCGACCCCGCGGGGAAGATCGCCGCGGTGATCTCAGGGAAGACGGACGGGTTGCTCGGGTACGCGAGCGACCAGGGGCCGACCATGCGGAGCAAGGCCAAGAAGGACGTCTCGTACCTGCGCTTCTCCGAGCACGGCCTGAACTTCTACTCCAACGGCCTCATCGCGGGCGCCAAGACCCTGCGGGGCAGGGGTGATCTGGCCGAGCGGATGACCCAGGCGGTCAGCGAGGCATGGGCGGCCGCCGAGAAGAAGCCGGGCCCCGCGGTCGCGGCGATGGAGGGCGCCTCCGGGCAACTCCCGCCCAAGGACGTGCTGTCCGAGCAGTTCAGGACGACGCTGACGCTGCTGCACACCGACGCCACCAAGGGGAAGGTGCCGGGGGCCAACACGGAGGCGGACTGGAAGCAGACCATCGACGTCTTCGCGGAGGCGGGCATGGTCAAGAACCCCAAGTCCGTGACGGAGTACTGGGATTCGGTCAAGGGGATCGAGGGGTGAGCATGCCCAACGACGCGACGCTGAACAAGGACGCGACCCTGAACAAGGACGCCACGCGCCGGGGCGCGGCCGGTCCGGGCGCCGATGCGGCCGCGCCCGCCGTGCGGCTCGGCGACGTCGCCGTCCGCTTCCGTACGAAGAAGAAGGACGTCACCGCGTTGCGCGACGTCTCGCTCGACATCGGCGCAGGCGAGTTCGTGGCGATCGTCGGACCCTCGGGCTGTGGCAAGTCCACGCTGCTCAAGCTGATCGCGGGGCTGCTCGCGCCCTCGGCGGGCGAGGTGCTCCTGGGTGGTGAGGCGGTGCGGGCGCCGCGGCGCGACATCGGATACGTCTTCCAGCGCGCCGCCCTCCTCGACTGGCGCTCGGCGCGGCGCAACATCCTGCTCCAGGCGGAGATGAGGAAGATCCCCGTCGCACAGGCACGCGCGCGTGCCGACGAACTGATCCGCATGACAGGGCTCGACGGCTTCGAGGACGCCTACCCGCACGAGCTGTCCGGCGGCATGCAGCAGCGCGTGGCGCTGTGCAGGGCGCTGCTGCACGAGCCGCCCGTGCTGCTCATGGACGAGCCGTTCGGCGCGCTCGACGCCCTCACGCGGGAGCAGATGAACGTCGAGCTGAACCGCATCTGGCGCGAGACGGGCACCACGGTGCTGCTGGTGACGCACTCGATCGCCGAGGCCGCGTACCTCGCCGATCGCGTCGTCGTGATGAGCCCGCGTCCCGGCACGGTGACGGAGGCCATCGAGGTGGGTTTGCCGGCCGAACGGGAGTACGCCACCACGCTCGCGTCCCGGGAGTTCCGGGCGGCCACCGGCCGGATCAGGGAGCTGCTCGGGGCGGTCTCCGCGCACGACTGAGGGACGGAAGGCCGCCCGAAGGGCGAGGGAGGGCTGAGAGGCAGATCACGCTTGTTGTCGTCCCACATGCGGGATAGCGTGCCGAATATGGAACATGAAGGAGTCGACGCGCGCCTCGCCGCCCGGCTGTCCGAGCTGCGTGCCGAACGCGGCTGGTCCCTGGGCGAGTTGGCCGAGCTGAGCGGCATCAGCCGCTCCACCCTGTCACGTGCCGAGCGCGCGGAGATCAGCCCCACGGCAGCCCTCCTGAACCGGCTCTGCGCCGTCTACGAACGGACCATGTCGCAGCTCCTCAGCGAGGTGGAGGCGGAGCCCGCACAGCTGGTGCGCGCCGTCGACCAGGCGGTCTGGGCGGACGACGACGCCGGCTTCATGCGCTGGCAGGTCTCCCCGCCGCAGATCGGTATGCGCGGCGAGCTCGTCGAGGGACGGCTGCAGCCGGGCGCCGACATCGCCTACGACCGGCCCGCCGTGCCCGGCCTCGAACAGCACATCTGGGTACTCGAAGGGACCCTGGAGGTCACGGTCCACGGGGACGCCCACGCGATCGGCACCGGCGACTGCCTGCGCTACCGGCTGTGGGGCGCTTCGCGGTTCCGCTGCCTGGGCGAGGAGGCCGTGCGGTACGCGCTCGTGGTGGTCAAGCCGTGACCGTCTCTCCGAAGCGGGCGTGCGTCGCCCGTCTTGACGCGGAGCAATTCCACGCCTCGGCCGATGCCTTGGCCGACCTGCTGCTCGACACCGTGCGCGGCGGCGCGTCCCTCGGGTTCCTCGCGGACCTCGACCGCGCCACCGCGGCCGCCTGGTGGCGGGGGCTCGACACGGCCGTCGCCGACGGGCGGTTGGCCGTCTGGGCGGCCCGCGACGACGCCGGACGCGTCACGGGCACCGTGAGCGTCGCCTTCGTGGACCGGCCCAACGGCCGCCACCGCGCCGAGATCATCAAGCTGATGGTCCACCGCTCCGCGCGCGGGCAGGGACTCGCCCGCGCGCTCCTGACCACCGCGGAGGAAGCGGCGGCCGACGCGGGCGTGACCCTCATGGTCCTGGACACCGAGACCGGCAGCCCCGCCGAGTACCTCTACGAGAAGGCGGGTTGGACCCGGTCCGGGATCATCCCCGACTACGCGTTGGACCCGTCAGGGACCCTCCAGCCGACGACGTTCTTCTACAAGAAGCTCGGCAAGGGGCCCGACGGTCAGTAGCGCAGCGCCGCCAGATAGGCGTAGCTGTTGCGCGCCGTCGCGAACGGGTCGGCAGGGGTGTCGTGTTCGACCAGCCACTGCCGGACGCCGCCCACGCGCGCGTGGGCGAACATCGCGGCGAAGCCGAGCGTCCCCGAACCGACGTCGGCGAAGCCGCCGTCCGCCGCCATGTCCTTCACGTGCAGCGCGGGGAAGCGGCGCGGATGACACCGGAAGTACGTCGCCGGATCCGCGCCGCCCTTCACCGCCCAGTACACGTCGAGCTCGAAGCCGACCAGCTCCGGATCGGTCTCCGTGAGCAGGATGTCGTACAGGCTCGTGCCGTCGACCACCACGTGGTCCGTGCCGTGGTTGTGGAAGAGCACCGGGCCGAGGCCCGCCTCCCGCGAGGCTCGCCCGATCCTGTTGAACTGCCGCGCCGCCTCCCGGAACCCGTCCGGCGTGTGCAGCGCGCCGGGCAGGCTCGGCACCACGGGCAGGCGGGCGCCCAGGGTGTGCAGATCGTCGAGCGCCTGGGGGAGCCCGCTGCCGGTCAGCGTGGTGTACGCGACGTGCTCCAGGACCGCCCGCAGCCCCACGGCGTCCAGCATCCGCCGGATGTCGTCGGCGCCGTGGCCGTGCCGGCCGCTGACGCCCACCGTCGCGTACCCGATGTCGGCGAGCCGCTCCAGGGTGCCCGCGAAGTCCCGCGCCAGCGCGTCACGCATCGTGTAGAGGTGCATACCGATGCCGCCGCGCGGGATGCGGCGCCGGTGTCCCGCTTCCGCGGCCCGCGCGGGCAGGGCCCCGCCGACCGCCGCCGCGAGCCCCAGCGACGTACCGAGAAAGGCACGCCGGGAGCCCGGTCTCGGCAGCGAGATGCCGTTCCTCGTTCCGTTCCTTGTCTCGTTCCTCGTCCCGTTCCTCGTCTCGTTCCTTGTCCCGTTCCTCGTTCCGCTCATGGTCGCCTCCTCACTTCACCGTGATCCGGACCGCGCCGGCCGTCGTGTCGCCCTTGTCGTCGGTCACCGTCAGATGCCCCGTGTACGTCCCCGCGCGCGCGTACGCGTGCTCCGCGCTCGGCCCCTCCGCGGTGCCGGACGGCTTGGAGTTGTCGCCGAAGTCCCAGTGGTACGAGGCGGCGGTGCGGCCATCGGGCAGCTTCACCGTGCTCGTGAACTTCACCGCGAGGGGCGGCGCGCCACTGTCCGGAGCCGCGGTCGCCGTGACCTCGGCACCGGCGTTCTTCTCCACGCCGGGACCGTTGAAGCGCAGCCAGTCCACCGTCAGCAGGTCGGGCTTGTCGGCCGACCACTGCGGGTTGGTGAAGACCGCGTACAGATTCGTCGTGCCGTCGTGGTCGGCGAGTTCGGTGGTCGGCGAGATGAAGTTGCCCCACCCGCCGGTGTTCGGCACGGTCACTTTGCCGAGCAGCTTGCCCGTGGGCGATCCGGCCCGGAACTCGACGTCGCCGCCGAGCCCGCCCGACGCGGCGCCCACCGTCACGGAGTCGATGCCCCTGAGGTGCACCGGGTCGAAGGAGACCCAGTCCTTGTCCTCGATCTCGATGAGCCGCTTGCCGCCGGAGGCGTCCGCGCGGTCACCGGTGACGACCCCGTCGTGCGCGCCGCCCGTCGCGGTGCGGTGCTCGGCCTCGCGGAACGACGTCCGCAGCGTCAGCGACGCCGACCCGGTCAGCGGGGGCACGTCACCCGAGCCCTTGGCCCCCTTGGCCCCCTTGTCTCCCCTGCCTCCCCTGTCCTCGTATTGGGCCGTGATGCCGTAGTACAGGTTCTGGCCGGGCCCGTGACTGTCCCCGGCGTCCGTCACGATCTCGCCCGCGCAGCCGGTGTAGTTGTCCAGCGGGTGCAGATGGGAGTCGTGGCCCAGTTGCGACTGGACGACGACCCGCTTGCAGTCGATCTTCCCGTCCTCCTTGTCCGTCACCTTGATCTTGAAGGGAACGGTGTCGCCGAAGCTGAACGTCCCGCCGTTCGGCGGCTGTTGGATCGTCACGACCGGCCGGGTGTTGCCGACCGTGATCTCGCGTACGGCGAGCCCGCTGAGGTCTCCCGGCCCCGTCACCTTCAGACGGGCGCTGAACTGCCCCTTCTTCGTGTACGTGTGCGTCGGGTTCGCCTCGGTGGAGTCGGTCGTGCCGTCGCCGTCGAAGTCCCACGCGTACGTGACCGGCTTGCCGTCCGGAAGGCCGGAGCCCTCGCTGGAGAACTTCACGGTCAGTGGGGCGCCGCCGTTGTCGGGGGAGGCCGTGACGCGGGCGTCGGGGAGGCGTTTGTCCGCCACGTAGTCGATGCGGTAGATGCCGGAGCCTTCGTTGCTGCCGCCGCGTCCTGTGCCGCTGCCGAGCCCGAAGTCGATGACGTACAGCGCCCCGTCAGGACCGAAGTCGGCATCGAAGGGCTGATTCCACTTCATGTCGCCGAAGACGGAGTTGATGGACTGCAGATCGCCCGCCTTCGCCGGCTCGAAGCGCGGATCGGTGAACGTCTGGTCCTTCTCCTGTATCGAGAAGGCCTTGAACCACTGCCGGGTGAGCTCGTAGGTGAGCCATTTCCCCTCGAAGTACTCGGGGAACTTGGTCCTGTACGTGTTCGACGCGTCGTAGTCGTAGACGGGACCGCTCATGGGACCGCCGCCGCCCGTGCCGAGTTCGGGGAACTCCTTCGACTCGGAGTAGGCGTACCAGACGTTCGCGGCCTCGGCGGGCGGGAGTTCCCGCAGTCCCGTGTTGTTGGGGGAGTCGTTGACGAGCTTCGCGCAGTCGAACTTCTCCTTCGACGTCTTCGTCGCGAAGTCGTAGTCGTTGAACGGGGTGTTGTCGCCGATGCAGTAGGGCCAGCCGTAATTGCCCGCCTGGGTGATCCGGTCGAACTCGACCGTCCCCTCGGGGCCGCGGTCCGCCACCGCCTTCTTCGCGTCGGGGCCGTAGTCGGCGATCAGCAGCGCCCCGCTGATCGGATCGGTCGTGATCCGGAAGGGGTTGCGCAGGCCCATCGCGTAGATCTCGGAGCGTGCCTTCTCCGTCCCTGCCGGGAAGAGATTCCCTTCGGGAACGGCGTAGGTCCCGTCGTCCTTCGGCGTGATCCGGAGCACCTTTCCGCGCAGGTCGTTCGTATTGCCCGAGGTGCCTTGCGCGTCCCAGGCGCGGCGCCCCTCGCGCTCGTCGATCGGGGCGAATCCGTCCGACGCGAAGGGGTCGGTGTTGTCACCCGTCGCGACGTACAGATCGCCCTTCTTGTCGAAGGCGACGGAGCCCGCCATGTGCGAATTGGCCCGGCCCTCGCCGCGCCACGTGGGAATGGTCAACAGCCGCTTCTCGGAGGACGGTTCGACCTTTCCGCCCGCCTCGGTGAAGCGGGACAGATTGATGCGTTTCTCCGTCTTGTCCGAATGCAGCAGATAGAGCCAGTGGTTGTCCTCGAACTTCGGGTCGAGCGCGAGTCCGAGCAGCCCGTCGGACTGGCTCGTCATCTCCGGCGTGTACGCGAGGTCGAGCGCGGTGGAGACCTTGAGCGACTCCTGGTCGACGATCTTCAGCTTGCCGGTGCGCTGGATGAAGAAGACCCTGCGGTCCGGCGCCACGGCCAGCTCGAAGGGGTCGGCGAGATCGGCGGTGGCGAGCGGGGTGCGCTGGAAGCCGCCCGTCCTGGTCGCGGTGCAGTCGCCCGACTTGGCACCGGCCGCCCACTGGATGCCGCCGAGGATGTGCCGCAGGAAACCCTCTTCCTGGAAGGCCGACGTGGCGTGCCCGCCCGCCGTGTACCAGGAGCGGCCGCCGTCGTAGTTCTGGCACCAGGACCACGGCTGGTCGACGCCCTCGTCGAGCCCCGTCACGCCGTCGCGCACCTTGACCTGCGCGAGCGTGTGCACCTTCCCCGTGGGGTTGGTGCGCCAGTTGTACCACTCCTCCGTGCGCTCCCAGAGCTCGGGAAGGCCCTTCGTGGACGGGTGCGCGTGGTCGAGGACCTTGATGCGCCCCGTCTGCACCTCCGGGTGCTTGTCGAAGATCGCGCCGACCAGGCCCTCGTACCAGTCCCAGTCGCGCTCGCTCGCCGACGCGGCGTGCAGCCCCACCCAGCCGCCGCCCGCCCGGACGTACTTCTGGAAGGCCGCGCGCTGGGCGGCGTCGAGCAGATCGCCCTTCTCCGGCGTGGAGTTGGTGTTGTTGAACACGATCGCCTGGAAACGGGCGAGGTTGGCGTCGGTGAACGCCGACGCGTCGTCGGTGGCCTCGACCTCGAAGCCGTGCTCGGCGCCGAGCTTCTCGATCGCCTCGACGCCCGCGGGGATCGAGTCGTGGGGGAAGTTCGTGACCTTGGAGAAGACCAGGACACGGAAGGTCGGCGCGGCCGTGGCGGGCGGCGGGGCGGCGAGGCCGAGGCCCACGACGAGCGCGAGCAGGGCGAGAAGGACGAGCAGGGGTCCCGGTGCGCCTCTCGGCGCGCTCTTCGGTGCCGCGGAACTCATGGAACTCATGGCGCTCCCTGGGCTGGCTTGGCTGGTGGCCGGCTGCCGGTCGCCGGGTGTGCGGTGAGTTGCGTGGGTCTTCGCGTGCGTGGGTCTTCGCGTGCGTGGGATCTCGCGTGTGTGGGTCTTCGCGTGAGGGAAAGCGGTTCGGAGGTCACCCGGGCGTTCGAGAGGTCACTTAGAAAGCGCTTTCGCCATGCGGGACTCAGGGTAGGTTCCGGTTTCGCAGGGGGTCAATGGGTCGCACGGGGTCCCTCGGGGTCCCTCGGAGTGCCTCTGTGTTCCCTCCCTGCGTGTTCCCTCCCTCTGCGTTCCCTTCTGCTGCGTTCCCTCCCTCCGTGTTCCTTCCGGCCGCATGACGTCCCGCGCGCGGGGGAGGCTGCCCGGTGGAAACCAGCCGCACCCCCCAGGGAGCCGCAGCGATGCCCGACCGAGCCGACGACACCACCCCCAGCGCCGCGTACACCGCCGGACTGCTCAACGCCGCGGACGGCGTGCCCGTCGCCACGTACACCTGGCTGCCTGCGGACGGCAGGCCGCGCGCCTATGTGCAGATCGCGCACGGTGCCGCCGAACACGCCCTGCGGTACGACAGGTTGGCCCGCCACCTGACCGCGCACGGCTACGGAGTGGTGGCCTCCGACCACCGCGGCCACGGGGCCACCGCGCAGTCCACGGGCGGATACGGCGTGACCTCCGCAGGATCCGGCGCCGAGGACGCCGACAGCTGGCGGGCGATCGTCGAGGACCTCAAGGCCATCGGCGACCAGGTGCGCACCCTGCACCCCGGCCTCCCGTTCTTCCTCCTCGGGCACAGTCTCGGAGCGATGCTCGCGCGGGACTACGCCCAGGAGTACGCGGACGGCCTCGCGGGCGTGATCCTCTCGGGTACGTTCCGGTCGCTGCCGGGGGCCGATTCCGAGGGGGACATCGCCCGGCTGGAGCGCGACATCGCCGAGCACGGCCGCGCCGCGCTCTCCTCGTACGTCCCCGATCTCTTCGCCTCGTTCAACGCCCCGTACGTCCACCGCACGGGCTTCGAGTGGCTCTCGCGCGACGAGGCCGAGGTGGACGCCTACACACAGGACGAGCGCTGCGGGTTCGCCTTCTCGGCGGGGCTCAGCGTGGACTGGCTGCGGGGCATCCGGAAGATCAACGATCCGCGCAACCTCGCGCGCGTGCCCGCCGATCTGCCGATCCACGTGGCGGTCGGCGAGCAGGATCCGTGCAACCAGCGGATGACGCTGGTCCATGAACTCCTGGAGGACTTCCGGTACGTGGGCGTCGAGGACCTCACGTGGAAGGGCTACCGGGACGCGCGCCACGAGATCCTCAACGAGACCAACCGGGATGAGGTCCAGGAGGACTTGACGGCATGGCTGGACAAGCGGGTGCTGTGAGCCGCGACGTCCGTGGGAGGAGGAGGGAGGAGGAGGGAGGAGGAGGAGTCGGCCGATGGCTGATTGTCAGTGGCGTTGGCTACGGTTCTTCACATGTCGAAGTCCAGATCCCGTGCGCGCGTCACCTCCGATGACGTGCGCCGCATCGCCCTCGCCCTGCCGGACACGGTGGAGAAGATCGCGTGGAGCATGCCCACGTTCCGTGTGGCCGGAAAGATGTTCGTGACGGTTCCCGACGACGAGACGTCGTTCGCGGTGCGCTGTCCGAAGGTCGAGCGCGACGAACTGGTCCTCGCGGAGCCGGACAAGTTCTGGGTCGCCGCCCACGAAGCGGCCTCGGCATGGGTGCGGGTGCGCCTCGCGGCGCTGGACGAGGAGGAGCTCAAGGACATCCTGGCCGACTCCTGGCGCCAGGCGGCGCCGCCTCGACTCCTCGAAGCACACCCGGAGTTGGGTGTTCCGTCCGCGGACTGACCGGAGGCGCGGCCGTCGCGGGCGCCGGTCTCCTCGCCGTGCTGCCCGTGGGGCAGGCGCTCGCGGACCGTGTCGCGAGCGCCTTGGGGGAGGGGGCCTGGTCAGGGGCGGCGGGTGCACACCCCGGAGCGGGCCGCTCGCCCCGGTGTCACGAAGGGCGCACCGCGGTCCGCTCGCCCAGGAAGGCGCTGATCCGCCCGCGCAGCGACGCCGCGTCGAGCCCGTGCGCGGCCATGTGCTCCTCGATCCGGCCGTAGCGGCGCAGCTCACGCCGCCCCACGCCGAGCCCGAGCACCCGGTGCGGCACATCCGCAAGCGCGTCGTTCACGGCGGCGGTCGAGGTCCCCGCGAGATACGGCTCGACGACCACCACATCGGCGGCGGCCCCGACCCCGGCGGCCCGCCGCAGCGTCCGCTCGTCGAAGGGCCGCACGGTCGTCGCGTACAGCACGGTGACATCGAGCCCCTCCGTGGCGGCGAGGACCTCGTCGAGCATCGGACCGACGGCGATCACCACGCCGCCGCGCCCCTCGCGCACGGTGAGGAACCCCGCGCCGTCGACGGGCAGTGCCTGCGCGTTCGACTGCACCGAGAGGCGTACGTAGACCTTGTCGTCGCCCGCCGCGACGGCGTGCCGCAGCAGCGTCTCTGCCTCGTCGGGATGGCCCGGCACGTGCACGGTCCAGTCGTCGAGGGTGTCGAACAGCGCCACGTCGGCCGGCGACATGTGCGTGAAGCCGCCCGCGGGCCAGTCGAAGGACGCCGCGGCGCTCACCAGGACGCCGCCCACGCCCTGGTGCCCGAAGTCGAGCTTGATCTGCTCGAAGGGCCGCTCCACGAGGAAGCTCGCGAAGGTGTGCACGACGGGCCGCAGCCCGGTGAGCGCGAGCCCGGCGCCCGCCCCCACGAGGAGCTGCTCCCTGATCCCCACATTGATCACCCGGTCCGGGTGCTTGCGCATCGCCGCCTCGAAGGGGTCCTTGCCGATCTCGGCGAGGACGACGGCGACGCGGGGATCCTCGTCGAGCAGCCGCGAGACGACGGGGGCGAAGCGGTCACGCATGGTGTCCATGGCAGAAGGGTCCTTCCGGGAGGCGCGCAGGCACGGGTGGGGTGAGGGGAGGCAGGGCTCGTGGGCGAGGGTTCACGCGAGCTTCGGCTCGCGCGCGTACTCCTTGGGCTCGACGCGCGCGACGACCACGCGCGGCCGTCCCGGATGCGGCGCGGTGAAGGCCGCGTACAGCGCCTCGTGATCACGCCCGTCGACGGTCTCGGCCGACCAGCCGGCGGCCTCGAACCTGGCGGCGATCCCGCCGGGCCTGGCGTAGCTCGCCGAACTGTTGTCGATCACGAGCGTGTGCAGCTGCTCCAGGCCCGCGGGCCCGGCGTAGGCGATGGCCTCGTGATTGCTGCCCTCGTCCATCTCGGCGTCCCCGACGAGCACCCATACGCGGGGCGTGGTGAGGCCCTGCGCCTTCAGGCCGAGCGCCGTCCCCACGGCGAGGGGCAGCCCGTGCCCCAGCGACCCGCTGCCGATCTCGGCACCCGGCACGAGCAGCCGGTCCGGGTGGTGTCCGAGCGGGGAGTCGTACGACCCGAAACCCTCGAGCCAGTCGACGGGCAGGAACCCCTTGGCGGCAAGAACGGCGTAGTACGCCATGGGCCCGTGCCCCTTGGAGAGCAGGAACCGGTCCCGCGCCGGATCGTCGACCTGCTCCGGTGTGACGCTGAGCACTCGGTCGTAGAGCACCCAGAGCGCGTCGAGGGTCGACGTCGCGGCGGGGCCGTGCTTCTCGTCCCCCGTCATGAGGCCCATGAGGCCGGACAGGTCGCCGTATCCGTATGCGCGTTCCGTGGTCGTCGTCATGCGGAGAGCGTGCAACTTAAACCGCACTTGAGGTCAACAGCGGCCCGGCCGACGAAAGGGGTGAGCGATCACCAGTCGGAGTGCGGTATGGTTTCTCTGCGCGTTCGGCCAGGGGAAACCCCAGGTCACACGGGCAACGGGACGTGGCGCAGCTTGGTAGCGCACTTGACTGGGGGTCAAGGGGTCGCAGGTTCAAATCCTGTCGTCCCGACTCGTAAGAGTCGCAGTTCGAAGGGCCGTATCAGAGAGATCTGATACGGCCCTTCGGCCGTTCCGGGAGCCGGTCGAGCCGGTCGAGCCGGTCGAGCCGGTCGAGCCGGTCGAGCCGGTGGGGCCGGTCGGACGGGTCGGACCGGGAGAGGCCGGCTGGGATCGCTCAGGCGCCGGTGGAGAGCGCCACGTGGCGCCACTGGTCGAGTTCGCGCCGCACCAGATCCAGCTTCGCCTCGACGCGCTCGATCGCGTCCGCGCCCAGCTGCAGGCGCAGCGGAGGCTCGGTGGCCTCGGTGATGTCGACGACGGCTTTCGCCGCCTTCGCGGGATCGCCCGGCTGGCGGCCGTCGTTCTCGGCCAGGGCCTCGCGCACCGGGCCCGCGCCAACGGCGTAGTCGGGGATGGAGGCCGGTGCGACCCGCATGCTGGAGCTGCTGAGGAAGTCGGTGCGGAACCCGCCCGGCTCCACGATCGTGACGCGGACGCCGAGCGGCGACAGCTCGCCGTGCAGCGCCTCGGAGATGCCCTCGAGGGCGAACTTCGACGCTCCGTACAGGCCCACCGCGGGCGCGGTGGCGAAGCCGCCCACGGAGCTGATGTTCAGGACGTGCCCGGAGCCCTGGGCGCGCAAGGTCGGCAGGGTCGCCCGCAAGGTGTTGAGCGCGCCGAAGACATTGACGTCGAACAGCGCGCGGGCGGCCTTGTCGGAGACCTCCTCGACCGCGCCCACGAGGCCGTAACCGGCGTTGTTGACCACGACGTCGATCCGGCCGAAGGCCGCCAGGCCCGCCTCCACCGCGGCCGTCAGCTGCCCCGGCTCGGTCACGTCCGCGCTCACCGCGAGCAGCCCGTCCGGCTCCTGCGGATGCGCCCGGAGCACCGCCGACGCGTCCCTCGCCGTGGCGATCACGCGGTGTCCGCGGTCCAGCGCCTCCCGAGTGATCTCCGCGCCGAGCCCACGCGATGCCCCGGTGACAAACCAAACGCTCATGTTCTCCCCTGTTTCCATGGCCCGACGGGCCGACACCGAGACGCTAGAACCTAGAGTCGGGTCTAGATCAACGGTTGTGTGAACGGTTGTGTGGGGGAGGGGAGCTCATGGATCTGAGCATCGGTGAGGTGGCGCAGCGCAGCGGGCTGAGCGTGCACGCCCTGCGGTTCTACGAGCGGGAGGGCCTGTTCGCCAACCCGGTGCGCCGCCTGTCCAACGGCCGCCGCGTCTATCACGAGGAAGACCTGGAGTGGCTGGCCATCTGCACGAAGCTGCGCTCCTCCGGCATGTCCCTGGCGGAGATCCGGCGATACATCGAGCTGGCCCGTCAGGGCCCGGGCAACGAGCACGAGCGCCTCGAACTGCTGCGTCGGCACGAGAGCCGTGTGGAGGCGCAGATCCGCGAGCTGCAGGACACCCTGGAGGTGATGCGGTACAAGGTCAGGATCTACGAGGACCACCTCGCCCGCGGCGAAGCCGACCGCCTCTGGAACCCGACCCACCCGGCCGCCGCGCAGGGTCGCGACGACTGATCGCGACCACATGCATGTGGGGGAAGCCCGGGAGGTGAGAATCGGCCCATGGACATCCGGCAGCTGGAGTACTTTCTGGCGATCGTCGATCATGGCGGGTTCAACCGCGCGGCAAGTGCCCTGTACCTGTCGCAGCCCTCGCTGTCGCAGTCGGTGCGGGCGCTGGAGCGTGACCTGGGCAGTGATCTCTTCCACCGCATCGGGCGGCGGGCCGTGCTCACCGAGGCGGGGCGTGCGCTGATCGAGCCCGCGCGGGCCGCCGTCCGTGGTCTTGAGACGGCGCGGGCCAGCGTCGCCGCCGTGCGGGAACTGCGGTCGGGGCGGCTCGACGTGGCCGCGATGCCCTCGCAGGCGATCGAGCCGTTGACCTCGATGATCCGGTCCTTCCACGACCGCCATCCGGAGGTGTCCGTGGCCATCGAGGCCGCTTTCACCTCGCGGGACGTCGTCGACATGGTCCGTACGGGGGCCGCGGAGCTGGGGCTGCTCGCGGCCTCGGGTCCGTTGCCGGACAAGGAGGTCGTCGTGCGTCCGGTCGGCGAGCAGCGCTTCGTCCTTCTCGCGCCGCCCGGCGGCCCCTTCGCCTCCCAAGAGGCCGTCTCCTGCGAGGAGTTGGCGGGGCAGCGGCTGATCGTGGGGCAGCGCGGCACCGGCATGCGGGCCTACGTCGACGGGCTGCTGGAGCGTGGCATCGCCTTCCGTGTCGCCGCCGAGACCGAGCACCGGGTGGCGATCCTGCCGCTGGTCCTCGCGGGGGTGGGCCTCGCCGTGGTGACGGAGTCCTGGCGCACGACGGCCGAGCGGATCGGCGTACGCGTCCTGGACATCGAGCCCGAGACGAAGCTGGGCATCGCGCTGGTGAGCCGCCGCGGGCTGCTCTCACCGGCCGCGGCGGCGTTCCTGGAGTGTGCCGCCTGAGCTGTCCAGGCTCGTTGCCGCGGCTCGGCGCCGCGACTCATTGCCGAGTTCCACTGACAGGTCTGGCCTATCAGGCACATCACCAGCACGTCTTGGACGCCCGCACGGCCCCGTTGCTGGAATCGACGCATGACGAACCACCACATCGCCCTCATCCCCGGTGACGGCATCGGGACCGAGGTGCTGCCGCCCGCGCGCCGGGTCCTGGAGGCCGTGGCCGCACGCCACGGCATCGGGCTGACCTTCACCGAGTACGACTGGTCCTGCGAACGGCATCTGCGCGAGGGCGCGATGATGCCCGAGGACGGCCTGGACCGGCTGCGCGACAAGGACGCGATCCTGCTCGGCGCCGTCGGCCACCCCGCCGTGCCCGACCACGTCTCCCTGTGGGGCCTGCTGATACCGATCCGCCGGGGCTTTCGCCAGTACGTCAACCTGCGGCCGATCCGCGTCTTCGAGGGCCTGGACAGTCCCCTGCGGTCCGCCGCCGCGGGAGAGGTCGACTTCGTCGTCGTACGCGAGAACGTCGAGGGCGAGTACAGCGAGATCGGCGGCCGGATCAACCGGGGGTTCCCCGAGGAAATGGCCCTGCAGGAAGCCGTGTTCACCCGTGCCGGGGTGACCCGCGTGCTCGACTACGCCTTCGCGCTGGCCGACCGGCGCGGCGGGCACCTGACCTCGGCCACCAAGTCGAACGGCATCGTGCACACGCTGCCCTTCTGGGACGAGCTGGTCGCCGAACGCGGCGCCGAGCACCCGCGGGTGACCTGGGACCAGGAGCACATCGACGCGCTGGCCGCCAAGTTCGTCCTCGACCCCGCCCGCTTCGACGTGGTCGTCGCCTCCAACCTCTTCGGCGACATCCTCAGCGACCTGGCCGCGGCGGTGGCGGGCGCCATCGGCATCGCCCCGGCGGCCAACCTCAATCCGGAGCGTGACTTCCCCTCCATGTTCGAACCCGTGCACGGCTCCGCCCCCGACATCGCGGGCCGCGGCACCGCCAACCCGATGGGCGCCATCTGGTCGGCCGCCATGATGCTCGACCACCTCGGCCACGCCGACGCCGCCGCGGCCGTCACTGACGCGCTCGCCTCGGTCCTGGCCAAGACCGACGTCCGCACGCCGGACCTGGGCGGCACCGCGACGACCGCCGTGTTCACCGACAAGGTGCTCGAACTGCTCTGAGCGCCCCGTGTCCCCGTGTCCCCGCGTCCCCCGTTCCTCGACGAGGAGTAACAGGAGTCACGCCATGGCAGCGCCGGCGTCCACGCCCACCGTGTCACCCCCGGACGGCACGCCGTCCCGCCCCTGGTACCAGCAGCTGTACTTCTGGGTCCTCACCGCCATCGCCTCCGGCATCCTGACCGGCTGGCTGTGGCCGTCGGTCGGCGTCGCGCTGGAACCGGTCGGCACCACCTTCGTGTCCGCCATCAAGATGCTCATCACGCCCATCGTGTTCCTGACGATCGTGGCGGGCATCGGCGGTGTCGACAGCCTGCGCCGGGTCGGGCGCGTGGGGCTGAAGTCGCTGGCGTACTTCCAGGCGGGCACGCTCATGGCCCTGGTCGTGGGCCTGATCGCGGTCAACGTCTTCCAGCCGGGCGCCGGGGTGCACGCCCACCCCGGCGACCTCCGGCTCGAGGGCGATGCCGCCCAGTACGTCGAGGACGGCAAGGACCGGAGCTGGTGGCACTTCCTCACCGACATCGTGCCGTCCAGCGCCGTCGGCGCCTTCGCCGAGGGCAACATCCTCCAAGTCATCTTCTTCTCGGTGCTGTTCGGCGTCGCCCTCAAGGCGGTCGGACCGGTCGGGCAGCCGATCGTCGACGGGGTCAACCGGCTCAGCGCCGTCGTCTTCAAGATCCTGCACTACGTCATGCTGGCCGCCCCCGTCGGCGCCTTCGGGGCGATGGCCTACACCATCGGCAAGTACGGCGTCTCCACCCTCACCAGCCTCGGCCAGCTCATCGCGCTCTTCTACGGCACCTCGCTCTTCTTCGTCCTTGTGGTCCTCGGCTCGGTCACCGCACTGCTCAGGATCAACATCCTGCGGCTCCTGCACCATCTGCGTGAGGAGTTCCTGATCGTGCTCGGCACCTCGTCCTCCGAGAGCGTGCTGCCACGGCTGATGGCCAAGCTCGAGGGGCTCGGCGTACGCCGCGAGATCGTGGGCCTCACCGTGCCCACCGGATACTCCTTCAACCTCGACGGCAGCTCCATCTACCTCTCCCTGGCCGCTGTCTACATCGCCCAGGCCACCGACACCCCGCTCGGCCTCGGCCAGCAACTGGGCCTGCTCGCGGTCATGATCCTGACCTCCAAGGGCTCCGGCGGGATCACCGGCGCGGGGTTCATCGCCCTGGCAGCGACGCTCACCACCGTGGGGACGGTCCCCGCGGCCGGCATCATGCTGATCTTCGGCATCGACAAGTTCATGTCCGAGTGCCGGGCCCTGACGAACCTCGCGGGCAACAGCGTGGCCACCCTGGTCGTCGCCCGCTGGGAGGGCGTCCTGGACGTCGAGAGGGTCAACCGCGTGCTGCGCGGGAGGGACCGGGCAGCGGAGTAGGCGAGCGAGCGCCGCGGCTCCGGATCAGGGGCGGAGCTCAGGGGCGGAGCTCAGCGGCGGAGCTCAGCGGCGGAGCTCAGGGGAGAGTTCGACCCAGCGCCGCGGGGCCTCGTGGTCCAGAGCCGCCGTCCCGTCGCTGATGCGCAGTCCGGCCGCGGCACAGGCGTATGCGAGGTCCCGCGCACCGTAGGGGGCGCGGTCGCCGTGCTGCCAGAAGCGGAAGTGCCAGTGGGCGGGCGCCTCGGACTCGTCCGGTGAGAGGCCGATCTCCTCGCTCCGTATGATCTCGCCGTCGCGGGCCAGGGTGCCGAACTTGCCGCCTTTGGGGTTGAAGTACACGCCGTAGGCGGCGGTGCCCACCGACAGCGCGCTCAGTACGCCGTCGTCGTTGGGCATGTACGCCTGTTGTGTGATGACGCAGCCTCCGGGGGAGCCCGGCAGAGCGGTCACTGCCACGAAGTCGAGCTCGACGTCGTAGTCCTCGTCGTAGTCTTCGTCCTCCCCGTCGAAGTCTTCGTCGAACGGCGTTTCCTCCGGGCCGACTTGAGGGCAGAGGGCTGGATCCCCGCCGAGCCGCCGGATCACCTCGTCCTCGTCCAGGTCGCGGACGAAGGCGATGCCGAGACCCTCGGTGAACAAGTCCCCTTCGCCGAAGGCCCTGATGAGCGCGTCCGCCGCGGCGAAGGCCGATGCCTCGTCGGTCGGCAGCGCCACCGCGCCCGGCAGTCCCGCGACGAGCGGTGCGAGCGGGGTCGTCAACAGCAGCCGGCCCGGCGACCAGGGGCCCGTCTGCGGTGTCCAGACGTCGGCTCCGGCATCGATCAGGAGCCGGACGGTCTGTTCGTCCGCGGCGCAGGCGGCGTGCCACAAGGCCGTGAACCCCTCGTCGTCGGGCGCGTCGATGCGCGTGAGGTGTGGGAGCAGCGCGGCGACGGCCTCCGCGCCGCCGCGCTCCGCGGCCAGGTGCAGCGGTGCCGTGCCGGGGCCGTCGAGGGCGTCGGGCGGTGCGCCGCCGGACAGCCGGGCGCGGATCAACTCCGCGTCGCCCCAGTCCCGGTACCCCATGCCGCCCCAATCTGCGCGCGGCACATAGCGCAGTCTGGCCTCCTCCTGCTCCCGCAGCACCGCGCGGTCATGCCGGGACAGCGGCGGGGCGAGGAAGTCCGGCGGCCCGCTCGTTCCCCCCATGATCACGAACTCCGGCTCGGACGCCGGGTCCGGAGTCGGCAGGTCCGGCCACACCTCGACGGCCTGTGCGGCCGCGGCGCGCAAAGCCCCGGCGTCGACCGGCGTACTGGTCTCGGGGACGTCCTCGTCCGGCCACTCCACCACGAGCCGCGTCTCGCCGAGGGGCGGCAGCTCCGGCAGGTACAGATCGACGTCCGTCTTGAACAGCGAGCGCTGTTCATAGCCCATGCCGGGGTCCAGCGGGATCAGCCCCGTCGGCTCCTCCATCGCCGCGAACGCCGCCCGTACGTGGGGCGGTCCGGCCACGGCCATCGGACCCTCCCGCGATTCGTCCAACGACGTGACCCGGCGCCCGTCGGAGAACAGGAGTCCCACCCGCAGGCCGGACCTCCTGCCCGCCTCGTCGCCGCCCCGGTGCACAGGCCGGTGCACGGCCAGGTGCAGCGTCACCGAACGCGGCCACACGGACCAGCCGCGCACCACCACCTTGGCGGCGGGACCGGCGCCGGCGACCACGATCTGTGACACGAACGCCGGCACGAACCAGTCGACGGGCGGCCGGTCCTGGCCCGCGTCCGGCCCCGGCGGGCCCTGTCTGATCACTGTTTCGCGCGTCACTGTTTCGCGTGTCACTGCCTCGCGTGTCACTGCCTCGCACGGTTCCGCCGGTTCCTCGGGTAAGACCAAGTCGTCAAAAAATCCCATGCGTGCATCCTGGCAGCAGGGTCTGACAATCCACGTCGTTAAGATCGTCGGACCGTGGAGCCACGGAGTCAGGGAGCCACGAGGGGGACGCGGAGTTGGACATGATCATGGTCCCGCCGGGGGCGGTCACGCTCTCGGACCGGCGGACACAGCGCAGTTGGACGGTCGACCTCGCGGGACACCGGCTCGCGGCGCAGCCGGTCACGCAGGCGCTGTACGCGAAGGTCGCCGGGGAGCGACCGAGCGCGGTCGAGGGGGACGCGCTGCCCGTCGAGGGGGTTTCCTGGCGGGACGCGGTCCGGTTCTGCAACGCCCTGTCCGACCAGGAAGGGCTGACTCCCGCCTATCGCATCCGGGACGACGGGGAGGACGACGGCGAAGACGTCGAGTGGGACGCGCGGGCCGACGGATACCGGCTGCCGACCGAGGCGGAGTGGGAACACGCCTGCCGCGCGGGTACGACCGGACCGCGCTACGGCCCGCTCGACGAGATCGCCTGGCACCGGGGCAACTCGGACGAGCGCATCCGCGAGGTGGGCGGCAAGCGGCCCAATTCGTGGGGCTTCCACGACATGCTCGGGAACGTGTGGGAGTGGTGCTGGGACTTCTACGACCCCGAGGTCTACGGCAGTTACCGGGTGCTGCGCGGCGGCGGCTGGTTCGACGAGCGGTGGAGCTGCCGGGCCTCCGTGCGGCGTCGCAGCCATCCGACCTTCCGGGTGGACGACGTGGGGTTCCGCGTCGCGCGCTCCCTGTGAGCCGCGTCCGTACCGCTTGCGCCGTGTCCGTTGCGTTGCCGGGCGGACCGCCGCCGTCGGCGGCGACGATCCGCCCGAGCTCCCCCAGCGCGGGGCTGTTCCCCCGTGAAGACGGTCGACCCGAACCGTCGCACCGAAGGTACGTCGCCGCGGGCGGGCCCCGGTATCCCGAAATTCAGGGATGGCGACCAACAAACCGGTGCATCATGGGAGTTGGATCGTCCGGTCGTGTCGGACCCCATGGGCGGCCACAGGGGGGTGCGCGGTGGGCTCGGTGGACTCGGTGGGCCGCTCGGTGCCGGAAGCGGCGGCGCGGGCCGGCAGCGTTGCGGAGCTCGGCGGAGAGCTCTCGCGCCACCTGAAACGCCTCGTTCCGCACGACGGATACCTCCTCTCCGGCTTCGACCCCGTCACCGGCGCGCGCTGCTTCCTCGCCTGCGAGAACAGCTACGGCGCGAGCGCGCGGCGCCGCATGGACAGCGAAGACGCCCTCGGCAGGACCCGGAGCCCCATCGCCGCCCTCATCGAAGGCCCCTGCCCCGTTACCGTGCTCGGCTCCGGCGCAGGTGACGAGAGCCCCGAGGCGCGCAGGCTGCACACCCTCATGGCCGCCGACAGCTACGGCAGCGAGATGTGCATCGCCCTGCATCAACGGGGCGTCACCTGGGGCGTGTTGGTGCTCCTGCGGGAGCGCGGGGCCCGGCCCTTCTCGCCAGCGGAGACCGTCCGTGCCGCGGAGCTCGCCCAGCCGCTCGCCCTCGCCGTGCAGCGGTACGTGACCGGCAAACCGCTGCGCCCGGGGAACGGGCACTTCCCGCTCGGGGTCGTCATCGTCGACCGGAACGACGAGGTCACCGGCGTGACCGCGGCGGGACGCGACGCCCTGCGCGGGCTCCTGCCCGGGGTCTACCCCACCGGCGACCAGGAGCGGTTCGGCTTCCTGCGGCACATCACGTACACCGCACGGCGCACGGGCGCGCCCGCGCTCACCCGCGCACCCACCGGGCAGGGGTGGTTCTCCCTGCAGGCGCAGCCGTTGGAGGGGGCGCGGGAGGGTGAGGTGGTGGTCACGCTGCGGCCCGCCCCGGCCGCCGAACTGCTGCCCGCGCTCGCCCAGTGGTACGGCATCTCGCGCAGGGAGCGGGCGGTCGTCGAGCAGGCCCTCCAAGGCCTGGCGGTCAAGCAGATCGCCCGCCGCCTCGACCTGTCGCCGCACACGGTGAACGACCACTTCAAGGCGGTCTACCGCAAGACCGGCGTGTCCAGCAGGGAGGAGCTCATCGCCTGTCTGGCCGCCTCCTAGGGGTATCAGGGACATCAGGGGCGTCAGGAGCATCGGGGGTATCAAGGGCGTCAGAGGGGCCAGGGGTATCAGGGGCTTCGTCCGCCTGAAGTTCCTTGGGCTGCCGGGAACTTCCCAGGGCGTCAGGGCGGGCGGCGAGCAGCTCCTCGTAGATCGCCTGCGCGCGCTCCGCCCCGACGCGGGCCGCCTCCGGGCGGTGCGTGACGCGCAGCAGGGCGGCCAGGTCGGTCAGCGTCTCCGCCTCGCCGTGGCGGTCCAGGATGCGCTGTCGGTGCGCGAGCGCGGCGCGCAGGTGGCGCTCGGCCTCTTCGTGGCGCGCCAGGCGAGTGCAGCCGTGGCCGAGGCCGTTGAGTGCCATCGCCTCGCTGTGGGGTTCATGGATCCGCCGTGCGAGTGCGGCCGCCCGCAGGTGCCACGCGGTGCCTTCCTCGTACCTGCCGCCGAAGCAGAGCGCGAGGCCCAGGCCGATCATGGCCCAGGTCTCGCCGTGCGGATTGTGGATCTCCCGGGTCAGGGCGAGGGACTGCCGGGATCTCTCCTCGCACACCGTCAACTCGCCCTGGTTCAGGGCGACCAGGGCGAGACCGAGCAGGGCGCTGGACTCGGAGTGCCGGTCCCCGATGCGCCGGGAGAGGCCGAGCCCCTGCCGCAGCAGTTCCTCGGCCTCGCGGTCCCGGCGCAGCCGCTGACACAGGAAACCGAGCGAAGTGCGCGCCCACGCCTCGGTGTTGCGGTTGCCCGTGCTCTGACTGAGGGAGAGCGACCCGCGGAGTTCGGCCTCGCCCTCCGCGTACCGTCCCATGGTCCAGTGGACGTATCCGAGGCGCTGCAGCGTCCGGGCCTCGCCCCGCGCGTCGCGGAGGTCGCGGTAGGTGGCCAGGGCGTACTGGTGATGCTCGCAGGCCTCTGTGGGGCGGCCCAAGTGCCAGTCTGCCAGGCCGAGTCCATGGTGGGCGGCGGCCTGGCCCCTGCGGTCGCCGACCTCCTCGAAGAGCGCGAGCGCACGGCGGTGCTCAAGGGCGCAGTCCGCGTAGTTGCCGAAGAACCAGTGTGCGAGCCCCAGGTTGCCGATCTCGTGGGCCTGCCGCCGCTTGTCCCCGGTCTTCCGGAGCAGCGCGAGCGCGTCGCGGTGCCGCGCCTCCGACTCGTCCTGTCCCGCGGGGGCGAACCAGTGGGCGAGGGCGAGGCCGGACGTGGCGCGCGCTTCGCCGTGCCGGTCGCCGGTCTCCCGGAACAGGGCAAGGGCACGCTCGTGCCACTGGACGCTCTCCTCGTACCGCCCGCACGCCTCGGAGGTACGGCCCAGGCCGTACAGGGCGTCGGCCGCGCCGTGGAGGTCGCCGATCTCCTCGAACCGCTCCAGGGCGTGGTGATGGTGCTCCTCCGCTTCCGGGTGACGGCCGAGAGCGTCGTACACGAGACCCAGGTCGTACATGAGGCGTGCCTGCTGAGCCCGGTCCCGGGTCGCGCGGGCCGCCGCGAGGCCCAGGCGCAGGCCCGTGAGGCTGTCCGTGCCGTACGCGTGCAGCCCCAGGAAGGAATGGGCCGCCGCGGCGAGGCGCCAGGTGGCGGCGTGCCAGCCGCGCCGCGCGGCCTCGTGGCTGACCGCCAGGAGGTTGGCGCGCTCCTGCTCCAGCCACTCCAGCGCTTCGAGCCGGGGGCTGCGTGAAGGTTCGAGCCACGTGCGGCGCGAGGGTTCGTGCCGGGGGCTGCGCGAGGGTTCGAGCGCGTGCCGGGCCGCCTCGGCCGTGTCGCAGTACCAGTGGACGAGGCGGCGGAGGGCGGCCGTGCACTGCTGCTCCCGGTCCTCCCGGTCCTCCCGGTCCTGCCGGTCCTCTATGTCCTCTCCGTCCTCGCTCTCTGCGCCGTCCTCCTCGCGGAGGCGCTCGTGGGCGTACAGCCGCAGGAGGGAGTGGTGGCGGTAGCGCCCGCTGGTGTGCTGCTCCAGCAGGTGCTCGTCGAGCAGCGCCTCCAGGAGGTCCTCGGCCTCGCGGTGGTCCGTGTCCAGGAGCGCGGCGGCCGACCCCGGTGTGCAGTCCTCGCCGGGGTGCAGGGCGAGGCGCCGGAAGGCCAGTCGGTGGCGGGCGGGAAGCGAGCGGTAGGAGAGGGCGAAGGCGGTGTTCACCGCCCGGCTGCCGACGGCGAGCCGCCGCAGCCTCTGCTCGCCCGCTTCGAGGCGCGCCGCCAGATCGGCCATGGACCAGGAGGGGCGGCTGCGGAGCCTGCGTCCCGCCAGTGCCACCGCCAGCGGGAGGTGTCCGCAGAGTTCGGCCACGCGCAGGGAGGGGGCGGGATCGGGGCCGAGCTGTTCGCGCCCGGTGACGCGCCGCATCAGCGCGACCGCCTCGACGGGCGCGAAGCCGCCGAGGCGGAAGGTGTGGGCGCCGTCAAGTCCGGTCAGAACACGCCGAGTTGTGATGAGCAGCAGGCATGACGCGGTGCCGGGCAGCAGGAACCGTACCTGCTCGTCGTCGGCCGCGTCGTCCAGGACCACCAGGGCTCGCTTGCCCGCGAGCCGGTCGCGGAACAGCGCCGCGCGTGCCTCCAGCTGTGCGGGGATGTGGGCGCCGGGCACGCCCAGGAGCCGTAGGAAGTCCTCCAGGACGGCAGCGGGGTCGGCCGGTTCACGGTCCGGCGCGAAGCCCCTGAGGTCGGCCCACAGTTGTACGTCGGTGAAGCGTCCCGCGGCGACGAGGCGGTGGGCGGCGTGCACGGCGAGCCGTGTCTTTCCCGCCCCGGCCATGCCTTCGACGACGGCCACGATCACGCCGCTGTCGCCGGGGTCGTCGACGGCTCCGATGTCACCCGCCAGCTCCCGGAGCGCGCTCAGTTCCCGCTCGCGGCCCACGAACTCGGGTGTGTCCATGGGGAGTTGATGCAGGCCCTGCACGGCTTCCGGCGTGGGTAAGGGGTCCTGCGCGGCTTCCGCGGCGGACGGCTGCTCCTGAGGTCGTGCCTGCCGCGGCTCGGCGGGCCGGGGCGACAAGGACGGTTCGAGCGCCAGTATGCGGCCGTGCAGCTCCTGGACCTCAGGACCCGGGTCCACACCGAGCTCCTCGCGCAGGCTGCGGCGGGTCCGCTGGTACGCGCTCAGGGCATCGCTCTGGCGGCCCGACCGGTACAGGGCCAGCATCAGCAGGGCCGTGAATCGTTCGCGGAGCGGGAACTCGGCGGCCAGGCGCGAGAGTTCGGGCACGACGTCCCGATGGCGGCCCAGGTCGAGCTCGGCCTGGACGCGTTCCTCCTGGGCCGCGGCCCGCAACTCCTCCAGACGGCCGCGTTCGGCGTCCAGGAAGGCGCTCGACACATTGGCGAGCGCGGGGCCCTGCCACAGACCGAGGGCCTTGCGCAGTTCGTCCGCGGCGCGTTCGGCGTCGCCGCGCAGCCGGGCCTCCCGGGCCAGGCCCGCCCCGCGTTCGAAGACGGTCAGGTCGACGGCCTCCGGCGGCACTTCGAGGACGTACCCGCTGTCGGACCAGTTGAGGATCCCCGAGGGCGAGCGGGATTCCCTCTCGGGTTCGAGGACGCGCCGCAGCGCTGAGACGTACTTCTGGAGCTGGTTGACCGCGTAGGCGGGCGCGGGCTCTCCCCACACCGCCTGGATCAACTGGCCCCGGGTGACAGGGCGGTTGGCCCGAAGCAGGAGCGCCGCGGCCACGGATCGCTGCCGCGGTGCGCCGAGATCCACGGGTTCGCCTGCGCGCAGGGCCCGCACCGGACCCAAGAGGGAGAACCGTAACGGTCCCTCGACCTTCCCGCCGCCCATGTCAACCGCCCAGTGCTTCTACCAGTGATCCGTCCAACTGCCTGGATCACACTAGTGAGGAACGAGGGGAGCGGTGCTGCGCAGGGGACAGCACCCGTCGAACAACGGAAGGGAGATCCATGAGGTACGGGCGGAGGGCGCTGCGGGGATTCGCTGTCTGCGCCATCGCGGCGGGGATGTTCGCGGCCACCTCCGGTCCCGCGCTTGCGGACCGGAATCAGGACGTGGCGGCCGCGCCGGAGGCGGTCCCGGGGGACAGGACCGCCGACGCGGCGCCGCGGTTCGACTGCGCGTACGTGGGGACGAAGATCGCGCACACGAAGCGGAAGGCCCCCATACGCAAGGGGATGTCGAGCCGCGCGCCGATCAAGACGATCGTCAAGAAGGGCAGGACGATTCGCTACAACTACACCTGCGTCAGCTCCAAGGGCACGTCCTGGGTCAAGACGACGTCACCGGCCAGGGGATACCTGTTCCGGGCGCACATCTAGCGCGGTCGGCGCTCAGGGGCGGACCGTCACGTACACGACGGGCGAGACGGCGCCGCCGCCGACCATGCGCAGGGCGTTGCGACCCGCGAGGTCGAGCAGGACCCGCATGGTGTACGTCCCTTGGGACGTGGTGTTCACCGATGCGGGCAGGTCCACCCAGCGTCCGCCCTGCTTCTGCTGCAGGGTGATCGGGGTGCCGGGCGGCAGGTGCCGGCTCGTGCCCTGGATACGGAACTGCTGAGAGGCCCGCACACTGCTCGCCGTGGCACTGGCGGTGAGCGCGGGAACGGGGGAGCGGTCGGCCGTGGCCGGGGGAGCGGTCACGGCCGACTGCGGCGCCGCCGCCGCGAGGCCCGCCACGGGGCCCAGGAGGGCGGCCACGACGGCGAGTGCGGAGAGGGAGGCGTACTGCGCGCGGTGCATGTTCAACGTGCCCATCCAAGGTTTCGGTGCGGATCGTGTGACGGCTCAAGATAGGCAAGACGCCCCGAACAGTGGTGATTCGACGCGCATGGGGTGAAAGGAACGCCGACGAGACCTACGGGAATGCTCCGCCCGGCGCGCCAGTTGGAGCCCTCGGACGAGCGAGCGATCCGAGGAGGCCGCGCAGTGGGCGCCGAAGGGCTGGAACGTGTGGATCTGGGCGAGGTTCCCTACCTCGACGCCATGGAGGCGATGCGGGGCTGGGTCGAGGAGCGCCGCGCGGGGGCGATCGGCGACCGTCTCGTCCTGCTCACGCACCCGCCCGTCATCACGTACGGCACCCGCACGCCGACGCACGAACTGCCGCGCGCGGATTCGCCGATCCCGTTGGTCGAGGTCGACCGCGGCGGCCGGGCGACGTACCACGGGCCGGGCCAGCTCGTCGGCTATCTGATCCTCGACCTGCGCGAGCGCGGGCCCGGCGACATCGTGCGCTGGGTGGAGAACGGGCTGATCGACGCGGTCGGTTCGCTCGGCTTCGAGACGGTACGGCGCGACACCCCGTCCGGGGCGCAGAGCCTCGTGGGCGTGTGGACGCCGCGCCACGACAAGCTGGTCTCGATCGGCATGCGCATCCGCGGCGGCGTCACGAGCCACGGCTTCGCGCTCAACGTCGCTTCGGACCTGGACGAGTTCACGCGCTTCACGGCCTGCGGGCTGCCCGAGGTGGCGATGACCTCCCTCGCCGAGATGGCCGCGGAGCGGGGTGTCGCGGCGCCCGGCGACGAGGTGGTGCGGGACGCGGTGGCGCGGGCCTTCGGCGCGCGGCGCGCCGGATCCCCGGCCTAGCGGAGCGGCTCAGACGTTCCACCAGGCCGCCGCGCCGAGCGCCCCGAGCATCAGACAGACGCCGAAGTTGACCGTCTTGTGGGAGAGGAAGACGGCGGCGAACTCGCGGATGGTGGCGCTCGGCCAGAAGTACGCGGCCGTGGGGGCGCCCACGACCTGGCCGTTCACGCCCGTGCGGCGGGCCATGAGCGCGGCGCGGAAGGCGTGGTAATTGTTCGTGACGATCACGCAGCGGCTGCCGGGCCGCCGCTCGTCCATGAGCGCCCTGCTGAACGCCAGGTTCTCCTCGGTCGTACGGGAGCGGTCCTCGCGCAGGATCCGGTCCGCGGGGAAACCGCGCTCGACGAGGTAGTCGGCCATCGCCTCGGCCTCGGGGAGCTTTTCGTCCGGCCCCTGGCCGCCCGAGGTGATCAGCAGCGGCTCGCCGCCGCGCGCCCGCTGCGCCTCGTACACCGCGCGGCCCCGCTCCAGGCGGTTGGCGAGCAGCGGCGGCACGCGCGTGCCGCCGATCAGCCCCGAGCCGAGGACGATCACGAAGTCCACGGTGCCGCGCACCCTCATGCGGCCGTACAGGAAGGCGTACGTGATGAAGCACAGGAAGAGGAAGGAGACGTAACAGACCACGAGGAGCGTGGTTCCGGTGACGATGATCAGCGGCCGCGACCGGGTACTGAACGAGGCGATGAGCAGCCCGATGACGCCGAAGATCGCGAGCCCCGCGAGGAGGGAGAGGAGGTTCGTGGGGCGTCTGCCCTCCTTGCGGACCATCTTCACGCCGTTGGCCACCAGGAAGACGGCGACGGTGAGGGTGCCGAGCGCCGGAAGCAGCAGGACCAGCACCATGACCACCTCCGCGACGCCCATCGGGGCCCTGCTCAGCTCACCGATGAAGCTGATGCCCACAAAGGCGAGGGCGATGCCCAGAAAGACGGCGTTGCTGAAGCGGCGACGGTCGCGCAGTACGCCCACGGCGAAGAGGACGAAGAACAGCGCGGCACCGATATGGGCAAACATGTCCGAATAATAAGGGCGGTCGAGGGGAGCCGAGGGCTGGTTGCGCCTAGGTGTGCAGGGCCCCGCCGTCCTCCTCGTGGCCCTCGGGCTCCAGCTGGATCGTCGAGTGCGCCACGTCGAAGTGGTCGCCCACGCATCCCCGCAGCCGCCCCAGGAGCTCCCCGTATCCGCTCGCGAGGGCCTCTTCCGTGACCACCACATGGGCGGTGAGGACCGGCATCCCCGAGGTGACCGTCCAGCCGTGCAGGTCGTGCACGGCCACGACGCCCGGCTCCGCCAGGAGGTGCCTGCGCACCTCGCCCAGGTCGACGTCCTGCGGGGTCGCCTCCATGAGGACGTGCACGGAGTCCCTGAGCAGGCCGTAGGCGCGCGGCACGATCAGCAGGCCGATGACGATCGAGGCGATCGGGTCGGCGGCCTGCCACCCCGTGAGCAGGATGATCAGGCCGCCCACGATCACGGCGACCGAGCCGAGCGCGTCCCCGAGGACCTCCAGGTAGGCGCCGCGCAGATTGAGGCTCTTCTCCTTGGCGTCCCGCAGCAGCCACAGGCCCACCAGGTTGGCGAGGAGTCCGCCCACCGCGACCACGAACATCAGGCCGCCCTTGACCTCCACCGGCTCGCTGAACCGGCCGATCGCCGACCACAGGACCCAGACGAAGATGGCGACGAGGAGCAGGGCGTTGAGGACCGCCGAGAAGATCTCCACCCGGTAGAAGCCGAAGGTGCGCCGCGGCGTCGGCGCCCGCTGGGCGAGGGTGATGGCGCCGAGCGCCAGCGAGACGCCGACCGCGTCGGTCAGGCTGTGCGCGGCGTCGGCGAGCAGCGCGAGGCTGCCGGACAGGAGGGCGCCGATCACCTGGATGACGGTGATCGAGCCGCTGATGCCGATGGTCCACAGCAGGCGACTGCGGTACGTGCCGCTGAGCGTGCCGCCCGCCGTCGCCGCGGACGGGCCGTGGTCGTGCCCCATGCCCGCGAGTGGAACACGGGGCTCCGAGGGTCGCCACCGAGCGGTCGGCCAGTCGGCTCAGTGCGTCCGCGGCGGACCGGCCCAGCATCCGCGACCGGTCGGCTCAGTGCACCCGCGGCGGGGCGGAGACGTCGCGCTGGTGCGGGATGCCGAGCGGCGGGGGCAGCTCGCCCTGCTGGACGGTCACCGTGCGCGCGGGGGCCGGGACCCGGATGCCCTCGGCGCGGTAGCGCTGGTGCAGGCGCTTGATGAACTCGTGCTTGATGCGGAACTGGTCGCTGAACTCGCCGACGCCCAGGATCACCGTGAAGCTGATCCGCGAGTCGCCGAAGGTGTGGAAGCGGATGGCCGCCTCGTGGTCGGGGACGGCGCCCGTGATGTCGGTCATCACGTCGTCCACGACCTCGATCGTGACCTTCTCGACGTGGTCCAGGTCGCTGTCGTAGCTGACACCGACCTGCACCATGATCGACAGCTCCTGCTCGGGGCGGCTGTAGTTGGTCATGTTGGTGCCCGCGAGCTTGGCGTTGGGGATGATCACGAGGTTGTTGGAGAGCTGACGCACCGTGGTGTTGCGCCAGTTGATGTCGACGACGTAGCCCTCCTCGCCGCTGCTGAGCTGGATGTAGTCGCCGGGCTGCACCGTCTTCGCCGCGAGGATGTGCACGCCCGCGAAGAGGTTGGCGAGGGTGTCCTGCAGCGCGAGGGCGACCGCGAGACCGCCGACGCCGAGCGCGGTGAGCAGGGGCGCGATGGAGATGCCGAGGGTCTGCAGGACGACGAGGAAGCCCATCGCGAGCACCACGACCCGCGTGATGTTCACGAAGATGGTCGCCGACCCCGCCACTCCGGAGCGGGACTGCGCGAGGGCCTTGACCAGACCGGTGACGATCCTGGCCGCCGTGAGCGTCGCCGCCAGGATGAGCAGCGCGGTCAGCGTCATGGTGACGTTGCGCCCGGTGCGCGGTGTGAGCGGCAACGCGCCCGCGGCGGCGGCGAGCCCGGCGGTGATGGCCGCGCAGGGGACGAGGGTGCGCAGCGCGTCGACGATGACGTCGTCGCCGCTCCACCGGGTCCGGCTCGCGCGCTCGCCCAGCCACCGCAGCAGGGTGCGGAGCAGCAGCCCCGCCGCGATGCCGGCGACCACCGCGATCCCGGCCGTGATCCAGTCGTGCAGTGTCAGCGCACGGGTCATCGGTTCGCTCCCGTCGTGAGGGAGCCGGGACGGGACGTGGGACGGGGCGAATGCGCCCGCACGCGGCCTATGTGATGTGTCGTCACCTTGTGATACCTGCTCGATTCCGGGGAGTGCGGTCACGCGGGGACGAGGGCTCGGCCCGGCGCGGACGTCATCCTGCCGCATGTGTGCACGGCGGTCGCACATACCCCCACCTGGATCTTCACAGGTTGGCCTGATCCGTCAACCGACAAGCCGCAGCGCGGTGTCGGCGACGCCGAGGCGCACGGTCTGTCCCGGGCGAGCTCCAGGGCGTCGCTCTCCACGCCGTCCCCGAACGCGACGAGCCGGTCGGACTCCACGGTCACGCGCAGGCGTTCACCGGCCGCGAGGACGCCCTCGACCGTGCGGTGCCGGTGGCCGCGAAGCGTCACCGCTTGCGTGCCACTCCCGCGTACATCGGCACCGGCGAGCCGTCCCGTTCCTCGTCGACGGCGAGTTCCGGGCGCCAGTCCGGCAGCCATACGACGCCGGGGTCCAGCAGGTCGAGCCCGGTGAAGAAGGCCGCCACCTCGGAGTGCGAGCGCGGTACGAGGGTGACGCCGCCCGCCTTGTACATCGCCACGGCCTCCTTGGTGCGCTCCGGGTCGTAGTCGCCCGCGACCTGCGAGAGCGCTAGGTGGCTGCCCGCGGGCAGGGCGCCGACGAGCCGCTCCACCAGGGCGCGGGCGCCGTCCTCGGCGCTGACGAAGTGCAGCAGTGCGTTCATCGAGAGCGCCACCGGGCGCGTGAAGTCCAGGACGGCCGCGGCGCGTTCGAGGATCTTCTCGGGCTCGCGCACGTCCTCCTGGAGGAACTCCGTGCGGCCCTCGGGGGTCCCGCTCAGCAGTGAGCCCGCGTGCGCCAGGACGGTGGGGTCGTGGTCGACGTACACGACCCGGGCGTCCGCCGCGATCGACTGGGCGATCCGGTGCAGATTGGGCTCGGTGGGGATACCGGAGCCGATGTCGAGGAACTGGCGTATGCCCGCCTCCTTCACGAGGTGGCGCGTGGCGCGCTGCATGAACCAACGGTTGTGCCGCGCCACGTACTTGGCCTGCGGCTCCAGCGACACGATCTGCAGGCCGAGCTCCACGTCCACGGGGTAGTGGTCCTTGCCGCCCAGGTACCAGTCGTAGACCCGGGCGGTGTGGGGCCTGCTCGTGTCGACGGCGGCCGGCGGCTCCGGTGAGGTATCGGGTGAGCTCTCGGGTGACATGCGTCAACTCCCTTGAAATGGGCGGCTGATGGGTGGTTGTGGGGTGCTGATGGGGTGTCGTCCGATCATCGTGGCCGGGCCTTCGCCGCGCCACCCTCCCAACGCGTGCCGTCCAGGGGCTTCCCGGGTCGTCATGGATATGCAAGTCTCCTCCCTAATTCCGGGGGCCGGTGGACGTTCAGGGCTGTCAACAGGGCTGCCATCCTGCGGTTTCGAGGTGAAGCACTGATGCGATACCGGGCGCGCGGGCACGATCTGATCGCGCTGCGGCGGCTCAACACCACCGTCGTCCTGCGCGCGCTGCACCGCCGCAGCCCCCAGACCCTCGCCGAACTCGCCGCGGGCACCGGCCTGTCCAGGCCCACCGTCGAGGCCGCCGTCGAGGAGCTCTCCGAGCGGGGCCTCGTCGGGGAGGCCGCCGGGGAGAGTGGCGAACGCGCGCCGGGCAGGCCCGCGCGCCGCTTCCGCTTCCGCACCGAGGCCGGATACGTGCTCGGTGCCGACATAGGGCTGCACAAGATGGTGCTGCTCCTCGCCGACCTGGGCGGCGCCGTCCTGGCCTCCCAACGCTCCGACATCGACCCGGAGTTGAGCGGAGCCGACCGCCTCGACCTGCTGCGCCGCGGCACGGAGGCCTTCCTCGGAGCCCACGTGCCGCGCCGTGCCGCCGTCCTCGCGCGCTGCGTGGGCGTGCCCGGAGTGGTCGACACCAGCGGGGTCATCACCTCCGTGGTGGTGCCCGAGTGGTCCGGCGTCGACCTCGGGCGGCTGCTCTCGGACGGCGAACCGGGCCACACCCTCGTCGAGAACGACGTGAACCTCGCGGTCCTCGCCGAGCGCTGGCAGGGGGCGGCCGCCCTCGCGGGCGACGTGGTGTGCGTGCTCACCGGGCACCGCGTCGCGTGCAGCCTCACCATCGGCGGCCGCCTGCACCGGGGCAGACGCGGCGCCGCGGGCGAGCTCGGCATGCTTCCGCTGCTCGGCATGGACACCGCCCACCAGGCCCTGAACTGGCCGGGCGCGCGGCGCGCGGGGGAGTCCGAAGTGGCCGCGCTCGCCCGCGCCGCGGACACCGCGGACCCCCGCGCCCTCGCCGCCGTCGCGGACTTCGCCGACCGCATCGCGCCGGGCATCGCGGCCCTCGCCCTCGCTGTCGACCCGGAACTGGTCGTCCTGACCGGCGGGGCCACCCCCGTCGGCAGGCACCTGGTGCCGCTGCTGGAGGAGCGGCTGCGCCTCATGACCCTGCACGTCCCGCGCATCGCCCTGAGCACGCTCGGCGAGCGGGGCGTGGCCATCGGCGCCGTACGCAAGGCGCTCGACCGGGTGGAGGAGGAACTGCTCGCTGACACGGCGTCGTGACCGCACGCCCCGACGCGGTGGCGTGCCGACGCGGCGCCCGACGACTTCCTGGGAGGCGAAGGCGCACATGCGCAGAAGGACTCTGCTCGGCGGGGCGCTCGCGGCCCCGTTGCTCGCCGCCTGCTCCGACGGGGGCGGCGGCACGGACGGCGGGGGCGGGACCACGCTCTCGTACGGGATGTGGGACCCGGCGCAGGCGCCGGGCATGGAGAAGATCATCGCCGCGTTCGAGAAGCGGAACCCCCGCATCTCCGTACGGATCGAGCTGACGCCCTGGGCCAGTTACTGGACCACCCTGAAGACGTCGATGCGGGGCGGCACGGCCCCGGACGTGTTCTGGATGAACGCCGTCAACTTCCAGCTGTACGCGGCGGGCGGCGTCCTCGAACCGCTCTCCGGACACATCGAGGCCGACGCCACCCCCGTGGACCGCCACCCGGAATCCCTGGTCAAGCTTTACTCCCACCGCGGCACGCAGTACGGAATCCCCAAGGACTTCGACACCATCGGCCTCTGGTACAACAAGGCGCTCTTCGACAAGGCGGGCATCACGTACCCGGACGAGAGCTGGACCTGGGACGACGTCCGCGACGCCGCGGCCGAACTCACCGATCCCCGGCAGGGAGTGCACGGCTTCGCCGCCGAGATGGACCGGCAGATCAAGATCTATCCGGCCATGTGCGGCGCCGACGGCTACGTCCTCAAGGACGGCCGCTCCGGCTTCGGCGACGAGCGCTCCATCGAGGGCCTCCGCTTCCTGACCGACATGATCGACCGGGGCTGGTCGCCGCCGCAGAGCGCGATGACGGAGTCCATCGGACGTGTGCGCTACTGGTCCGAGAAGGTCGCCATGAACTACGACCTCTCCGCGATGGCGGGCCAGATGTACGCCGTGCCCGCGCTGAAGGACCACGGCGGCATCGCCGTCCTGCCCAAGGGGCGCCGCAGGGCCACCATCATCCACGGCCTGGCGAACGTCATCTCCGCCAAGAGCCGCAAGAAGGAGGCGGCCTGGAGGTTCGTCCACTTCATGGCGGGCCGCGAGGCCGCAGAGATCCAGGCCGAGGCGGGCGTCACCATCTCCTCGTACGCGGGAACGCAGGACGCCTGGCTCAAGTCGATGCCCGAATTCGACCTGAAGCACTTCATCGAGATGCAGAAGTACGGGGTCCCCTACCCGAGCTCGAAGAGCACCGCCGTCTGGGAGAACCTCCAATACCCCCTGCTGGGCGCCGCGTTCAGCGGAAAAGGCGGCATCGAGAGCGCCGCCCGCACGCTGGGCGAGCAGATGGACCGGGTCCTGAAGGAGGAGCGCACCTCATGAGTGTCTTTCCCGCCACGGCGGCCGCGAAGGCGGCAGGACGCGGCAGCGCCTCCGTGCCCGGCGCGCGGCGCGGGTCCGGAAACCAACGGGCCGCCTACTGGTTCATCGCGCCGCTCGGCATCGGCTTCGCCGTCTTCTACTTCTGGCCGCTGCTGCAGACCTTTTACTACAGCTTCACGGAGTTCGGCGCGTTCGGCGGCCACACCTTCATCGGCGGCGACAACTACGTACGGGTCGTCAAGGACGTGACCGTCTGGCAGGCGCTCGGCAACACGCTGATATACAGCGCCATCGGGCTCGCCGCCCTGCCGATCGCGATCGTCGTCGCCTCGCTCCTGAACCGGCGCGGACTGCGGGGCGTTCCCCTCTACCGGGCCCTGTACTTCGTGCCGTTCGTGACGCTGCCCGTCGCCGTCGGCCTGGTCTGGAACTGGCTCTACAACGGCGACTTCGGCCTGCTCAACGAAGTCCTGGGATGGTTCGGCATCGACCGGCACTACTGGGTCTCCGACCCGTCCACCGCCGTCTACGCGATCGGCATGGTGATGGTCTGGTCGACCACCGGCTACTACCTCGTCATCTTCATGGCGGGCATCAAGGGAATTCCGCAGGACTACTACGAAGCCGCGGAACTCGACGGCGCGGGGCCGCTGCGCCGGTTCTTCACCATCACGCTTCCGCTGCTCAGCCCGACCATCTTCTTCGCGTCCGTGATCTGCATGATCAATTCACTGCAGACCTTCGACCTGATCTACATCATGATGGCGGAGAAGAATCCCGCGATCGGTGATACGCAGTCCGTCGTCGGGCTCTTCTACAAATGGGCGTTCATCGAGAATTCCCAAGGGGCCGCGGCCGCGCTCGCCTTCCTGCTCATGCTGATCATCGCGGCGCTCACATATCTGCAGTTCCGGCTCCAGAGGAGGTGGGTGCACTATGCCTGACACACGAAAGCGTGTGAACCTCGGATCCCTCGCCACCCACACCGCCCTCTCGCTCGGCGCGCTCGTGATGGTCTTCCCCTTCCTGTGGCAGCTGCTCACCGCGCTCAAGACCCTCCCCGAGACCTCGCGCGTCCCGCCCACCTTCCTGCCCGACGACTGGAACTGGGCGAGCTTCGAGAAGGTCTTCACCGCGTTGCCGTTCCGGGAGATGCTCACCAACAGCCTGCTCAACACCGTCGGCCGCACCGTGGGGCAACTGGTGTTCTGCTCGCTCGCCGCCTACGCGTTCGCCCGCATGCGATTCCGCGGCCGCAACGTCCTGTTCGCGCTCTTCCTGTCCGTCCTGATGGTGCCGAGCTCGCTGCTGATCCTGCCGCAGTACGACATCATCCAGGGCCTCGGCCTGCTCAACACCCCGCCCGCGCTGTTCCTGCCCGGCATGTTCAGCGCCTTCGGCACGTTCATGCTGCGCCAGTTCTTCCTCACCCTCCCCAAGGAGCTGGAGGAGGCCGCCCGCATCGACGGCGCGGGCTCCTTCCGGATCTTCTGGTCGATCATGCTTCCGCTGATCCGGCCCGCCCTGGCCGCCCTCGCCGTCATCACCGCCATGTGGTCCTGGAACGACCTGCTGTGGCCCCTGGTGGTCAACACCGATCCGACGAAGATGCCGATCAGCGCGGGACTGACCTCCCTGAAGGGGCAGTTCGAGACCAACTACCCCGTGATGATGGCCGGTTCGCTCATCGCGAGCCTGCCGATGCTGCTGGTCTACGTCTTCCTCCAGCGGCACTTCGTCCAGAGCGTCGCCCTGTCCGGCTCCAAGAGCTGAGCCTTCTCCCTTGAGCCCTTCCCTGCATCCCCTCCCTTGAGCCCCTCCTTCCGGAAAGGCAGCCTCCTTCATGCCACCACCGCTTCACATCGGCCTGCTCGGCGCCGGCGGCATCGCCCGCGCCCATCTGCCCGGCTGGCTGGCGCTCGGCGCCCGGGTGAGCGTGTACACCGTCGACAGTTCCGCGGAGAAGCTCGCCTCCGAGTACGCCGAGCGAGGCCACGACGTCCGCGCCGTCGACGACCTGACCGGCCTCCTCGCGGACGTGCGCGCCGTCGACATCTGCACCCCCACCCCCACCCACCGGCACCTCGCCCTGGCCGCCGTCGCCGCGGGCCGGGACGTCGTCTGCGAGAAGCCGCTCGCCCTCACCGCCCACCACGCCCAGGAGATGGCGGCCGCCGCCGACGCGGCGGGCGTGCGCCTCCACCCCGCCCATGTGGTGCGCTACTTCCCCGCGTACGCGGCTCTGCGCGAGGCCGTCTTCCGCGGCGACCTCGGCGAGCCCGCCGTGCTGCGCTTCACCCGTGCCAGTGCGCGGCCCCAGTGGGCGCCGTGGTTCGGCGACCCGGCCCAGTCGGGCGGCGTCATCATGGACCTGATGGTGCACGACATCGACATCGCCCGCTGGCTCGCGGGCGACGTGGTCCGTGTGCATGCGCGCACCCGTGGCGTCGAGCACGCCACCGGCACCCCGGCCGAGGTCGTCACCGCGACCGCCGTCCTCACCCACGCGTCGGGCGCCGTCAGCCAGGTGAACGGCCTCTGGGGCCTGCCCGACCAGCAGTTCCGTACGACGTTCCGGGTCGCGGGAGCGGGCGGCCTGCTGCACCACGACTCCACCGCCGTGCCCGGCTTCCGGATCACCGCGCAGGGCGTGCGCCCGGCCGACGAAGGCATTCCGTCCACCCCCATGTCCGAGAGCCCCTACCTGGCGGAGCTGCGCGAGTTCGCCGCTTCGTGGCAGGACGGCGGGCCCGAACCCCGGGTGACCGCGAGGGACGGGGTCGAGGCGGTGCGCATCGCCGAGGCCGCCGTGGAGTCCAGCCGCACCGGCCGTGTCGTCGAGATCGAGGAGGCAGCGCGATGAAGGTCGCCGTCCTGTCGTTCGCCCATGTCCACGCGGCGGGCTATCTGCGCCTGCTGGCCCGGATGCCCGGCGTCGAGGTCCTGGGCAGCGACCCCGACACCGACCTCGCGGCGCCCGGCGAGGTGCGCGGACGGGCGCTCGCCGACGCGTCGGGCGTCGCGTACGTGGACACGTACGAGGAAGCGTTCGCGGCCCGCCCCGACGCGGTGATCGTCTGCTCGGAGAACGTCCGTCACCGCCCCCTGGTCGAACTGGCCGCCGCGCACGGCGTGGACGTGCTGTGCGAGAAGCCGCTGGCCGCGTCCGTCGAGGACGGTGAGGCGATGGTCGCCGCCTGCCGCGCGGCCGGGGTACGGCTCGCGGTCGCCTTCCCGGTGCGCTTCAGTCCCGCGTACACGGCGGTGAAGGCGGCCGTCGCCGCGGGCGAAGCGGGACGGGTCCTCGCGGTCTCCGGCGCGAACAACGGCGCCATGCCGACCCGCGACCGCCGCTGGTTCGCGGAGCCCGAACTCTCCGGCGGCGGCGCCCTGATGGACCACACCGTGCACATCGCCGACCTGCTCGACGACCTCTTCGGCGAGGACGCGGCGCCCGTGGAGGTCTACGCGCAGACCAACAACCTCCTCTACGCCGACGAGGTCGCCGCCGAGACCAGCGGCCTGGTCAGCGTGACCTACGCCAACGGCGCGGTCGCCACCATCGACTGCAGCTGGTCCCACCCCCGCTCCCACCACTCCTGGGGCGGCCTGGAGATGACCGTCGTCGGCGAGCGGGCCACGCTGGAGATGGACGCCTTCGACCAGAAGGTGCACGGCTTCAGCGAACGGGCAGGACACGGCACCGAGCTGCCGTTCGGCGTCGACCTGGACGAACGGATGCTCCGCGCCTTCCTGTACGGCCCGGAGGCAGGCGGCATGGACGTCGCCGACGGCGAGGGCGGACTGCGCACCCTGCGGGTGGTGGCGGCCGGCTACGCCTCGGCGCACAGCGGGGTCCCGGTGCCGGTGGGCCAAGGCTGAGCCCCCGTACGCGGCCCCGTACGCGGCCGCTCAGCGCCGGACCTGGCCCGCCTCCCAGGCCCACGCGGCGACCTCCACGCGGTTGCGCACCTCCAACTTGGTCTGGATGTGCGCGAGATGGGTCTTGACGGTGCCGAGGGAGATGAACAGTTCCTCGGCGATCTCCTGATTGGTGCGCCCGCGCGCGACGAGCCGGACGACGTCCAGCTCGCGTTCCGAGAGGGTGCCGGGAGCGGGCACGGTGGCCGCCGCGCCGCACTGCGGGCCGTGCCGGTCCGCCATGCGTTCCAGGAGCCGCAGCGTCACGGCGGGGGAGACGAGCGCGTCGCCGCGGGCGGCGGCGCGCACCGCCTCCACGAGCAGCCCGGGACCCGCGTCCTTGAGCAGGAAGCCGACGGCGCCGCCGCGCAGCGCCTCGTCGAGGTAGTCGTCCTGGTCGAAGGTGGTGACGACCACGACGTGCAGGGGGTCGACGGCGCCGGGCCCGGCGAGCTTGCGGGTCACCTCCAGGCCGTTCAGCTTCGGCATGCGGACGTCGACCAGGCAGACGTCGGGCCGCAGACGCCGCGCGAGCTCCACGCACGCGGCGCCGTCCGCGGCCTCGCCGACCACCTCGATGTCCGGCTGCGCGGACAGGATGAGGCGGAACCCGGTCCGCACCATCTCCTGGTCGTCCGCGATCAGCACCCTCACCGGCGTCCCGCTGCTCATGACCCCGATTCTGGCAGGCGCAGCACGGGAAGCGTGGCGCGGACCCGCCAGCCCCCGTCCGGCAGCGGGCCCGCGTCGAGGCCGCCGCCGACCGCTGCGACCCGTTCGCGCAGCCCGATCAGACCGAGGCCGCCGTGGCCGCCGGGCGGTGTCCGGTCTCCCGAACGGCGCTGCCCCGCAGGTCCGTTGACCACCTCGACGACGAGCTCCCCGGCCTCGGTGGCGATCCGCACCCGGATGTCCGTGGCGCCGGGCGCGTGCCGGGTGACGTTGGTGAGCGCCTCCTGGACGACGCGGTGCACGGCCGTCTCGACCTCGGGCGCGAGCGCGGCGGCGCGGGCCCGCGCGGTCACCTCCAGGGTGGCCGCCCCGCCGTGGGCCGCGGCGACCAGCGAGGCCAGCTCGGCGAGCAGGTCGTCGGGCCTGGTCGTGGCGCCGGGCTCCGCGCGCAGCACATGGACCAGGCGCCGCATCGAGTCGAGGGTCTCGCCGCCGGCCTTCTCGATCCCGGCGAGCAGCGGGTCGAGCTGCTCGGGGGCGACCTCGCGGATGGCGCGGGCCGCCTGGGCCTGCACGACGATGCCGGTCACGTGGTGGGCGACGAAGTCGTGCAGGTCGCGGGCGATGCGGCGGCGCTCCTCCTCCTGCGTGGCGGTCACCGCGAGGGCCCGCCGGTTGTCCAGGGACCGCAGATAGCCGCCGAGCGCGAGGGCGCCGCCCGCCGCGACCGTGAGGATGAACGCGAAGGTCTCGGCGTCGGAGTGGATGCCGGTCCGGACGGGCAGGACCGCGACGGCCAGCGCGAGCAGCGGACACAGGACGTACGCGGCGGGCAGCCGCGCCGTGCGGGCGGTGACCGTGAGCAGGGCGAGCAGCGCGAAGGACTCCAGAAGCCCCCAGGTGCCGGTCGCGGAGGCGAGGTACAGGCCAAGCGTCAGCGCCGCGGACCCCGCGGTCGCGACGGCGGCCCGCACTTCGATCCCCGGACCGCGCCGCATCAGCAGCACGGCGACGGCCAGCGGCCCGGAGACGAGCGTCGCCCAGGGACCGTCGGGCCGGCTCGACACCAGGTCGCCGATCCACAGGAACGCGGCGGGCACGGCGAACAGGAGGGGCCTGCCGAGGCGCGTACGGGCGGGCCCCGGCGGCGGGCGGTGATCATCCACGTACCGAATGTACGCATCAGGTCGTACGGGACGGATCAGCCGAAAGCCTGATCGGGGCGTCGGCGATCGACCGATGGGCCGAGGCGCGGGGACACCCGGGTCGACGACCGTGGAAGCAGTCACTCCGATTCGGTCACCCGACTCAGTCAACTCAGTCGAACAGACCTAATCAATCCGATTCGGTCACCCGACTCAGTCGCACCGACCCCAGTCACACCGACTCAGTCGCACCGACCCAGTCACTCCCATTCCGAGGAAAGCGACCACGATGCACCGACCTCTCCGCCAGGCCTCGCTCCGCCCCCGAGCCGTCCGCGCCACGCTCTGCGCGCTCGGCGCCGCCGCCCTCGCCCTCTCCCTGACGGCCTGCGGCGGTTCGATGAACCCCTTCGACGACCACGAGGAGAAGGCGTCCTACCAGGACGGCGCCGCGGCGAAGAGCGCCCGCAAGTCCATGCCGCGCTGGCTGCCCGACGACGCGTCCGGCATCAAGTACGTCATGTCGACGACCGGCGACGACCGGATCATCACGTTCAAGACGCCGGACGGGAAGTTCCCCGCCCAGTGCACCAAGGGCGACCCGCAGGGCAAGCCGCGCCTGAAGGCCGACTGGTTCCCCTCCGACCTCGCCGCGAAGGCCGACACGAACTGCGGCGCGTGGTCCGGCGCGACGGTGGACGGCGTGCTGTACGCCTGGCAGGACAACGACGTCGCGATGAAGGCGAAGGGCTGATGCGGTCGCGTACGAAGCCGATGCGGCCTCGTACGAAGGGGGCGCTGACCGCCGCGACCACGGGCGCCGCCCTGCTCGCGCTGGCCGCCTGCTCCTCCGGCACACCGGAGCGCCCCCAGAAGGCGGGCCCCGAGCGGCAGCGCATCACGTGGAAGGCCTGCCCGGCCGACGCCACCGAAGGGGCGCCCAAGGGCGCCGAGTGCGGCACCGTCCGCGTCCCCGTGGACTGGTCCTCGCCGGACGGCGAGAAGATCGACGTCGCGGTGGTCCGGCGGCAGGCGACCCGCCCCGACCGGCGCATCGGCACGCTGATGTTCCTGCCGGGCGGCCCCGGCAACTCCGGCGTCCAGAACGTCGCGCAGACCAAGGAGTGGGGCGGTGCCGAGCGCCGCTTCGACGTCGTGAGCTTCGACCCGCGCGGCGTCGGTCTCAGCGGTCCGGTCCAGTGCCCGGCCGGACCGATGGCCGCCGTGCTGAAGGACAGGCGGCCCGCCGCGACGCCCGGCGACTTCGTGCGGATGAAGAAGCGTGTGACCGAGCTCGCCGCGGACTGCGCGAAGACCTCCGGAGCCGTCGCCCGGCACACCGACGCGGGCAGCGTCAGCCGCGACATGGACGTCATTCGCGCCGCGCTCGGCGAGGACACGATCTCCCTGTACGGCCACTCGTACGGCACGGTCTACGGCCAGCGGTACGCCGCCGAGCACGGCGACCGGGTGCGGGCCGCCGTGCTCGACGGCGTCATGGACCCCGGGATCGGCCGCCGATCCTTCGGCGTGACCGGGGCGAAGGCGCTGGAAGGCGCCTTCGACGAGTTCGCCAAGTGGTGCGGGCGGACCCGCGACTGCGCGCTGGGAGAGCGGGACCCCTGGCAGGTGTACGAGCGCCTGGCGGCGCGGGCCGCCGAGGGGAAGCTGCGGGGCGGCGGCAAGGACGTCCCGCTCACCGAGCTCGACGGCACGGTCGACGCGATGCTGCTCACGCCGTCCTGGCCCGCCGTCGCCGAGTACCTGGACAGCCTGGACAGCGGCAAGGCGTGGGAGACCGACGAGGGCGACGCACCGCGGGAGAAGCTGCTGCCCGGCGCCGACCTCTCCGTCTGCGCCGACCTGAACCTCCGCGCACCGAACGCCGGCGCCTATCTGGCCGACCAGCGTGCCGCCCGCGAGGCCGCGCCCCGCTTCGGTCACTCCCCGAACACCGTCTCGTACGCCAATCTCTGCCAGGGCGTCCCGGCACCGAGCGCCAAGGCGACCGAGCGGACCGAGGTCGAGACGCCGCTGCTCCTCATCGGCGCCCGTCACGACAACGCCACGCCGATCGACTGGGCGCGTTCGGCCAAGAAACGGCTCGGCGACGCGGCGACGCTCGTCGAGGTCGCGGGATGGGGCCATGCCGTGAAGATCTTCAACGGCGGCGCGGAGGCGGAGACGGTCGTGCGGTATCTCACGGACCTCGACGTACCGAAGTCGGGCACCGTCATCGAAGGAGGCACGCCACCTGGAGCCTAGCCCTACGGAGGATGTGCCCTGCGACCGGAGTCGGATCCGCGGCGGATCGGGCGGGTATTAGCGTGGACGGGACAGATCGACCGACAGGATTCCGAGGTGCCCGGCCCATGCCAAGCCGCAGCGAGAGCCGTACCGAACTCATCGAGTCACTCATGGAGCGGTTCCCGCACGTGCCGCGGGAAGCCGTGATCAAGGAGGATCTGCTGCGCGGCGGCATCGCCTTCGACGAGTCGGCGCTCAGCGATACCTCCAACGAGGCTTCCGGCGACGTCAAGCCGAAGTCGTACTTCATCTTCTCCTTCGACCACGGCACGCTCCCCGAGCTGGGCGCCGCGGCCCTGCGCCGCCCGCCCGAGGAGATCGTCCTCACCGGCGGCCCCTACGAGCTGCGCCGCACCGTCGTCTCGGTCCGCGTGAACCCGTCGTCTCCGTACCGGGTCGCGGCCGACGACAACGGCGTGCTCGGCCTCTACCTGGACGGCGTGCGCATCTCCGACGTGGGCCTGCCGCCGATGCCGGACTACTACCGGCACACGCTGGAGAACGGCAAGTCCGTGATGGAGGTGGCCCCCACCATCCAGTGGGGCTACCTCATCTATCTCACGGTCTTCCGGGTCTGCCAGTACTTCGGCGCCAAGGAGGAGTGCCAGTACTGCGACATCAACCACAACTGGCGCCAGCACAAGGCCGCCGGGCGTCCCTACACCGGTGTGAAGCCGGTGGAGGAGGTCCTGGAGGCCCTCGCGATCATCGACAAGTACGACACCAACAAGTCCTCCACCGCCTACACGCTGACCGGCGGCGCCGTCACCTCGAAGGTCGGCGGCAAGGACGAGGCGGACTTCTACGGCCAGTACGCCAAGGCCATCGAGGAGCGCTTCCCCGGCCGCTGGATCGGCAAGGTCGTCGCCCAGGCCCTGCCCAAGGCCGACGTGCAGCGCTTCCACGACTACGGCGTGCGGATCTACCACCCCAACTACGAGGTGTGGGACCCGTATCTCTTCGAGCGCTACTGCCCCGGCAAGGAGCGCTACGTCGGCCGTGACGAGTGGCACCGCCGCATCCTGGACTCCGCCGAGGTGTTCGGTCCGCGCAACGTGATCCCCAACTTCGTGGCGGGCGTGGAGATGGCGGAGCCGTTCGGCTTCAAGACGGTCGACGAGGCCATCGACTCCACCGTCGAGGGGCTGCAGTACTTCATGTCGCGCGGCATCACGCCCCGCTTCACCACCTGGTGCCCGGAGCCCACGACACCGCTGGGCAAGGCCAATCCGCAGGGCGCCCCGCTGGAGTACCACGTACGGCTCCTGGAGGCCTACCGCGCCACGATGGAGGCCAACGGCCTGTCCTCGCCGCCCGGTTACGGCCCGGCCGGACCCGGCAACGCGGTCTTCTCGGTCAGCTCCTTCATGGACAGCCTGCCCGCGGAGGAGGCCGCTCCGGAGGATGCGATTACTCCGGCGACGCCTCAGTAGGGCCCGTGTTACGGTCGGGGCGGGTCACGAGTTCCAGTGTCAAGCCCCGGCTCGCTGGACGGCACCCCGCTCCGTCGCGGGTGCCCCGGGTGACGACCCGCCCCGCGCGACGTGCGCGGGGAACGGCGGATCACCGGGTCGGCGACACCCGGGGTCCACGACTCCGGAGGCGCTCCATGACGCACCCGCACGCCATCTGCGACCACGACACCTGCGACACGTGCACGCCCGGCCACCAGGTCCACTGGATCCAGGCGCAGGGCAGCGCGAAGGACCCCGGCACGCTCATCGACGTGCTGCTGTCCTCGCACGACGTACGGGACGACGGCCGCATCGCCCTCCATGTGCTCGGCCCGACCCGGGGCGTGCCCGCCACCCTGTGGACGCACGACCCGGAGCGGCTGCGCGCCCTGCTGCGGGAGCACAAGGGCCTCGCCCAGTGGCAGCCCCGCTGGAACCTGCTGCGGCTGCGGCGCGACACCGTCGGCACCACGCTGGTCTGCGTGGCACCCGAGGCGGACCCCGCGGCCCCTGGCCGCTGACGAAGATCACCGCTTCGTAGGATGACGCCGTGCCGGACGCGGGCGATCCCCGCGTCCGGGCGGCGCGACAGTCAGCCACCCACAGCCGGAGGTCCCCGTGCAGCACCACCCCGTCACCGTCGTCACCGGCGGCAGCCGCGGTATCGGCGCCGCTGTCAGCGCCCGCCTCGCCGAGGACGGCCACGACGTCGTCATCGGCTACCGCTCGGACGAGGCGGCCGCGGAGAAGGCCGCCGAAGCGGTGCGCGCGGCCGGCCGCCGCTGCGTCACCGTCCAGGTCGACACCGCCGACGAGGCCGACGTCGACCGTCTCTTCGACATCGCCGCGGCCGAGCTCGGCCAGGTCACGGGCCTGGTCAACAACGCAGGGGTGAGCGGCCCCGTCGGCCCGCTCGCCGACGCCGACGCCGAGGGCATGCGCCGGGCCCTCGAAGTGAACGTCCTCGGATATCTGCTCTGCGCCCGGCGCGCGGTGCGGGACCTCAAGGCGGGCGGCGGCGCGATCGTGAACGTCTCGTCCGCCGCCGCCACGCTCGGCTCCCCGGGCGAGTACGTCCACTACGCCGCCGCCAAGGGCGCCGTCGACACGATGACGATCGGCCTCTCCAAGGAGGTCGCGGGCGACGGCATCCGCGTCAACGCCGTTGCCCCCGGCGTGATCTGGAGCGATTTCCACGCCGACCCCGAGCGTCCCGCGAAGCTCGCGTCCGGCATCCCGATGGGGCGCTCGGGGCAGCCCTCGGAGGTCGCGGCGGCGGTCTCGTGGCTGCTCTCGGGCGACGCCTCGTACACGACGGGCACGGTGCTGAGGGTCGCGGGCGGACGCTGACGCTCCCAGAGGTGAACCCTCCGCTCCGGGGGTGACCCCTCGTACGCTTGGCGCATGATCAGTGGAGCGGTCACCCTCGCGACAGACGTCCTCATCCGGCCCGTCACGCTCGACGACGCCCGGGCGCTCGCGCGTGCCTACCGGCGCAACCGCGCGCACCTGGACCCCTGGGACCCGGACCGGCCCGAGGCCTTCTTCAGCGAGGAGGGCCAAGTCGAGCGGGTCCGGGCGCAGTTGGCGGACGGCCGGGCGGGGCGGTCGGCGCACTGGGTGCTCGACAGCGGGGGCGAGATCGTCGGTCACGCCGCGCTGTCGAACATCGTGCTCGGCCCGGCCCGCAGTGCGAACCTCGGCTACTGGATCGACGCGGAGCACCAGGGCCGCGGCCTCGCGTCCGGCGCCGCGCGGCACGTGTGCGAGGCCGCCGACGCCCAACTCGGTCTGCACCGCGTCGAGGCGGGCACGCTGCTCCACAACACCGCGTCGCAGCGCGTGCTGGCGAAGTGCGGTTTCGAGGAGTACGGGGTCGCGCCGGGCTACCTGTACATCAACGGCGCCTGGCGCGACCACCGGCTCTTCCAGAAGATCCTCAACGACCGTTCGGTGTAGGCGGGTTCAGCCGAAGAAGATCCTGTGCGAGCGGGTCTCCTGTGCGAGCGGGTTCAGACGATGTTCTCCGCGACCTCCGCCTGCTCGCGGTCCGAGCCGTAGGCCTGCGGCGTGCTGTAGGAGCGGCGCGCCACGAACCACCAGACGGTGGCCAGGACGAGGACCACGGCGAGCGCGATCGAGGCGTAGTTCATCGTCTCGGCCGTCACCGGCGAGACCTGCGGCAGACAGAAGAGCACCGTCACGAACGCCACCCAGAGCACCGCGATCCAGCCGATGGGCTTGCTCCAGCGGCCCAGGTTCCACGGCCCCGGCCGGAAGCTGTCGCCCGCCCGGAGCCGCAGGAAGATCGGGATGGCGTACGCGGGCGTGATGCCGATGACGTTGATCGCGGTCACGGCCGTGTACGCGGTCGTCGAGTACAGGGACGGCAGGGCGATCACCGCGGCCAGACCCACCGACAGCCACACCGCGGGCACCGGTACCTGGGTGCGGGAGCTGACCTTGCGCCACAGGGCGGAGCCGGGCAGGGCGTTGTCGCGGCTGAACGCGAACACCATGCGGCTCGCGGCGGCCGTCTCGGCGTTGCCGCAGAACAGCTGCGCCACGATCACGATGAGCAGCAGCGCGGTCGCCCCGGACTCGCCGATGGCGTCGATCATGATCTGCGCGGGCGGCACCCCGGTGTCCGTGGCGAGCGTGCCCGCATAGTCCTGGATGGCGAAGGTCAGCCCGGTCAGCAGCACGAAGCCGGCGATCCACGACGCCCAGATGGCGCGCACGATGCCGCGCGCCGCGGTCACCGACGCGTTGGAGGTCTCCTCCGACAGGTGTGCCGATGCGTCGTACCCGGAGAACGTGTACTGCGCGAGGAGCAGGCCGATCGCGGTGACGTAGAGCGGGTTGTCCCAGCCCGTGCCGTCGAAGTACTCGAGGAAGACGTCCGACGGGGACTGGTGGTGGTCGGGGACGATCGCGAGGACGCCGACGATCACGGTGACGCCGGCCAGGTGCCACCACACGCTGATCGAGTTGAGCAGGCTGACCAGGCGGACGTTGAAGAGATTCAGGACGGCGTGCAGCAGCAGGATGCAGAGGAAGATCAGGAAGGTCTTCTCCGGGGTCGGCTCGAAGCCGAACCTGAGGTTCAGGAACGCGCCGGTGAACAGGGCCGCGCCGTAGTCGATGCCGGCGATGGCACCGAGCAGGCCGAGCAGGTTGAGCCAGCCCGTGTACCAGCCCCAGCGGCGCCCGCCGAGCCGGTCGGCCATGTAGTAGAGGGCGCCCGACGTCGGGTAGGCGCTGGTGACCTCGGCGAGCGCGAGGCCCACGCAGAGCACGAAGAGGCCGACGCCGACCCAGCCCCAGAGCATCACGGCGGGGCCGCCGGTGGTCAGGCCGAAGCCGTACAGCGTCATGCAGCCGGAGAGGACGGAGATGACGGAGAAGCTGATGGCGAAGTTGCCGAAGCCACCCATGCGGCGGGCGAGGACGGGCTGGTAGCCGAGTTCTCTGAGTCGCTCCTCCTCGTCCTGGCGTGGCGCTGGGACGGTGCTCGACGACCAGGTGGTGCGGGACACGGACGGACCTCCGGGGGAGCGGTGGCGGGAGTGGGGGAATCTGCGGGGGGGGGGCTAGGCGGGGCCGGGGCCCCTGGTGGCGTTGAAGCAGCGGGTGCGGGCCTGGGCGAAGACCTCGGCGGCCGCGTCGACGGTGCCGGGGGAGAGGGTGCGGTACGTCCAGGGCACGACCGTGAAGAACGGGTCGAGGGCGGTGAACACCCGTGCCGCGTCGTGGAACTGGTGGGCGCCCCACAGCGCGTGCGCCAGGTGGTTGAGGTCGAGGAGCGAGGCCGTGGCGGGCGGCGCGTGGTCGAACCACAGCTGCAGGGCGCGCAGTGCGCCGCGGGTGGCGTCCTCGGAGATCCAGTGCAGGTCGAGGGCCCGCTCCTGGCCCGCCTCCCTGCGGTAGCGCTCGACGCGCACGTACAGCGGCAGCAGGTGCAGTGCGGAGCCCGCGGGGGCCGCGGCCGACGCCCACTGCACGAAGTTGTACGCCTCGGTGAGCGGCCCTCGGGCGCGGCGCCCGTACACGAACTGCAGCATCCGGTGGTACGCCTCGCGGTTGCCCGGGTCGCGCTTGTCGGCCTCGGCCAGGAGCTGCCAGGGCCCGGGGAAGAGCATCGGCTCGGGGGGTGCCGTCCGGTGCTCCTCCCACCGCTGGCCCTCGTCGAGCCGGGCCAGGGCGAGCAGGCAGATCCACGGCACGGGGTCCTCGGGGGACATGGTGGACGCGGCGCCGCACGCCGTCACGGCCTCGCGCCACAGGTCGTTGGTCCGCCGGTGCCCGGAGCGGTGGGCGCGCAGGGCCCGCTCCACCAGGACCCGGGTGTGCAGCACGGCCGCCGACGCGCTGTGCGGCTCCTCGGCGCGCCAGGCACGCACCACGTCGGAACCGGCGACGGCCGCCGCCAGGATCTGCGTACGTTGCGTCCACAGCCCCCAGTCGGGTGTTTCGGTCAGCAGATTGCGCGTGGAGACCCAGCGGCCTGCCTTGAGGTCCTGGAGCACCGCGCGCAGCGCTTCGTCGTGGCCCGCCGGGTGGTACACCGGGCGGGCTGACGGCATGGGCATGAATCCTCTGTTGGGGGAAGAGGGCGGAGGTCGATGGCTGAACCGGGTTGTCCTGTAAGGGAGTTGACGATGTCGCTCGGCGGTCAGTGTAGATCCGGCCCTTCCGGTTCCAGGGCACTTCGCCGATCTTTTGTGACCTTGTTCTGTCAACGCGGCGCGCCGCGCGTTCATTTGATGGCCATCGTTGTCATTTCTCCGTCGGAACGTGGCAGTTCGGTCCCAGGGCGTGATGATTCGGTCTCGTGGCGCGGTGGTTCGGTCCCGTAGTGGGGTGGTTCGGTCCCTTGACGCCCTCCGGCGCCCTGTAGCAGTCTTCCGCGGTGATCACCTATGAGCGGCCTGCGACGCAGCGCCCCGTGCTCGCCGTCGACCAGGGCACCTCCGGGACGAAGGCCCTCGTGGTCTGCCCGGAGCGCGGCGTGATCGGCTCGGGTGCGGCGCCGGTGCGCCCCCGCTTCCTGCCCGGCGGCCTGGTCGAGGTCGACCCCGCCGAGCTGTTCTCCTCCGTCGTCGACGCCGGCCGACGCGCGCTCGCGGACGCGGGCGAACCGGTCGCCGCCGTCGGCCTCGCCAACCAGGGCGAGACGGTCCTCGCCTGGTACCCGGAGTCCGGCGAACCCCTCACCGACGCCCTCGTCTGGCAGGACCGCCGCGCCGAATCCGTCTGCGCCGAACTCGCCGACCACGCCGAGGAGTTGCGCGAGCTCACCGGCCTCCCGCTCGACCCCTACTTCGCCGCGCCCAAAATGGCGTGGATACGTCGCCACCGCACCCGGCAGGGCGCGGTCACGACCAGCGACGCCTGGCTCGTCCACCGGCTCACCGGCGCCTATGTGACCGATGCCGCAACGGCAGGCCGCACCCAGCTCCTCGACCTCGACGCCGTGGCCTGGTCGCCGCGCGCCCTGGACCTCTTCGGCCTCGCCGACGAGCACCTGCCCCGCGTCGTCGACGCCGCGGGACCGGTCGGCACGACCACCGCGTTCGGGCCCGAACTCCCGCTCACCGGGCTCCTCGTCGACCAGCAGGCCGCGCTGCTCGCCCAGGACGTCACCGCGCCGGGCAGCGCCAAGTGCACCTACGGCACAGGGGCGTTCCTCCTCGCCCACACCGGCGCGCGGCCCCGCCGCGGCGCCTCCGGACTGGTCAGCTGCGTGGCCTGGCGGCTCGCCGGGCGGAGCAGCTACTGCCTGGACGGGCAGGTCTACACCGCCGCGTCCGCCGTGCGCTGGCTCACCGACCTCGGCGTGATCGGCGGCGCCGAGGACATCGACCCCGTCGGCTCCGCCGTCCCGGACGCCGGCGGCGTCACCTTCGTGCCCGCGCTCGCCGGGCTCGCCGCCCCCTGGTGGCGCGGCGACCTGCGCGGCTCGCTGACCGGGCTCGGCCTCGACACCACCCCAGGACATCTGGTCCGCGCCCTGTGCGAGGGCATCGCCGCCCAAGTCGCCGCGCTCGCCGACGCGGTGGCCTCCGACATGGGGGAGCCCCTGACGAGCCTGCGGGTCGACGGCGGCCTGACCCGCTCGGCCCTGCTCATGCAGACCCAGGCGGATCTGCTCCAACTGCCCGTCGAAGTTTCGGCGTTGCCCGACGTCACCGCGCTCGGCGCGGCCGCTGTCGCCCGCATCGGCCTGGACCCCGCGCTCACCGTCGCCGACGCCGTGCCGAAGTGGCGGCCCGCCGCCGTGTACGAGCCGCGGATCGGTGCCGACCTGGCGGCCGAACGCCTCGCCGGCTTCCGTTCGGCCGTGGCCGCGCTGATGGAACGTACGCCCTGATGGCGGTCACCAGGAACGGCGCGCCGCCGGACGTGACGTACGACGTGACCGTCATCGGCGCCGGAGTCGTCGGCTGCGCCGTCGCCCGCGAACTGGCCCGCCACCACGGCCTGCGCATCGCCCTGGTCGAAGCCTCCGACGACGTCGGCGAGGGCACGTCGAAGGCGAACACGGCGATCCTGCACACCGGATTCGACGCCGTGCCCGGCTCCCTGGAGGCCCGCCTCGTCCGCGAGGGGCAGCGACTGCTCGCCGCCTACGCCGCCGAGTCAGGGATCCCCGTGGAGCCCGTCGGCGCACTGCTCGTCGCCTGGGACACCGAGCAACTGGCCGCGCTCCCCGAGCTGTTGGCCAAGGCGGAGCGCAACGGCTACCGGGCGGCGAGGATCATCGGCCCCGCCGAGGCCAGGGCCCGCGAGCCGCACCTGGGCCCCGGAGCCCTCGGCGCGCTCGACGTCCCCGGCGAGAGCATCATCTGCCCCTGGACGACCACGCTCGCGTACGCCACCCAGGCCGTGCGCGCGGGAGCGGACCTGTACCTCGACTGCCGTGTGGAGAGCGTCGGGCAAGGGGCCGACCGGCATGTGCTGACCACGGCGCGTGGACCCTTGCGCACCCGCTTCCTCGTCAACGCGGCCGGACTGCAGGCCGACACGGTCGACCGCATGCTCGGCCACGACGACTTCACCGTCACCCCGCGCCGCGGCCAGCTCCTCGTCTTCGACAAGCTCGCCCGCGACCTGGTGCGGCACATCCTGCTGCCCGTCCCCACCGCGCTCGGCAAGGGCGTCCTGGTGGCCCCGACCGTGTACGGGAACGTCCTTCTGGGGCCCACCGCCGAGGAGTTGGACGACAAGTCGGCCACGGGATCGACAGCTGAAGGCATCGCCGCGCTGCGCGAGAAGGGCGGCCGGATCCTGCCCGAACTCCTCGACGAGGAGGTCACCGCGGTCTACGCGGGACTGCGCGCCGCCACCGAGCGGGACGACTACCGCATCCGTGCCCACAAGGAACAGCGCTGCGTCACCGTCGGCGGCATCCGCTCGACCGGGCTCACCGCGTCCCTGGCCATCGCGGCCCACGTCACCGAACTCCTCGGCGCCACGGGCCTGGACCTGCCCGCGGTGCGGGACCTGGAACCCGTACACATGCCGAACCTCGGCGAGGCCTTCCCGCGCCCCTACCGGCGCGCCGACCTCATCGCGGCCGATCCGGCGTACGGTGCCGTGGTCTGCCACTGCGAGCGGGTGACGCGCGGCGAGATCCGCGACGCCCTCGCCGCGACGGTCCCGCCGGGATCGCTGGACGGCTTGCGGCGTCGCACACGGGCGCGGGGCGGGCGCTGTCAGGGCTTCTACTGCGGGGCCGAGGTGAGGGCGCTCTTCGAGCGGGAACTCGCGGAAAAAGGTCGGGAGTTGGGGGAGCGATGAGGCGCGAGCGCATCGTCGACGCGCTGGTCGTCGGCGCGGGTCCCGCGGGTCTCGCCGCCGCGGCCTCGCTCGCCGCGGCAGGCATCGGCGAGGTCGAGGTGGTGGACCGCGAGCGGCAGGCGGGCGGCGTTCCTCGGCACTGCCTGCACGGCGGGTTCGGACGCCTCGGGATGACAGGGCCGCAGTACGCGGAGCGCTGCGTGGCGGCGGCCGTCGGCACCGGCGCGGTGCTGCGGACCGGCGTCACCGTGACGGGCTGGGCGGCGCCGCTGACCCTGGACACCACGAGCCCGCGGGGCCTGGAGCGCATCACCGCCCGCGCCGTGGTCCTCGCCACCGGCGCCCGCGAGAGACCGCGCGCCGCACGGCTCGTGCCGGGCACCCGGCCCGCCGGGGTCTACACCACGGGCGAACTCCAGCAGGCCGTCCACCTGTACCGGCAGCGGATCGGCAGCAGGGCCGTCGTGGTCGGCGCCGAGCCCGTGAGCTTCGCGGCCCTGGACACCCTGCGGCGGGCCGGGGTCGCCGTCGCCGCCCTGGTCACCGAGCACCCCCGCCCGCAGGCGGCGCAGCTCCGCGCCCTGGACGCCCGGCTGCGGCACGGCGTCCCCCTGCTCACGGACGCCACCGTCACCGAACTCCACGGCCGGGGACGCCTGTCGGGGGTCGGCCTTCGGCACCGGGACGGCAGGACGGCGTACGTGGCCTGCGACACGGTGGTCTTCACCGGGGACTTCGTGCCCGACCACGAACTGGCCAGGCGCGGCGGCCTGCCGCTCGATCCCGGCACCCGCGGCCCCGCGGTCGACGCGGCCTTCCGCACCCCGGAGCGCGGCGTCTTCGCGGTGGGCAACGTCCTGCACGCCGTCGAGCCGGCCCGCGTGGTGGCACGGGAGGGCGCCGCGGCGGCGGCCGCCGTGCGGCGGTACCTCTGCGAGGGCGACTGGCCCGCGGCGTCGGTGCCGCTGCGGGTCTCGGCCCCGCTCGCCTGGGTCGCCCCGAACCGCCTGACCCTGGACGGGCCGGCCGACGGCTTCACCCTGCGGACGGCCGCGCTCCTGCCGCGCCCCGTCCTGGTCGTCACCCAGGACGGCAGGACCCTGCACCGCACCCGCATGCGGCGCCCCGCGGTCCCGAGCCGGCCGTTCCGCCTCACCGGAGCCTGGACGGGCGCGGTGGAGATCGGGGGCGGCGCGGTACGGATCGGCCTCGGCTGACCTGGGCCGGGCCCGGTGGCCCGCCCCACGGGGAACGGCACGGGCGGCTTAGATTGGCACCCGATCCACGTAGGCACGTGAAGTGCTTCTCCCCGAGGCGGCTGTGATGCGGAACGACGACCTGAGTGACGACGACCTGAACGGCGATCTGGACGATGGGCCGGACGGCGATCTGGACGTGGGCGCCTTCACCGCGGCGATCGAGAACTTCAACCGCTTCTACATCCGGCTGCCCGTCCTGGAGAAGCTGCCGTTCACGACGCTCTCGGTGCTCGACACCCTGGCGTTCGGCGGCAGCCCGCAGCGGCTGACCGAGCTGACGAGGACCGAGCAGGTCACCCAGCCGGGGATGACCCAGCTGGTCACCCGTCTGGAGCGGGACGGCCTGGTGGAGCGGCGCCCCGACCCGAGCGACGGACGCGCCGTGCTCGTCCACATCACCGACGCGGGCCGTGCGATCGGCCGCGCCCGGCACGCCGACAGGACCCGCCATCTGGAGCCGCTCATCGAGCAGTTGACCCCCGAGCAGCGCACGGCCCTCGCGAACGCGCTGCCCGCCCTGGCCCGCCTGGCGGAGCTGGGACGGGGGCGGGCGTAGCGGACACTGGGACGGAGGCAGGGACGGAGGCAGGGACGGAGGCAGGGACGGAGGCATGGGCGGCGGGTGAAGGGCTCCGGGGACCGGCGGCGGCCCCCTCTTCCCTTGGCCCCCACCTCCCGCATAGACTCCAAAACTAGCACCGCTAATTTACGTAGCGAGACCGATCCGGAGCCGTATCGTGCGCACCGTCCACTTCGCCGCCGCCCGCCGCACCCCCATCGGCAAACTGCGCGGCGCCCTCTCCTCCGTCCGCCCCGACGACCTCGCAGCGGGCGTCGTACGCGGACTCATCGCCGACATCCCCCAGCTGGACCCCGCCCGGATCGACGACATCTACTGGGGCGCCGCCAACCAGGCGGGCGAGGACAACCGCAACGTCGCCCGCATGGCGGCCCTCCTCGCGGGCCTCCCGGAGTCGGTGCCCGGCGCCACCGTGAACCGGCTGTGCGCCTCCGGCCTCGAAGCCGTCACCACCGCCGCGCGCACCATCGCCTCCGGCGAGGCCGACGTCGTCCTCGCGGGCGGCTCCGAGTCGATGAGCCGGGCCCCCTTCGTGCTGCCCCGCCCGGACGAGGCGCTGCCGCACAGGATGGAGACCTTCGACACCCGCCTCGGCTGGCGCCTGACCAATCCGGCGATGAAGGACCTGCACGGGGTCCTCGCGATGGGCGAGACCGCCGAGGAGGTCGCCGAACGCCACGGCGTCTCGCGCGAGCGCCAGGATACCTTCGCGCTCCGCAGCCACCAGCGCGCGGCCGCCGCCCGCAAGGACGGCCACTTCGAGCACGAACTGCTCCCCGTCACGCGGCCCGACGGCGTCGTCGTCGACACGGACGAATGCGTGCGCGAGGACACCTCGTACGAGAAGCTCAGCGGCCTGCGCCCCGTCTTCCGCACAGGTGGCACGGTCACCGCGGGCAACGCGTCGCCGATGAACGACGGCGCCGCGGGACTGCTGCTCGTCAGCGAGGAGGCCCTCAACGACCTGGGCCTCGAATCCCTCGGGCGGTATGCCGCCGGGGCCTCGGCGGGCGTGCACCCGGACGTCATGGGCATCGGCCCCGTCCCCGCCACCCGCAAGGCGCTCGACCGCGTCGGCTGGAGCGTCGCCGACCTCCAGGAGGCCGAGTTCAACGAGGCGTTCGCCGCCCAGGCCCTCGCCTGCGTGGACGCCCTCGGCATCGACCCCGAGCTGGTCAACCCCTCCGGCGGTGCCATCGCGCTCGGCCACCCGCTCGGCTGCTCCGGCGCCCGCATCCTCACCACGCTGCTGCACCGGATGCGCCGCACCGGAGCCACCCGCGGCCTCGCCACCATGTGCGTCGGCGTGGGGCAGGGCAGCGCGCTCCTGGTCGAGCGCGACTGAACAGAGTCCGAACCACCGCAAGGCCGCACGGAAACGGAGCACCACCCCTCATGGCAACGCTGTCCCTCGCCGCCGTCCTCGCCGAGCCCGCCCGCCGCCACCCGGACCGCACCGCACTCGTCGAGGGCGAACTGCGGCTCACCTTCAAGGAGTTGTGGCGCCAGGCCCGCGCCCAGGGTGCGGCCCTCGCGGAGTTCGGCGTGCGGCCGGGGGACCGCGTGGCCCTGATGGCTCCCAACACCACCGAGTTCCCGAAGGCCTACTACGCGATCCTCGCCGCCGGTGGCGTCGTCGTCCCCGTCCACCTGCTGCTCTCCGCCGAGGAGGTCGAGCACGTCCTGCGGGACAGCGGAGCGACGCTGCTCCTCTGCCACCCGGCCCAGGCGCGGACGGGCGCGGCCGCCGCCGAGGCCACCGGCGTACGGATGCTGCGGCTCGGCGCCGAGGGCGAGTTGGAGACCCTGGCCGAGAAGACCGAGCCCCTTGCCTCGTACGTCACACGCGACGCCGACGACCCTGCCGTCGTCTTCTACACCAGCGGTACCACCGGTGTCCCCAAGGGCGCCGTGCTCAGCCACTTCAACCTCGTCATGAACGCGACCGTCAACGCCTTCGACGCGAACGACGTCCGCCCCGACGACGTCGCCCTCGGCGCGCTGCCCCTCTTCCACGCCTTCGGCCAGACCGTCTCCATGAACTCCACCTGGCGCGCGGGTGCCACGCTCGTCCTGCTGCCCCGCTTCGACGCGGCCCGCGCCGTCGAACTCATGGTGGCGGAAGGGGCGAACACCTTCCACGGCGTGCCGACCATGTTCGTCGGACTCGTCGCGGCCGCCGCCACCGCGGCCGAACTGCCGAAGCTGCGTCTGTGCATCTCGGGCGGCGCCTCGCTGCCCGTCGCCGTGCTCGAACACTTCGAGGAGGCCTTCGGCACCCCCGTTTACGAGGGCTACGGACTCTCCGAGACCTCCCCGGCCGCCTCCGTCAACCAGCCCGACTTCGGCACCAAGCCGGGCAGCATCGGCCACCCGCTGTGGGGCGTCGACGTGGAGATCGCCCGCGCCGACGTGGACGACCGCGTGGAACTCCTGCCGACCGGCGAGCTCGGCGAGGTCGTCATCCGCGGCCACAACGTCTTCTCCGGCTACCTGGGCCGCCCCGGTGCGACTGCCGAGGCCCTCGTCGACGGCTGGTTCCGCAGCGGCGACCTGGGCACCAAGGACGCCGAGGGATTCCTCACCATCGTCGACCGCAAGAAGGACGTCATCATCCGCGGCGGCTTCAACGTCTACCCGCGCGAGGTCGAAGAGGTACTCATGCGCCACCCGGTCGTCGCCCAGGCCGCCGTGATCGGTCTGCCCGACGCCGTGCACGGCGAGGAGATCTGCGCCGTCGTCGTCCCGGCGCCCGACGCGGCACCGGACGACGCGGACGCGGTCATCGCCTGGTCCAAGGAGCACCTGGGCCGTCACAAGTACCCGCGCCGCGTGGAGTTCACCGACGAACTCCCGCTCGGCCCCAGCATGAAGGTGCTCAAGCGGGAGCTGCGCACCCGGTACGGCGCGTAGGCGGGAGGGCGCGTAGTCGGTACGGCGCGTAGGAATTCTCCCCATGGGGTGGGACCTCTCGGCGGCGCAGTTCGCCGCGCCGGCCGCGGCGGCGATGCTCGTCGGCTTCTCCAAGACCGCCGTCAGCGGGGCCAACACCATCAGCCTCGCGGTGTTCGCCGCCGTCCTGCCGGCCCGAGCGTCGACCGGCGTGCTGCTGCCGATCCTCATCGCCGGTGACGACCTCGCCGTGCTCACCTCGCCACGCCCACTGGCCCACCCTCTGGCGGCTCTTCCCCGCCGTCGCCGGGGGAGTGGTGGCGGGCACCGCGTTCCTGATGTGGGCAAACGGCACGGTGGTGCGTACGTCGATCGGGGCGATCCTGCTGCTCATGGCCGGGGTCACGGTCGCGCGCCGCAGAGCCGCCGGAGGCCCGGAACCGGAGGAGGACGCCTCACGGGGCGGGTGCCTCAAGGCCCGCTCCTACGGCGTCCTCGGCGGCTTCACCACCATGGTCGCCAACGCGGGCGGCCCGGTCATGTCGATGTACCTGCTCTCGGCGGGCTTCCGGAAGCTCGGGTTCCTGGGCACGCCCGCGTGGTTCTTCCTGATCGTCAACACCTCGAAGGTGCCGTTCAGCGCGGGCCTCGGCCTGATCGACGCCCGTTCCCTGCTCCTCGACGCGGCGCTCGTACTCTTCGTGATCCCGGGCGCGCTGCTCGGCAAGGCGGCCGTGAACCGCATCGACCAGCGCCTGTTCGAGCAGCTCGTGATCGGAGCGACGGTCCTGGGCGGCCTCCAACTCCTGCTGCGCTGAAGGTCCTTGGGCGGCGGTTCAGCGGCCGCCGACCGCGGCCCCCGCCGTCTCCGGGGAGAGGCCCTGCTCCAGGTCCTCGGCGAGCAGCCGCTTGGCGATCGCGTCCACCGCCGCGGTGAGCTCCTTGTCCGGCGGCCTGCCGATGTCCTTCTGGATCTCCTCGCCCAGCCACGCCGACCACGCCTTCGCGATGATCTCCGCCTCGCGCTCCCCGGCGGGCGTGTGCGAGAAGTACGAGCCCTCGCGGGTCAGATACCCCTCCTCGACCATGCGGTCGAAGACGGGCACCAGGACCTCCGGCGGAATCCTGCGCCGCGCCGCGATCACACCGAGACTGGCGTAGCCGACCATGCGGGTGAACAGGGCGACCTGCATGACCGCCCAGGCCCCCGCGATGTCGAGCCGCGTCTCGGAGTCCCGGATGATGCCGCGCGCGGTGTTCATCCCGACATTGCGGATGATGTTGGCGACGCCCCGCTCCAACAGGTGCCCCGAGTCGCCGCTGGTCGGCTGCGCGAAGCCCTCGCCCATGTCCGGGGCGCCCATGCGCGCGCTGTCGCGCAGCTCGACCTGCTTGAGGAAGAGCGCCACCACGAACCCGAGCAGCGCGACGGGGACGGTCCACAGGAAGACCGTGTGCAGGGTGTCCGCATACGCCTCGACGATGGGCGCGGCGGCCGCGGCGGGCAGTTCGTGCAGCCCCTCCGGGCTCTGCGCCGCCTTGCCGACCGCGGCCGGATCACCGCCCCCGGCCCGCACGGCCTCGGCGACCCCGTCCTTCAGGTTCGGCGTGAGCGTGTTGGCGTAGATGGTGCCGAACACGGCCGTGCCGAACGAACTGCCCAGCGTACGGAAGAAGGTGACGCCCGAGGTCGCGGTGCCCAGATCCGCGTACGCCACGGTGTTCTGCACGGCGATCGTCAGGACCTGCATGCACAGACCGATGCCGGTGCCGAGCACGAACATGTACAGCGACTCCAGCCAGGCGCTCGTGGCGCTCCCCATGAGCGAGAGCAGATAGAGGCCGAGCGCCATCACCAGGGCACCGACGATCGGGAAGATCCGGTACGTCCCGGTCTTGCTGACGACGTTGCCGCTGAAGATGGAGGCGATGAGCAGCCCGATCACCATGGGCAGCGTCCGCACGCCCGAGATCGTGGCCGAGTCCCCGTCGACGTACTGCAGATACGTCGGCAGGAACGTCATCGCGCCGAGCATCGCGAAGCCCACGATGAAGCTGAGGATCGAGCAGACCGTGAAGACCGGATTGCCGAAGAGCCGCATCGGCAGCATCGGTTCGGCCGCCCGCGTCTCGACGACGCAGAACAGCGCGAGCGCGACCAGGCCGCCCACGAAGAGCCCGATGATGGTCGGCGACCCCCACGCGTACTGGTTGCCGCCCCAACTCGTCGCCAGGATCAGCGCGCTCGCGCCGACCGCGACCAGCGCGATGCCCAGGTAGTCGATGACGGGCCGCGCCGCCGACTTCACGACGGGGATGGTCCTCGCGGCCGCGAGGACCACGACGATCGCGATGGGTACGTTCACGTAGAACGCCCAGCGCCAGCTCAGATGATCCGTGAAGAGCCCGCCGAGCAGCGGCCCGATGACGGTGGAGACGCCGAACACGGCGCCGATCGCACCCTGGTACTTGCCGCGCTCGCGCAGCGGGATGACGTCGGCGATCAGCGCCATGGACGTCACCATCAGGCCGCCCGCGCCGATGCCCTGCATCGCCCGCCAGGCGATGAGCAGCGTCATGTTCGTGGACAGGCCGCACAGGAACGAGCCGGTGATGAAGACGACCGCCGAAACCTGGAAGACGATCTTTCGCCCGAACAGGTCACCGAACTTGCCGACGAGCACCGTCGCGACGGTCTCCGCGAGCAGATAGGACGTGACGACCCATGACATGTGCTCCGCCCCGCCCAGATCCGACACGATCGTCGGCAGCGCGGTGCCCACGATGGTCTGGTCGAGGGCGGCGAGCAGCATCCCCAGCATGATCGTCACGAAGACGACGTTGCGGCGACGCCGGTCGAGGACGGGGGGCGCCTGCGGCTCGGCGGGAGCGGTGGTGGTCACACGGCCACCCTCACACCGGTGCGTGGCCGGTGCATGCGGGGCGAGGCCGGTCCGGTGACCCTGCTCCTCTAGGCCGGTGGGCCGCCGCGAAGGCGCGGCGCGTGGGCCGCCGCGTCCACCGCGGTGCCCTCGCGCTCCAGGCGCTCCGCCAACGCCTCCGCCCAGGCGACCAGTTCGGGGACGCCGATCCCGTACGGCTGTTTCTGTCCGGCCCGCGTGGTCCAGACGGTCACAGCACCGGCGCCGCGAAGCAGCAGCCGTGCCCCGCCCCTGGTGTTGCCGCGGGCCGCGTGCGTGAGGCCGACGGCGAGCTGGGCCAGGCCCTTCCACAAGCCGCGCTCCGCCTCGGGCCCCGACTTCCACGCGTCCTCGAAGACCTCGTGCGCGTGGAAGGGCCGCCCGGCGTCCAGCAGGGACTGAGCCTCGGCGACGGACTCGTCGGGGGTACGGACGACGCCCTCGGGCTGCCGGGCCACTCCCTCCGCGCCGTACGGCAGGGGGCGTCCGAGTCCGTCGCGCGGGCGCTGGTTGCGGGCCCGCCCCTCCGCGTCGCGATCCCGCTCGCGGTCGGCGCAGTACGGTCCAGGTGCAGTGCTCATACGCCGATTGTCGCGCGAGCCTGACGACGGTCACCGTGGAACGGAGCACCCTGGAGAGTGGGGTAGAGTTCTACCTGTGATCACGCGGGAACACACCGCGCCGAACACAACGGGACGTGGCGCAGCTTGGTAGCGCACTTGACTGGGGGTCAAGGGGTCGCAGGTTCAAATCCTGTCGTCCCGACTTTTCGAAGTCGTGAGGTAGAGGCCGTATCGGAGCAATCCGATACGGCCTCTGCCGTGTTGTCAGCCGCGTGACGTCGCGGGGGCGGGATCCTGCCGGTCGTCCGTGGCCTCGGGGCGCGGCGAGGGCTGCTTGTCGCCGGGGCCCTTGGAATAGCGGCGCATCAGGGGGAGCTCGAAGTACCGGTGGATGAGCAGGGACAGCCCCACGGACACCACGATCATCCCGGCGACGACCGCGAAGCGGGCCCCCGTCGACAGGTCGGGGTCGGGGCCGATGGCATGGCGGACGGCCATCATCAGGGGGAAGTGGGTGATGTAGAGGGCGTACGAGGCATCGCCCAGGGTGATCAGGGCCGGGCGGGGCAGGAACTGTGAGCGGCCCTCCAGATCGCTGAGGGCGATCTTGGCGATGAGCGCGGCGAGCATCGGCGCCATCGCGGTGGCGAACACGTACTGCGGGGGGAGCGCCGGCAGCGCGAGGACGAACACCACGAACCCACCGGTGATCGCCCACCGGCTGACGCGGGGCCAGGTGCCGGTCTGGAGCATGCGGGCGGTGACGATGCCGAGGACGAACTCGAGGAGCCGCACGGGCGGGAAGTTGTAGATGAACCACATGCTGCGCTCGTTGATGGGGAACCAGTCGAACGGCTTCGGGCCCGGGACGAACGTGGACACCAGCGGCATGAGGAGGATCGCGGCGGCGAGGCCCAGCCACACGCGGCGCAGCCGCTCGGCGGGGATCTTGCGGGCCAGGACGATCAGCGCGGGGAAAAGGGCGTAAAAGAACAGCTCGCAGGAGATCGACCACGCCGGGGTGTTGAAGCCCCCGAACACGTCCGCGTCCGGCACCCAGCTCTGCACCAGGAAGAGGTTGGTGAGGGCGGACGTCGTGTCGTTGCCGGGCGGAGCGACGACGGGGACCTGGGCGACGGTGACGGCGAAGAACACCAACGCCGCGGTCCAGCCGAGCAGATGGTTCGGGAGGATCTTCCACAGCCGGCGCCGCATGAAGGCGCGCGGCCGGTCGTCCGGCCGGTGCACCCAGGCGAGTACGAAGCCGGACAGGACGAAGAAGCCGGTGACCGCGCCCGTGGCGAACGGAAAGACGGTGCCGAGCGCGTCGTGCAGGGAGCCGTCGAAGAGTCCCGAGGAGAAGGTCATGTGGTACCAGATCACGGGACAGGCGAGGATGAAGCGCAGGCTTGTCAGCGACGGCAGACGACCGGAAGCGGGCGATGGCAGACGGCCGGAAGAGGGCATGCCGGACATGAGTCCTTGCCTCCAGGGTGTGAGGTGATCGAAACAGGGGCGGCGCCCAAGTGCAGGTGTGGGCTGGCCGGTTGGGAGCGCCGCGGTACCCCGCACGCCCAGAGGGGCGGCAGGCAGATGGATGCCGACAGCTGGCGATCATCAAAATGGACGGCAGGACACGAAGGGAAGTGCCGAATCGGCCATCCAGTGCGATCAGTTCAGGATTTCTGGCCGAAAACTGCTCTTGTCGATCCGTCGTGGTGCGGTCCGAGGCCCTTCGACTCCCTTACCTGGGCGCCATTCTGATGGCGCCGTCCAGGCGCACCGTCTCGCCGTTGAGCATGGGATTCTCCACGACGTGCGCGGCGAACGCGGCGAACTCCTCGGGGTGGCCGAGCCTGGCTGGATGTGGCACCTGGCGGCCGAGCGCCTCGATGGCGGAATCGGGGAGGACGTCGAACATCGGCGTACGGAACAAGCCAGGGGCGATCGTGACGACGCGGATCCGCTCCTGCGCGAGGTCGCGGGCGAGCGGCAGGGTCATGCCCGCGATGCCGGCCTTGGACGCCGCGTAGGCGGCCTGCCCGATCTGGCCGTCGAAGGCGGCGGCCGACGAGGTGTTGATGATCACTCCGCGCTCCTCGCCGTCCTCCTCGGACCGCGCCATGCGGGTGGCGGCGAGCCGGGCGACGTTGAAGGTGCCGATCAGGTTGACCTGGACGACCTTGCTGAAGGCGTCCAGGGGGAACGGGCCGTTCTTGCCGACGGTCCTGAACGCGTTGCCGATCCCCGCGCAGTTGACGGCTATCCGGAGGGGGCCGAGGTCCGATGCGAGGTCGACGGCAGCGGTGACGTCCTCCTCACTGGTCACGTCCCCCTGGGCGAACGCGACGCGGTCGCCCAGCTCCGCGGCGATCTCCTTGCCCCGTGCGGAACGGCCGAGGACCACCACGGACGCGCCACGGTCGCGCAGCTCGCGTGCCGTCGCGAGGCCGAGGCCCGACGTCCCCCCGGTGACCAGCGCGACACTTCCTTCGATTCGCACCCTGTGCTCCTGTTCTGCGATGTTCCGATGTGCCCAGAAGGGGCGTGATCCTATCTTGTGCCGATGAGGGTCAAGGGTGTCCGAGGGGATGTCACGCTCCGTTCCGTGGCTGGAATGGATCATCACACTCTGCTTATTGATCGGGTTGCTCCCGAGGGGGTAGCGTCATCCCCAGCCCTATGGATGAACGAATGCGGAGCGAGTCCCTACGTGGAAGTCCTGGCGGCTGTGCAAATTTGCAGTTTCAGTACTGTAACGGGGGATTTTGTGGAAACTTTTACTTTGCTTCCCATGTTTGCGACAGCATAAATTTCATGCTGTCGTAGCAGGCCTATTTTCCTGCGTTCTGCATGGTAGAGGCGTCATTCGTTTCTTCTGTGCCGTCGAGGCATCATGCCTTCCGGACGCCATTACGTCCTCTGGACGCAACCCGTCGTTCATATCCGAACCCGGTTGATGGTGTCGTGCCCAGATTCCTTCTGCGCCCGCTCGCGCATGCGTGAGAAATAAGTGCCCTCAACGGTTCGGGAATGCTTTCGCGGTTGTTCCGTGATTGTTCCAGGACCGTGCCAAGGGCTGGTCCGATGCTGTTCTGGAATGGAAACCGATGAGCGACGTGTCGTCATTCGACGAGACTTTCACCGTCACCTCCGACAATCCTTTGCTGCACGGTCACGTCGTGCACGGGCGTCATCTTCTGCCCGGTGTCGGTTATGTGGATCTCGTGCTGCAGGTCCTCGCCCGGCACGGTCACCCCATGCCCGAGGTCGAACTGCGGAACCTCACCATCCTGGCCCCGCTGGTCGCGGCGCCGGGTGAGGAGGTCAGGACCACCGTGACCGGTCGGCCCGCACCCGCGGGAGGGCTGCGCGTCGAGGTGCGCAGCCGCCGCAGCCAGGACGCCACGGACGTCCTGCACGCGGTGGTGTCGGTGGACCGGCGCACTCGCTCCGCCTTCGACGAGCGGCTTTCGCTGCCGCTCGCCGGAGCCGACCGGGTCACTCAACTCTCCGACATCTACAGCTGGTTGCGCGGGCGCGAACTGGTCCACTCGGGGCTGATGAGGATCAGGGGCGCCGTGCACCACCGCGGCGGGGACTGGATCGCGGAGGTGGAACTCGACCCCGCCCACCACGTCACCGCGGACGGTTTCCTCTTCCATCCGGCGCTGTTCGAGGGAGGGTTGCTCGGCGGCAGCGTGGGCAGCCACATGCTGCACGAGGGCGAGGCCGCCGAAGGGCTCTATCTGCCTCTGGTCCTGGAGTCGTTCCGGGCGGCCGCGCCGCTGGGCAGGCGCTGCTTCGTCAGGGTCCCCGCCGACTCGATGGGTAGGGACGACGAACTCATCCGCCTGGCCGTGGAGTTCTACGACGAGTACGGGGCGAAGGTCGCAGAGATCGGCCGGCTCTCGGCCAAGCGGGTGCGGGCCGTGACGGCGCTGGACGTGCGGGGCGAGCCGGCTTCCGGCGCCGCGGCCACCGGTGCGGCCAGCTCCGCCGCGGCGGACACCGGCCGCCCGGCGGCAGCCGCCGCGCCCGCCGCGGGGCACGATGTCGGGTCCGTGCTGCGGGAGTTGGTCGGGGCGCGCCTCGGTGTGCCCGCGCCGCGGGTCGACGTCAACGGAAGCTTCTACGAGCTGGGACTTGCCTCGGCGGACCTGGTCTCCCTGGTGCCCGAGCTGGAGGACCGGCTGGCCCGGCAGCTCTCGCCGACGGTCATGTTCGAGTACCGGTCGATCGCCGAGGTGGCGGCCGGGCTGCGGGAGGGCGCCACGGAGGTGACGGGTGCGGCCGCCGCGGAGCGGCCTGCGGGGGTCCGGCCTACCGGGGTGCGTGCGGCCGAGCCGGCGACCCTCGCCGCCCTGACCGGCGAGATCGCCGCGCAGCTGGGTGTGCCGGCCGCGGAGGTCGACCCGGACGCCGAGTTCGCCGAGTTCGGCCTCGACATGACCGGCATCGGCCGACTGACCGCCCGGCTCGCCGACCGCTTCGGGGTGCCGCTCACCCCTGCCGCTTTCCCGGCGCACCGGACCGTACGGGACCTCGCGGCGGAGCTCGGCGGGGCTCGGCGGGAACTCCCGCAGGTCACTCCCGCCGAGGAGGCTCCGGCGCGCCTGCACTCCCTGCTGCACGAAACCGTGCCCGTCGGCGACGGCACCGCCTACCGGGCCCGTTTCGACGGCGACGAGCCGTTCCTGCGCGACCACCAGGTGCGCGGTGACCGCATCCTCCCCGCCGTCGCGCAGCTGGAGATGGCGCGCGCGGCGGTCACCCGCACCCTGGGTGAGGGGCGCACCGGCACCGTACGTCTGGACGACGTGGTGTGGCTGCGACCGGCGGTCAGCGGGCCGGACGGCCTCGAACTGCGCCTCGATGTAAGGGAGTTGGTCGGGGGCGGCTGGGGGTACACCATCAACGGCGTCGGCGCGGACGGCGAGGCCACGCCGCTCAGTCAGGGCCGGGCGAGCCTGGTGGCCACCGGTGGGCGGAGCCTGCCGCGCCTCGACGACCTGCGTGCGCGCTGCGCCGAGCGGACGGTTCCCGCCGCCGATGTCTACGACCTGTACGCCTCGGTCGGCATGGACTACGGGCCGGCCCAGCGGTCCCTGGTGGAGCTGGGCCTCGGCACCGACGACGCCGGGCGGCCCCAGGTCCTCGCCGAGCTGCGGATTCCCTCGGCGGCGCCGGCCCTGGACGACTGCCTTCTGCACCCGAGCGTCATCGACGGAGCCCTGCAGGCCACCGTCGGACTGCGCCTCGCGCCGCGCCGGGCCGACAGTCAACAGGCTCGCCCCGCGCTGCCGTTCGCCCTGGATCACGTGGAGGCCGTCACCGCCACGCCCGCCGTGACGTACGCCTGGGTGCGGCACCAGGCGGGCAGCGATCCCGAATCCGCGACGGCGCGGCTCGACGTGACCGTGTTCGACGAGTTCGGCCGGGTGTGCGCGGACGTGACCGGACTGTGCACGCGGGTCATGGCGGAGGCGCCACGCGCCACGGCGGCCTCGCCCGCCACGGCGGCCTCGCCCGCCACGGCGGCCTCGCCCGCCACGGCGGCCGCGCACCCCGCGGACGTCGTGCCGCGGGCCGAGCCCACGCTCCTGGCCGAGCCCACGCTCCTGGCCGAGCCCACGCTCCTGGCCGAGCCCGCGCCGAGGGCCGCGACCGACATCGCGATCATCGGGGTCAGTGGACGCTACCCGCAGGCGCCGGACCTGGACGCCTTCTGGCAGAACCTCCGCTCCGGCCGCGACTGCATCACCGAGGTGCCTGCGGAGCGCTGGGACCACCGCGGCAACGTCGCGGCCGAGGGCTCCTCCTCCGGCAAGTGGGGCGGATTCCTCGACGGGATCGACCGGTTCGACCCGCTGTTCTTCCAGATCTCGCTGCACGAGGCCGAGCTGCTCGACCCGCAGGAGCGGCTCTTCCTCCAGTGCGCCCACCACACGCTGGAGGACGCCGGATACGCGGCGGGACCGGCCGGCAAGGTCGGCGTGTTCGTCGGCGTGATGTACCAGGAGTACCAGCTCCACGGCGCGCAGGCGCAGGAGCGCGGACAGCAGGCCGCGCTGTCGGGCAGCGCGTCGAGCGTCGCCAACCGGGTGTCGTACTTCTACGACTTCACCGGACCGAGCATGACCGTCGACACCATGTGCTCGTCGTCCCTGACCGCCATCCACCTGGCCTGCGAGGCCATCAGGAGCGGCCAGTGCGAGACGGCGCTCGCCGGCGGTGTGAACCTCCACTCCCACCCCAACAAGTTCCTGATGCTCAGTCAGCGCAGGTTCCTCTCCAGCGACGGCCGGTGCCGCAGCTTCGGCGAGGGCGGCGACGGCTATGTGCCCGGCGAGGGCGTCGGCGCCGTGCTGCTCAAGCCCCTGGACCGGGCTGTCGCCGACGGTGACCACATCCACGGTGTGATCAAGGCGACCGCCCTCAACCACGGCGGCCGGACCTCCGGCTACTCGGTGCCCTCCCCGTCGGCGCAGGGCGCGGTCATCGCGGAGGCGCTCACCGCATCCGGCGTCGACACACGCTCGCTCGGCTATCTGGAGGCGCACGGCACCGGAACGGCCCTGGGCGACCCCCTTGAAGTCGTCGGCCTGAACAAGGCGTTCGAGGCGCACGGCGTCCTGCCGGACCACTGCGCGATCGGCTCGGTCAAGTCCAACATCGGACACTGCGAGAGCGCGGCCGGCATCGCGGGGCTCACCAAGGTGCTCCTGCAGATGCGGCACGGCGAACTGGTGCCCAGCCTGCACTCCGACACCCTCAACCGCCGCATCGACTTCGACAGCACCCCGATGCGGGTGCAGCGGCACCTGGAGCCGTGGCACCGGCCCACCACGGTGGTCGACGGCAAGCCGCGGACGCTCCCGAGGATCGCCGGGGTGTCCGGCTTCGGTGCGGGCGGCTCCAACGCCCATGTCGTCGTCGCCGAGTACGTGCCGCAGACCCCGCGCCGGGCGGCGCCCGCACGCCCCGCGCTGCTCGTGCTCTCCGCGCAGACCGAGGACCAACTCCTCCAGCAGGCACGGCAGTTGCGCACGCGTCTGACCGAGCTCGCCGACGGCACGCTTCAGGACGTCGCGTGGACCCTGCAGACGGGCCGCATGGCGCTGGACGAGCGCCTGGCCTTCGCGGCGACCTCTCTCGACGAGGCCGGTGCGCTGCTCGACGCGTTCGTCGCCGCGCCCGGGAGCCCGGGTGCGTGGGCGCGAGGCACCGTACGCCTCGGGGACCGGCCCGACGACTCCGGTGACAGCGCGCTGCGGGGCGCGGTGTCGGACTGGATGGACCGGGAGGAGTCCGGCGAGCTGCTGCGCCTGTGGGTGCGGGGAGCCGCGGTGCGCTGGGAGACGCTGCACCGCTCGACCCCCTCTCCCCGGCGCGTCAGCCTGCCCGGATACCCCTTCGCCCGCGACCGGTGCTGGTTCGACCCGGAGCCGGGTGGAGCGCCGGACGGACGGCAGGCCGCGGGGCACGTGCGGAGCGGCCGGGTCGGAGGAGACGTACACGTGGAGAGCGGACCGGTCGGAGGCGACGTGCAGGGCGAGATGGTGCTGCTGCGCCCCGAGTGGGTCGAGCGGGGAGCTGTCCGTGAACAGGGCGCCACCGACACGGAGTTCGGCGAGCGGCACGTCGTCGTGATCGGCAGCCTCGGGGAAGGGGAGCGCGACGCCCTGCGGTCCCTGCTGCCCGCCGGTACGGCGCACCACTTCGTGGACCTCACGGAAGACGCGCTGGACGGGCAGTACGCCCTGGCCGCAGCGCGCGTGTTCACGCTGGCCCGCACGATCCTCCAGGGCGGTGTGCGGCGGCCGGTGCTGCTGCAGGTCGCCCTGGTCGGCACCGCGGGCACGGACGCCGAACGGGAGCGCCTTGCCTGCTTCGGCGGCATCGCGGGGCTGCTGCGCACGGCCCACCAGGAGAACCCCCTTCTGCACACGCAGTACGTCGAGTGCCTGGACGGAGCGGCACCGGCCACCGTCGCCGCCCGTCTGGCCGCGGAAGCCGTGCCCGACCCCGAGCCCGAGGTGCGCCACCGCGACGGGCGCCGCCTGCTGGTACGACAGGTGGAGATCCGCTCCGCGACGAGCGCGGCCGCGCCCTGGCGGGAGAACGGCGTCTACCTGATCACCGGCGGCGTCGGCGGCCTCGGCCGGATCGTGGCGCACGAGATCGCCGCGTCCGTCGGGCACGCCACCGTGGTGCTCACCGGTCGTTCGCCGCTGGGCGAGGAGCAGCGCGGCGCGCTGAACGCCCTGCGCGCGGCGGGCCTCACCGTCGACTACCAGCGCGCCGACGTCGCCGACCGCGGCGCGGTCGCCCGTGTGCTGTCCCATGTGGCGGACAACCACGGGCCGTTGACGGGCATCGTGCACAGCGCGGGCGTCGTCGAGGACGGCTACCTCCTGCGCAAGAGCGAGGAGGAGCTGGCGCGGGTCCTTGCGCCCAAGGTCACGGGCCTGGTGAACCTGGACGAGCTCAGCGGGGACCAGCCGCTGGACGTCTTCCTGTGCTTCTCGTCCATCGCCGGGGCCTTCGGCAACGCCGGGCAGGCCGACTACGCCGCGGGCAACGCGTTCATGGACGCGTACGCCGCCTATCGCAACCGCCTTGCCGACGCGGGCGCGCGCCACGGCAGGACCGTGTCCATCGGCTGGCCGCTCTGGGAGGAGGGCGGCATGGGAGGCGGCGCCGTGCGCGAGAACCTGCGCGGCGTCGGCCTGGCCCCCCTGGACACCGCCCGCGGCCTCACGGCGCTGCGGTGCGCGCTGGCCCCCGCGGAGAACGGTCTCGCCGACGGCAGGCTGATCGTCGTCGTGGGGGAGCGTGACGGGGTGCTGTCCCGGCTCATCGGCGACGAAGCGGAGCCGCGGCCGGTGGAGAACGCACCCGAGGCCGTGCCCGCCTCTTCCGCCGTCGCCGCCCCCTCCGGTACGCCCGACGAGGACGCGGCCCTGGAGGACAAGGCGGTGGCCCACCTGCGCCGCGTGCTTGCGGCGTCGCTCAAGCTCGGTCCCGAACGCATCGCCGTCGACGCGCCGTTGGAGCGGTACGGCATGGACTCGGTCATCGCGGTGGGCGTTATCTCCGGCCTGGAGGAGTCGTTCGGGCGGCTGTCCCGGACTCTGCTCTTCGAGGTCGAGACCATCCGCGACCTGGCCCGGTACTTCATCACCGACCACCCGCAGGCGCTGCGCACGCTGCTCGGCGAACCGGCACGTCCCGCCGTCGCGGCACCCGCGCCGGAGGCATCGAAGGCCCCGGAAGCGCCCGCCCCCGCGGCCGCCGACGTCCGTATCGAGGTACGTGACCGCGCTGCTGTCCCTGCCGGGGTCGCCGCGGCCTCCGTCAAGGAACCCGCTCCCGTCAAGGAACCCGCCCCCGCCAAGGACGTCGCGATCATCGGCATCAGCGGGCGCTACCCGCAGGCCGGCGACCTCGGCTCGCTGTGGGCGAACCTCCGCGGTGGCAAGGACGGCGTCACCGAGGTGCCGGCCGACCGCTGGGACCACGAGGCCCTCTTCGGCGGCCTCGACGAGAGCCGGGCGCGGCCCGGCAAGTGGGGCGGCTTCCTCGACGGCGTCGACCGGTTCGACCCGCTGCTCTTCGGCATCTCGCCGCGCGAGGCCGCGGCCCTCGACCCGCAGCAGCGGCTCTTCCTGGAGACCGTCTGGCAGCTCCTGGAGCAGAGCGGCGTGACCCAGGAGGTCATCGAGCGGCGCTACGGGCGGCGCGTCGGCGTCTACGTCGGCGCGGCCTACCACCTGTACCGCGCCGACGAGTCGGAGGACCCCGCCCTTGCGGCGCTGACCTCCGCGGCCTCGTACAACATGATCGCCAACCGCGTCTCGCACTTCTTCGGCCTCGAAGGGCCGAGCCTCGCCGTGGACAGCATGTGCGCGTCGTCGGCCATGGCCATCCACCTGGCCTGCGCGGACGTGCTGCGGGGCGAGGCCGAACTGGCGGTCGCCGGCGGCATCAACCTCACGGTCCACCCGGACAAGTACGTGGCCCTCGCCGAGTTGCAGCTGCTCGGCAGCGGCCCCGGCAGCCGCAGCTTCCGCGACGGGGACGGCTATCTGCCAGCCGAGGCCGTCGGTGCCGTCCTGCTCAAGTCGCTGGACGCGGCGGTGCGCGACGGGGACCCGATCCACGCCGTCATCAAGGGCACGGCCTCCATGCACGGCGGCCGGGCCAACGGCTTCATGACGCCGAGCCGCAGGACGCAGGTGAAGGTCATGCGGCGGGCCCTGGAGCGGGCCGGTGTCGCGGCGGACTCCATCGGGTACGTCGAGGCCGCGGCCAACGGAACGGCGTTCTCCGACGAGGTCGAGTTCCGCGCGCTGCGCGAGGTGTTCGACGGGGTGGCCGAGCCGGTGGCACTCGGCACCGTGAAGTCGAACCTCGGCCACCCCGAGGCCGCCTCCGGCATCGCCCAGCTGACCAAGGTCGTCCTCCAGCTCCGGCACGGGGAGCTCGCGCCCCTGGCGGCGGCGGGCGACCCGAACCCCAACCTGGACTTCGACGGCACCCCGCTGAGTCTGTGCGAGGAGCTTGCGGAGTGGCGGCCGCGCGGCACCGCGGACGCGGACGGTGCGCCGTCGCCCCGCCGCGCGCTCATCAACTCCGTGGCCGCGGGCGGCAGTCACGTAAGCCTGGTCGTCGAGGCGCCGCCGACCGCGCAGGAGGCCACGGACGCCGCACGGGACGCGGGAGCCCAGCTGGTGGTGGTGTCCGCGGGCACGCCCGAGCGGCTGCGGACGGCGGCACAGCGGCTGAGCGCGTTCCTGGACGGAGACGCGTCCGCGAGCCTCGCCGACATCGCGTACACCTCGCAGGTGGGCCGTGAACCGATGCCCGAGCGGCTCGCCGTGGTGGCGAGCTCCGCGGAGGAGCTGAAGCAGGGCCTCGACCGGTACCTCGCGGACGGCGCAGGCAAGACGGGCGACACGCTCGCTCCCGTTCCGGTCCACCACGGCAACGCCGAGGAGGACGCGGGCCCGCTGGGCACGGTCCTCTCCGGCGCCCGGGGCGAGGCGTTCCTCGCGGGGCTCGTCGCGGACCGCGCGCTGGAGCACCTCGCCGAGCTGTGGGTGCGCGGGGCGGCCGTGCCGTGGGGCGGACTGCACGACGGGCGCCGCCGTCTGGCGCCGCTTCCGCCGACGGCCTTCGTGCCGGGGCAGTACTGGGTCGGGCGCAGGCCGGGAGCCGCGGCTGCCGTACGGGCCGACGCGGCTCGTGGAGCGGCGTCACCCGACAGCGCCGCAAGCGCCGCCACCGACCGCTCCACGCGGCAGCAGGACACGGCCCTCACCGACGCCGAGCAGACCCTGCTCGACGCCTGGTCGGAGCTCCTCGGCATCGACGCCGGAGACCTCGGGCCGACCAGCAACTTCCTTTCCCTGGGCGGCAATTCGCTGCTCGCGACGCGGCTGATCAACCTGCTCAAGCGGCGGACCGGAGCGGAGCTCCCCGTCCAGGCGCTCTTCGAAGCGCCGCGCCTGGCCGACATGGCCGCCGAGCTGGAGCGCCGTACCCCCGTCGGATCCATCGGAGCCCTCGACGTGAAGGCGATTCTCGAGGGCATCGCCCTCGTCGAAGCCATGAGCGACGCGGAGCTCGACGCACTGGACATCGCGAAGTAAGCAGACAGGACGACGATGACCATCATCAATGAGCCGGGCGTGCAGGATCTCGTGCACAGGATCCGATCGCTGCCGCCCAAGCGGCGGCGCGCCCTGATGACGCTGCTGGAGAAGCAGGGCGTCGACCTCTCCGTACGTGACCTCGTACGCGATCTCGTACGCGATCTCTCCGCGTCCGGTGCCGTCCCGCTGCCGACGCGCCGCCCGGACGAGCCCGTGCCGCTCTCCTTCACCCAGCAACGCCTGTGGTTCCTCACCCAGTTGGACGGAGCGGGCTCGGCGTACAACATCCCGATGGCGGTGCGGCTGCGCGGGCACCTCGACCGCCCCGCCCTCGTGGGCGCGCTGCGCGAGGTGGTGCGGCGGCACGAGGCCCTGCGCACCCGCTTCGTGGACCGCGACGGCGTCCCGTACCAACACGTCGGCGACGGCGCGGACTTCGAGGTCCGGCAGGAGGAGCTCACCGACCCCGCCGAACTGCCCCGCATATGCGCGCAGGAGGCCGCAGCCCCCTTCGACCTGGAGCACGACACGCTGATCAGGGCCCGGCTGCTGCGCCGGTCCGACCAGGAGCACGTCCTGCTGGTGACGATGCACCACGGCGTCTCCGACGGCTGGTCGATCGGCGTCCTCTACCGCGACCTCGTCGCCCTCTACGAGGCGCTGTGCGCGGGCCGTCCCTCGCCGCTGGAGCCGCTGCCGATCCAGTACCCGGACTACGCGAACTGGCAGCGCGAGTGGCTCGACGACGGGGTGCGGGAGCCGCAGGTCGCGTACTGGCGCGAGCGGCTCGCCGGAGTCGATCCGCGTCTGTCCCTGCCCACGGACCGTGAGCGGCCGCCGGTCAAGACGTACAACGGCGCACGCGAGACCTTCCTCTGTCCGGCCGAACTCCTCGACACGCTGCGGGAGATCGGCGCCCGCAACGACGCCACGCTGTACATGACGCTGTTCGCCGCCTACTCCGCCCTGCTGCACCGCTACACGCAGCAGACCGACGTCGCCGTCGGCACGGTGGTGGCGAACCGCGGCCGAGCCGAGTTCGAGGGACTCATCGGCTACTTCGCCAACACCCTGGTGCTGCGCACCGATCTGTCCGGCGACCCGACCTTCCCCGCGCTCCTCGCCCAGGTGAAGCAGCGGGCCCTGGAGGCGTACGAGAACCAGGACGTGCCCTTCGAAGCCGTGGTGGACGCCCTGCGCCTGGAGCGCAGCCTCAGTCACTCACCGGTCTTCCAGAACATGTTCGTGCTCCAGGAGGCGCAGACCGCCGAGGAGGCCAAGCTGGGCGAACTGGAGGTCCTCCCGGTCGAGTTCGACGTTCAGGCCACCAAGTTCGACGTCACCCTCGACCTGCGCGAGACCCCGGACGGGCTCGCCGGCTTCATCGAGTACAACACCGACCTGTTCGACGCCGAGACCATCCGGCGCTTCGTGCGTCACTACACCAACCTGCTCGCCTCCCTCGCCGCCGAGCCGGGGGAGAGGATCTCCCGGCTCACCGAGCTTCCGCAGGCCGAGCGTCGGCGTGTGGTGGAGGAGTGGAACGAGGCTCCGTCCGATCTGGTGGCGGAGGAGCGGTGTGTGCATGAGTGGTTCGAGGGCGTGGTGGCGGGTTCGCCGGACGCGGTGGCGGTGGAGTTCGAGGGTCGTGCGCTGTCGTACGGCGAGCTGAACGCCCGTGCCAACCGCTTGGCACGCCATCTGCGCGAACTCGGCGTCGGCCGCGAGACGTTGGTGGCGCTGTGCCTGCCGCGCAGCGAGCACATCGTCGTGAGCGTCCTTGCCGTCCTGAAGGCGGGCGGCGGCTATGTCCCGATGGACCCGGCCGCGCCCGCCGAGCGACTCGCGCACGTGCTGAGCGACAGCGCGCCTCAGGTGCTGCTCGTCGACGGGGCGATCCCGGACGGGCTGGACACGGCCGCCATACCGGTGGTGGACGTGCGGGCGGACGCCGCTGCGTGGGCCGAGCTGCCTTCCGAAGATCTGGACCGGGCCGAGAGGGGCTCCGGGCCTGCCGACCT
>NZ_JBEZCG010000003.1:0-822 GCF_040647455.1 Streptomyces sp. NPDC041068
AGATCTGGAAGCCCGGTAACGGGTGGAGGTGACTGGTACTAATAGGCCGAGGGCTTGTCCTCAGTTGCTCGCGTCCACTGTGTTGGTTCTGAAACAACGAACAGTTGTGTCGGCTGAACAGCGTCACTACTTAATTGAAGAGTGTGCTTGTTCGCTGCCCTGTTTGAGACCCGGCAGATCTTGATCCGCTGGGTATTTCATAGGGTTTCGGTGGTCATAGCGTGAGGGAAACGCCCGGTTACATTCCGAACCCGGAAGCTAAGCCTCAAAGCGCCGATGGTACTGCAGGGGGGACCCTGTGGGAGAGTAGGACGCCGCCGAACAATCTTTGGAGGACCCCTGGTCCCAGCGTTCACGCTGGGACCAGGGGTCCTTTTGTTTTTGCCGAAGCGCGCCGGCACCCATGCTGCGCAAGAATGACTGCGGTACCGAAGACTAGGAGTCACCGATGTCCACCAACTCTCCCGACGAGCGTCCGGAGCGCGAGCAGCGCCGCCGGGACGGTGGTGACCGGGGCGGATACCGCGGGGCTCCGCGTCGCGACAACGACCGTGGCGGCTTCCGCCGTGACGACCGCCGCGATGACAACCGTGGCGGTGGCTACCGGGGTCGCGACGACCGCCGGGACGATCGCCGTGACGGCGACCGGGATCGTGGCGGGCGGCCGCCGTTCCGTCGTGACGACCGGTCCGGCGGGCCGCGTCGTGACGACCGTGACCGTGGTGGCTTCCGTCGCGACGACCGGCGCGATGGTGACCGTCCCGCTTTCCGGCGTGACGACCGGCGTGACGACCGCCGTGATGACCGTCGCGACAACCGACG